>DATEGZ010000019.1:0-27111 GCA_035279905.1 Vicinamibacterales bacterium
GACGCCGCCGAGGGCGGCCGCGTTCTCGTCGTGCACTTCGCCTTGCAGCACGCGCCCGCGCCACGCATCGGTTTCCGTGGGCGCCGTCCACTCGCGCCACTCGGGCGGCGGCAGATAGCGGATCTCGCCGTTCATCGTGGACGCGATGGTTCCGAACTGCTGATCGAGCGGTGCCCGGCCGGCGTCTTCCAGCAGGAACCCCAGCAGCATGAACCCGACGTCCGAGTACACGGCCGCCGAGCCCGGCGCGCGCTCGATCGGCAGTCGAGCGATCGCCGGCTCGAACTCCGCGCGGCCGCGCGCGTGCTCCCAGAGCCGCGCGTGCGCGGGGAGTCCGGACGAATGATCGAGGAGCTGGCGAACGGTCACGCCGGCGCGATCGGCGCCGCGCCAGGAGGCGAGCCGGTCCGCGACGCGCGTGTCGAGCGACAGCCGACCCTCGCGGACCGCGCGCATCACGAGCGTGGTCGTCGCGATGACCTTCGTCAGCGATGCGAGATCGAAGATCGTCCCAAGCTTCGCGGGGCGCGCGCCCGCGTCGTAGCTCAGGCGCCCGAACGCTTCACGCCAGATCGGTCCGTGTGCGCGCCCCACTTCGATGACCGACGCCGGATAGGCGCGCGCGTCGAGACCCGAGGTGATGACGAAGCGCGCCGCGCTCATGCGCGCGGCGTCGGCGGCAAGCGGCGCGTCGCCGGACATCGGCTAGCGCAATAGGCCGTCGCCGGCAGGCGGTTCGACGAGGAACGGGCGAAGCGCCGCGAGGTAGTCCGACGGGCGTCCCGGAGCGTTCGTGAGGTTGTCGTACGAGAAAAGGACGAAGCCGGCCGCGCCGGCGCGGCGGATCGCTTTGAGCCGATCGGCCGTGCCGGCCACCGGCAGTTTATACGCGCCGACGCCGACCCAGAGCGGCGTGGGCCCGGCGGCGGGGCGCGCCTTTGCGAGCAGGTCGGCGAATTCCTGGGCGTCCTCGGTGTAGATCATCGGGCACAACGCGTCGAACGTTTCTGCGGCGCCCCAGCTGCGCCAATCCTGGAAGCGATACGCGGCCGCTTCGTCGGCGCTCTTGCCGACGGCGACGGACAGGAGCGCCTGCGGGCGCGCCTTGCGCACGCTCGAGACGAGCCGCGTCGCAAGCGTGGTCAGCCGATCGCGGCGGTACGTCGTCCAGCCTTCAGGAAGAAACGCCGTCCACACCGCGGGCTCGTTGACCGCGCGCGCGTCGAGACGCTGGCGCTCGGCGGCTGGCGCGGCCGCCGCGTGCTGCAACCGAAACGCGGCGAGCGTCGCCCGGCTGTAATCGAACGCGTCGGTGGGGAAGCGCAAATAGTCGAGGTGGATGCCGTCGACCGCGTACTTGGTCGCGATCTCGGTGACGACGCTGGTCGTGTAGTCCTGCGCCTGCTCGGTCGCCGGCGACAGGTACAGCCCTTCAACGCTGGCCGACTGCCCGCGCGTCCAGCGCGCGAGCGCCGCGACGTATTCCGGCGATTGCGGATCGATGTTGCGCAGCGAGGCCGCCAGCGCGTTGGGCACCATCAACCACTCGGGATGGCGGAACACGACGTGGCTCCGCGAGCGGGGCAGGGTGGCCGCGCTCGCGACGAAGTTGACGTTGATCCACGCGTGCACCTGCAGGCCCGCGCGATGACCCGTCTCGATCGCGGTGGCGAGCGGATCGAACGACGCGGGCTGCGCGTCGAGGCTGGTCGCGCGCGGGTCGATCGCGCTGTCGTAGAACGCCTCGCCGAGTGCACGCACCTGGACGAAGATCGTGTTGAAGCCGCCGCCCTTGGCGGCGTTGACCATCGCGGTGATCGCGTTGGGCGAGAGCAGCGCGGTGCGCTCCACCCACAACGCTCGCGTCTCCTCGCGCGGCCCGCGCGCGCCAACGACCGACGACTGAGCGAAGGGGAGAGAGACGAGCAGGACCGCGGACGTCAGGATGAATCGACTTGCACGCAACATGAGATCTTCCCAGCGTAAGCAGCGTGCGCGGAGGTGTCAATCGGAAATGCGATACGCTCTCGCCTATGTTCGTCATCGGCATCGACGCGGGCGGCACGAAGACGGTCTGCCAGCTCGCGGACGAGCACGGGACGGTCCTCGCGGAAGCGCGAGGGGCGGGGGCGAACCTCCAGGCCAACGGCGAGCTCGAAGTCGAAAAGGCCCTGCACGCCGTGATGGCCGAAGCAATCGGCCGCGATCGCGCCATCCGGCCGAGCGCGATCTGCTGCGGGATGGCCGGCGTCGATCGCCCCGAAGACGTCGCGGCGATCCGTGCGATCCTCACGCGCATCGGACAGAAGGCCGATCTGCTCGTCGTCAACGACGCGCTCATCGCCCTCGAGGCGGGCGCGCCGGGACAAGCGGGCGTCGTCATCGTCGCGGGCACGGGGTCGATTGCCTACGGCCGCGACACCGAGGGCCGCGCCGCGCGGTCCGGCGGCTGGGGCCACATGCTCGGCGACGAAGGCAGCGGGTATTGGCTGGGCCGGCAGGCGCTCCAGGCCGTCGTCCGCGCGTCGGATGGGCGAGGGCCGGCCACGTCGCTCACCGCGCGCGTGCTCCAGCACTACGGTGTGGGGCGCGCCCAGGATCTCGTCCACCAGATTTACTACGGCGGCGCGCGGCCGTCGGCGATTGCGACGCTCGGCGTGCTGGTGCAAGCGGCCGCCGACGACGCCGACGCGATCGCGCTGCAGATCATCGACACCGGCGCGGGAGAGCTCGCCGCCGCGGCGACGTCGGTCGCCTCCCGTCTCGGTCTCGGGGCGTGTCCGGTGATTCTGTCAGGCGGCATGTTCCGCGCGGTGCCGCGTCTGGCGGCCGGCGTCGTGGCGCGGCTCGCTACGACGCTGCCGAAGGCCTCCGCGCGACCGCTCACCGTTGAGCCGGCGCGCGGCGCCGTCCACCTGGCGCTCGCCCTGGCGGCGGGCCACGCGGTGGTGCCGGCCTACATGGACGGGCAGTAGATGCTCCGCGTGGTCATTCATCCGTCCGCCGAGGCTGCATCGCTCGGCCTGGCGGATTTCCTCGTGCGCACACTGCGAGCCTGGCCGGAGATCGTGCTGGGCCTGCCGACCGGCCGCACGCCGATTCCGTTGTATCGCGAGCTCGTGCGCCTGCACCGGCAGGGCCGCGCCGATTTCAGCCGCGCGACGACGTTCAATCTCGACGAGTTCGCGGGTCTTGGCCCGCGCGACCCGCGCAGCTACCACGCGTTCATGCGGCGCCACCTCTTCGATGAGGTGAACATCGCGCCGGAGCGTATCGAGTTTCTGAACGGCGGCGCGCGCGATCTCGGCCGTGAGGCGCGACGCTACGAGCGCCGGCTCTCCGCGGTCGGCGGCCTCGACCTGGTGCTGCTGGGGATCGGCGGCAACGGGCACCTGGGCTTCAACGAGCCGGCGGCCGCGCTCGCGCCGCGGACGCATCTCGCGACGCTACGGCCGGCGACACGCCGCGCGAACGCGTGGATCTTCGACGGCAACGTGCGCCGCGTGCCTCGCCGCGCTTTGTCGATGGGCATCGGGACGATCTTGAGCGCGCGCGGCGTCGTCTTGCTCGCGACCGGACGCGCGAAAGCGGCGATCGTGCGGCGCGCGCTGACGGGACCGGTGACGACGCGCGTGCCCGCGTCACTGCTGCAGCTGCATCCGAATGTCGTGGTCGTGCTGGATCGAGACGCGGGCCGGGAGCTCTAGGTCGTCTCTTTCTTGGAGGCGAGCAGCTTCTTGAGCGTCGGTTCGAGATTCTCGCCGAGCGCCTCGCGGATCGAATCCTCCGCGCGTTTGAGGCGCCGCAGCGCTTGCGAGTAGGAGAGTCCCGCCTTCTTCATGACGATGGCGGCTTTCACGTTCCACTTCGCGTCGCGGAGCAGCTCGGCCGATTCTTCGGGCGTGATGCCGGTCACCATCGCGACGATGCGCTGCGCGCGATCGCGCAGCTTGTCCGATCCGGTCTGCACGTCGACCATCAGATTGCCGTAGGTCTTGCCGATCTTGATCATCGCGAGGGTGGTGAGCATGTTGAGCACCATCTTGGTCGCGGTGCCCGCCTTCAGGCGCGTGGACCCGGCGATGACTTCAGGGCCGACCGCCGGGCCGATGATCAGATCGACGAAGTTCTGCAGCTCCGTGCCCGGCCAGCATGTGACGAAAATGATGCGCGCGTTTTTCTTGCGCGCGCCGGTGAGCGCGCCGCGCACGAACTGCGTCATGCCGCTCGCCGAGACGCCGATGATCACGTCGCGCTTCGAGATGCGCAGCCGCGCGACGCTCCGCGCGCCCTCTTCGAAGTTGTCTTCCACGCCCTCGCGCGCGCGAAACACCGCCTCCTGGCCGCCCGCCATGATGGCTTGCACGAGCTTGGGCGGCGTGCCGAACGTCGGCGGCATTTCGGCCGCCTCGACGACGCCGAGCCGGCCGCTCGTGCCGGCGCCCACGAGGAACAGCCGGCCGCCCTTCTTGAGGGCGCCGGCGATGATCTCGACGCCGTGCGCAATGCGCTCGCGCTCGCGGTGCACGGCGGCCACGACGCGGCGATCCTCGGTGCTGACCAGGTCCACCATGTCGAGCACCGACATGCGGTCGATGCCGAGCGTCGCCGGGTTAATGGCTTCTGTTGGGAGATCTTGCCACTTCGAATGGTACGGCATGACGAGCCCGCTGAAGGCTGCTAAGGGTACTCAGTTAGGGTCACGACTGCAATCGGTTGAAAAGATACCGGGAGTGTTTTTACGCAAAACGTAAAAACACTCCCGGTATGATTTCGACGTGTCCATCGTGCGGTACCTCAGGCACGTCGAGGACGAGCGCCGGATGGCCGCCAACACGGTCGAGGCCTATCGGCGCGACCTGGCGAAGCTGGCCGCGTTTGCCGCCGCGCGCGAGCGTCCGCTCGAGGCGCTGGACCGCGCCGATCTGGAGGCGTTCGTCCGCGAGCTGATGGCCGGCGGCCTGTCGCCGACGTCCACCGCGCGCCTGGTCGCAACCGTCCGCGGGTTCTATCGCTTTCTTCGCATGGCTGGCGATATCGCGCAGAACCCGGCCGACGATCTCCACGCGCCGCGCACGCTCTCGTCCCTGCCGCATTCGCTCGCGCTCGAAGACATCGACGCGCTGCTCCAGGCGCCCGACGTCACGACGCCGAAAGGCCTGCGCGATCGCGCGCTGATCGAAGTGCTCTACGCGACCGGCCTGCGCGTGTCCGAGCTCGTCGGCTTGCGCCTCTCCGATCTGCGCCCGAACGAGGGCTATCTCAAGTGCGTGGGGAAGGGCAGCAAGGAGCGCATCGTGCCGATCGGCGACACCGCCGCGGAGTGGGTGCAGCGGTACATCGCCGAGGCGCGGCCCGTGCTCCTCAAGAAGAAGGCGAGCCCGTGGGTCTTCGTCAACGCGCGCGGCGGCGCCAAGCTGTCGCGGCTCGGCTTCTGGAAAATCCTCAAGGCCTGCGGGCGCCGCGCCGGCGTGCGCGGCCGTCTCAGCCCGCACGTGCTGCGGCACTCGTTCGCGACGCATCTGCTCGAGCGCGGCGCCGATCTGCGCGCGATTCAAGCGATGCTCGGCCACGCCGATCTGTCGACGACGCAAATCTACACGCACGTTCTCGAAGCGCGGCTGCGCCAGGTCTACGATCGCTTCCATCCGCGCGCGTAGCGCGCAATTTGACCGCCGTTCGCGGCTCTAGTAGTCTTAGCTGTTCCGCGGGTGCCCGTTAGACCCCGCGTGTAAGGAGTCGTTCCATGGGGCGCAACGGCCGCCATTTGTTCACGTCCGAGTCAGTCACCGAAGGTCATCCCGACAAAATCGCCGATCAGATTTCCGACGGCATTCTCGATTCCATCCTCGCTCAGGATCCGGTCGCCCGCGTCGCGTGCGAAACGCTCGTGACGACGGGGCTGGCCATCATTGCCGGCGAGATCACCACCAACTGCTACGTCGATTTCCAGAAGATCGTCCGCGAGGTCATCAAGGACGTCGGCTACACGCGCGCGAAGTACGGCTTCGACTACGAAACGTGCTCCGTGCTCTCCTCGATCCACGAACAATCGCGCGACATCGGCCAGGGCGTCGATACCGGCGGGGCAGGGGACCAGGGCCTGATGTTCGGGTTCGCCTGCACGGAAACGCCCGAGCTCATGCCGCTGCCGATCATGCTCGCGCACAAGCTCGTGCGCGGGCTGTCCGAGCTGCGCCGCACGGGCGTCGTCGACTACCTCCGGCCGGACGGCAAGTCGCAGGTCACGGTCGAGTACGAAGGCCAGCGGCCGGTGCGCATCGACGCCATCGTGCTGTCGACGCAGCACAGCCCGACGGTCACGCAGGACACGATCCGCGAAGACCTCATCGAGCGCATCATCCACAAGGTCATTCCCGCCGAGCTCGTCGACAAGAAGACCAAGATCTACGTCAACCCGACCGGCCGGTTCGTCACCGGCGGGCCGCACGGCGACGCCGGCGTCACCGGACGCAAGATCATCGTCGACACCTACGGCGGCGCGGCGCCGCACGGCGGCGGCGCGTTCTCGGGCAAAGATCCCACCAAGGTCGACCGATCGGCCTGCTATCTGGCGCGCTACATCGCGAAGAACGTCGTCTCGGCGGGGCTTGCGGATCGCGCGCTCGTGCAGCTGGCCTACGCGATTGGCGTGGCCGAGCCGGTGTCGATTCTGGTCGACACCAGCGGGACGGGACGCGTCGCGGACGACAAGCTCGTCGAGCTCGTGCGCAGCCACTTCAAGCTCACGCCGCGCGGCATCATCGAGGCGCTCGATTTGCGACGCCCGATCTACCGCAAGACGGCGGCGTTCGGCCACTTCGGCCGGTCGGAGCCGGAGTTCACGTGGGAGCGGACCGACCGCGCGAGCGCGCTGCGCGCTGACGCGGGCCTCTAGACACCCTCGGGAGGACGCGATTTGTCGCGCTTCCTTCGAACAGCGTTGCTCGTGATGGCGGCCCTGGCGGCCGCCCTCACGTGTTATGTCGGCGTCACGCTTCCGCCCCGAGCGATCTCGCTCGACGGGACCGTGCCGCCGAATCTTGTTTTTGGGGCGTACCACGTCCACTCCGCGCGCTCCGACGGATCGGGCACGCCAGATGAGATCGCGGCGGCCGCCGCGCGCGCGGGCCTGCGCTTCGTTGTCCTCACCGATCACGGCGACGCGACGCGCGCGCCCGATCCCCCCACGTACCGCCACGGTGTGCTCACGATCGACGCCGTGGAAATCAACACGCTCGCCGGGCACGTCGTCGCGCTCGGGCTCGACCGGCCGGCGCCGTATCCGCTCGCGGGGGAAGCGCGCGATGTCGTCGACGACATCCACCGCCTGGGCGGCTGGGCCGTCGTCGCGCATCCGGATTCGCCGAATGCCGATCTGCGCTGGCGGGATTGGAACGTCGCGTACGACGGCGTCGAGTGGCTCAACGCGGATTCCGAGTGGCGGGACGAAACGCCGGAGCGGTTGATCTGGGCCGCGCTGCGATCGATCGTGCGGCCGGCCGAATCGGTCGCCTCGCTGTTCGGGCGGCCGAGCCGGACGCTGCAGCGGTGGGACGCCGCGAGCCAGCTGCGCCCGATCGTGACGCTGGCGGGCGCCGACGCGCACGCGCGGTTCGACTGGCGGAAGGCGGGCGAGCCGCGGCCCGCGACGATCATCGCCAGGCCGCGCTACGAAGACATGTTCCGCACGCTCGTGCAGGCGGTGGTCGTTGACGCGCTGACCGGTGATGCCGCGACCGACGCGACGCGGATCCTCGACGCGCTCGAGCACGGCCGCACGTACACCGTGGTGCGCGGCTTCGCCACGCCGGGCGTCTTCGAGTTCGCCGCCGATCAAAGCGGCACGACCACCATCATGGGCGGACGGCTGCCGAACATGGGTCCGATGCGCATGCACGCAGCCGTGAGCAGTGCGGGCGGCGCCGATCTCACGCTGCTTCGCGGCGGCGCCGTCATCGCCAGAGGGAAGGGGAGCGTCGAGTTCGTGGGACCGCCCTCGCCGGGCGCCTACCGCGTGGAGGCGTACCTGCCCGGGAACGGCATGCCGTGGATCGTCTCGAATCCGATCTACGCGGGACCGGTGAGCATCGACGTCGCGCCGCCGCCAGTCGCCGCGCCCGCCGTCGTCGCGCTCGCGGCCGATCGTGGATGGCGGACGGAGCACGACGCGGCCTCGACGGCCGAGCTCTCGATGAATCCGCAGCAGCTCTCGCTGGCGTTCGCGCTCGGATCGGGCGCGCCCGCTGGACAGTACGCGGCGGCGGTATCGGAAGTCGAAGGGCCCGATGCGTTCGATGGCGTGCGCTTCATCGCGCGCGCCGACCGGCCGATGCGCGTGTCGGTGCAGGTGCGGCTGCTCGGCGGCCAGCGCTGGCGCCGGTCTGTCTACGTCGACACGACCGCGCGGGCGATCGCCGTCTCGCTCCAGGATTTCGAGCCGGCCGGGGTCAGTTCGATCCTGCGGCCGACGGCCGCGCGCGTGCGCAGCCTGCTGTTCGTCATCGATACGCTCAACGCCACGCCCGGCACGCGCGGGACGCTCACGCTCGAGTCGATCGCGTTGAGCAAGGCGCCGGCCGACGCCGGCGGCCTGCCGCCTACGTTCGAGCGGTGAGCGTCAGGTACGCGGCGCCCGCGAGAAAGAGGATGTTGGCGGCCCACGCCGCCAGCGGCGCCGGGAGCACCGCCGCGGTGCCCATCGCGATGAACACCGTCATCAGCAGCCAGTAGCCGAGCGCGAGCACGAGCGCGAGGCCGATGCCGTAGAGCGCGCCGCGCCGGCCCGTCGTGACGCCAAACGGGACGCCGAGCAGCGTCATGACGAGCGTGACGGCGGGGAACGCGAGCTTCTTCTGCAGGTTCACTTCCTGTTGCGACACGCTGATGCCGCTCGCCCCGACCCGGCGGATGTAGTTGCGGAGCTCGCCGAACGTCATCGCGTCGGCTTCGACCTGCGCGGTGTTGAAATCGATCTCGTCGCCCAGTGCCAGCGGACGCTGCGTGAAGGTCTCGCGCGACGCCGGCGCCTTGTTCTGAAATCGCTGGACCCAGCCGGTTTCCATCTGCAGCGCGCTCTGCGTCCGGCGATAGATCGCGCGCGTCGCGAAGGTGTGCGCGGACAGCCGGTACGGCGCGTTCACGGTGTCGAAGACCGATACGTCGAAGAGCGTGGACCGCCGCGGGTCGTACGCGAGGTAGTAGTAGAGCCTGCCGTTCTTGCTCGCCAGCCACTGCCGGTTCGCGACGTCCACCGTGCGCGCCGGCCGGCCGTGGATGATGTCGCTCAGCACGTCGGCCTTGCGCTGGGCCTTGACGATGACGTGCTCCTGCATGAGGAAGAGGACGCCGCTCCAGATGATCGCGAGGACCAGCAGCGGGAGCGCCGCGCGATACAGGCTCACGCCGCACGCCCGCATCACCGTGAGCTCGCTCGAGCGCGTGAGGCCGCCAATCGTCGCGAGCACCGCGACGAGCGTCGCCGTCGGGATGACGTACGCCATGAACTGCGGCGTCGAGTAGAACAGGAACTGCGCGAGGATGCTGACCGTCGCCTGGCCTTTGGCGACCTTGTCGGACAGGTCGATGACCGTGCCGATGTAGTACAGCCCCAGGAACGCGAGGAAGGCGAGTCCCGCGACGCGCAGATACTGCGACCCGACGTACAGATCGAGCAATCGCGGGCGCGGCGGCAAGGGCAGCCTGGGGATGCGAATCACCACCAGGACGCGCGGCCCGCTTTGCGGCGCCGTGGTTTTCGGGCGCGCGAGCCACTGCCAGAAGCGATCGAAGGCGGCCGGAATCGCGAGCGCGGCCCCGCTCGCGCGCTCGCGGCGCCACAGGAGCACCAGCCCGAGCGCGCCCAGGACGATGTTCGGGAACCAGCGGGCCCAGACGGGTGAGAAGTGGTCGCCCTTGGTGAGCGTCTCGGCCAGCTCGAGCAGGCCGTAGTAGATGAAGATCACGACCAGGCCGAGCGTGAGTCCGGCGAGCTTGCCTTCTTTCCGGGTGTGGAGCCCGAGGCCCAGGCCGATCAGCGCGAACACGAGGCACGCGACCGGGAACGAGAACTTCTGGTGGAGGTACATCACCGCGCCGCGCGCCGTGCCGCCGTTCGCGCGGTCGGCCGCGATCAGCTTCCGGAGGTCCTCGATGTACATCTCCGGGAGGCCCCGGTCGAGATTGCCCGAGCCGAAGACCGAATCCGCCGGAATCTGGACGCGCAGCGGCTCGGTCGTCTCCGAGACGTCGTAGACGGTCGGGTCGGCGCCGGGCATGTAGCGCCGCGCCTGGTAGAGCCACATGTCCACTTCGTGCTTGTCGGGGTCGAGGCTGAGCTGGCCGGACTCCGCGAGCGTGACGGCCGGCCGTCCCGGCTGCGAGGTATCGGCCAGGAAGACGCCGGCCCAGCCGCCGCCCGGACGATTGCCGCCGACGTACAGGACCTTCCCGGGAAACCCCTCGTAGAAGAGACCCGCCTTGACGTCGGAGTCGGTCTGCTGCGCGAGCAGGTGGAACGTCACCTCGCGGAACCGCTGGTTGCCGTTCGGGACGGCTTCGACCATCACGTAGAGGTCGGCCAGTCCGACAACAACCGTGAAGATGAGGATGGGCCGCAGGAGACGCAACGGGTTCACGCCGCAGGCCAGCAGGGCCACGGCCTCACGGTCTCCGGACAGGCGCCCGAGGGCCATCAGGAGGCCGGTCAGGAGCGCCATCGGGATGGTCACCCCAAGCGACTGCGGCAAGAGCGTCAGCAGCAGGAACCCGACGGTCGCCGGCGGGACGTTCTTCGCCAACAGGTTCTGGGCGTACAGGAGCATCGGCTGGATGGCCAGCGCAAACGTGAACACCCCGAGCGCGAGGAAGAACGGCGGCAGGATTTCCCGAATCAGGTAGCGGTCGAGTGTTTTCAACGGTTCAGCGTGACAGCGTCAGTATCGGTCGTTCAGACGCCGGGCGCGCGCGGAAGTTCGATCCGGGTTCCGGGGCGTAGCCGCGCCGAAGCCTCTGGCGAAGGCGGGTTCCGGAGTTCCGAGGTTCCGGGGTTTTTCGGGGGAGCCGGCGGGTCGCCGCCGCGATCCGGGCGGCGGCTCCGCACAATGCGTCCACAGGTCATGTTTACTAAGCATTTCTATAGTGTCTGATAAGATATGTTATGTTTACTTATGACCTGGGATTGGCGGGTCCCAGCAGTGACTCAGGGACGGTCCGCACACCCTCTCATGCATCCGATCGTCACGACAGCCCGGGTACGAGGCGCTCGGGAACGCGCGTCGCATATTCCCGATAGCCTGGCAGTTCCGTCGTGAGCAGGCGATCCTCTAACGAGGTCCGGAGTACGAGGCGTGCAACGGATGCCGGACGAAACGATACCTGCGCTTGCGTTCCTGGTCTTTCGCGTTGAGTCCTCACGAAAGCGTCTTGTACAGCATCATTAGCGATCCCAGAACGACACAATCGATGGCCAACTCGGCATAGCTGTAGTCGTCAATTTGATATGCCTTGGGGAAATTCACGGCTCCTCGTCGCGCGCCGACATAAACAAGCGCTGCTGAAACGACTGCGACGACGAGCGCGCCAACGGAATGATAGAAGACGAATCCGACTACCGCCCGCAGCAGAACCACGACCATGACTGCCGTGAAAACCCAGGCGCGCCGAGGGGAGATGATGAGACAAAGCCCGGCAACACTCAGGAATCGTAGCCCCCGGAACAACTCTGGCCGGCTGGGTGGCCAATTCGAGACCAGGGAGATGCCAACGACGAGGCACACAAGACACACAATCGCCAGGTACTTGTCCCGGTACCACCGCAGATCTTTGTTCTGAAGTCGAAAGCTGTTTCGAAGAATCCTCATTGCGAGCTGCGCCTCACCGAGACGCACAGTCTAATTTCCGCACGCACGATGCTTGGCGAACTCTCTTCGACATCAGCCGTTGAGAACCTCCCCAAGCTTTCCGATGTCTCTTTGCTCTAGCGCGAGGCCCCGCGGAATCTCCAGTGACTGCTCCGTATCGATCCCTGTCTTAGTTTGCATTCGGGCCGCACTAGAATCGCGCTCAGCACATTGACTCCCTACCTGCGAGTCGGCGCCTGCCAAACACCAGAGATTCTTGGCGACATTGAGGCCGCCCTCGCGTGCGTGGAAGCGTTCGCGCGGCAACCTCGTTCGAGCGGTGTCGACCTGTTGCTGTTCCCGGAGTGCTTCCTGCAAGGCTATCTTGTCGAATCTGAGCACCTCCGCCGCTGCGCGCTCGATCTGACCTCGAGGTCCTTTCAGCAGGTCCTGGATCGTCTGTCCCCCTATTCGCCCGACCCTGGTGTTTGGCGTCATGGAGCAGTGCGGGTCGGCCTACTTCAACACTGCGGTCGCGGTGAGGCACGGCGTGCTGGAAGGCTTCTATCGAAAAACCCACCTCGTGTCGGGCGAACGCGTGTTCCACGCTGGAAACGCGTATCCGACCTTCAACCTGAATGGCGTCGTCTGCGGATTCGGGACCAGAATCACGGAGATGATCGGCGTCTCATCCGAGCGCGAGGGGCCTGGGAGCTGGAACCCAACGCTAACTTCTCTTGCGCGTTCCTCGTAAACTCACGGAAGTCACCATGCGAGCTGTGGTCACGGCGGCTATTGCCGCCGGACTTTCCTGGAGCTGCGGTTCGTCATTGCCCACGGCACCGGCGGCGTATCACGCGATTACGCGCGAGTCGGCCGTGGACGCACTCGAATACTGGAAGTCCCTCCTCGGCGTCGACTACGAGCTCGTCGACGACACTTCGCCGCCAGTGCTCACGATCTATCCGAGCGGTGTGCCCGCCGGACATCTGGGCTTCAGCATCGTGGATGAAGCCGCCAGCGGCCTCATTACCAGAAGCTCGGTCGGGATTCTTTCGACCCTCCAGTGCGAGCGAGACGTGGAGTTGTGCCACTACGTCTATCGACACTCCCTTGGTCACATTCTCGGCTTCTTTGGTCACAGCACCTCCGGATTGATGACCGGCGACGGCGCGACGGCAACCACAGTGCTGGCACCTGCCGACGAACGAATGATGCGTGCGCTTTACGCCATGCCGCCCGGGTCGTCGTTGAGTACCGACGGCACCTGGCGGAACGAAATGTTCCACCTCTCCGGGCGACTCCAGGAGCCGTCGGCTGTGCCAGATGTCTTCCGGTACAACATCGACGTCGCCGGCACGATCGTCCAGGGAAAGAACAGCTGCTCACTCGAGTCTGGCGTGACATGTCGCGTTGGCGATCGCCTGCGAGTCGTGCTGCGACAATAAACGCGTTGAGTCAGGTGTTCCCTTTTGTTCGGACCGGCAGTTGAGCGCCCGGGCCTGCCCAACTGCGTCACTTGGACGGCCGCCTCGAGACTGCGTACGCGACGAACGCCCCGGTGGCGAGGGAGACGGCCGCCCCGAGGCGCAGGAGCGCCGGTCGTTGAATCGCTTCCCACTCGAGAACGGCTCGCGCCCGGTCGGGCCCGAGGATCATCGCCGAGAGTGCCTGCACGCACATGACGGCACCGACTGCGCGCAGCGTGTTCGGCGCCCGGGAGGCCGGCGCGGCCAGGATCACGACGATGCCCATCGCCGCGCGAAGCGCGCCGGCCGCGTAGAGCCCGACCCCCGTCGCGAAGTACAGGCGTCGAACGGCGGTCAAGCTCTCGGGCGAGACGAGCCCGACCAGGCCAACGGCGATGGCGGTGACGGCGGCGAGCCACGCGGCGGGTCTCATCTCGGTCCGCCGCTGATTCTACGCGCCCTGTGCCTGGCTCAGAGTCGGGTCGCGCGAGGTCCGCGCGCCTCCCAATCCCCTCTTCGATACGCATCGGCCGCCATCGTCTTCGGGGCATGCCCCTGCGCGTGCCGCGGTGAGATCGTGCACCTGGGACAGGCCGCGCGCGTCGGCTCCATGAGTGCCCGCTGCGGCGTTCGAGACTTGAGCCCCTGTTGACCCCCGTATCGGGCCTGCATACATGAGACTGAATAATCATGCACCGAGCCCGAGCCCGCCGAGCCCGCCGACCGCCCAGTCGTCGCCCGCAGCGCGGTCGGAGCCGCGGCTTCCCTGCCGCGTCGAGTTCAGCTCGCGCACGCGGGTGAGGCGCGCTCGGTCGTCCGTGGTGTCGATTGCTGGCCCCTGGCGCGTGGAGTCCGCGACTGCGCGCACGCGCATCCCGCGTCGTGAAATCGCCAGGTGGGCCGATCGCCAATCGTCAATCAATCGCCAATGGCGCGATCGCCCGATCGCCAATCGGCGTGTCTACCTCTGCTTCCGGAGCTCCGCGATGATGGCCTCGAGCGCGGCGATGACTTCCGTGCGATCGACTTCGCTGCGCTTGAACTTGAGGCTCAGATTGAACGCCTTCGTGGGCGGGTGGTATTTGAACACGTAGGACTTGGGCCGTCCGAACTTCGGTTTGGCGACGACCTTACGCGCTTGCTCGCGCGTTGGGCCGCCTGTACGGCCCTCGCGGGTCAGTTGTTCGATAAGCGCGATCATTTTCTGCGGTGTCTGCTGCCTAACCACCTGCAAAAGCAATGATTTAGAGGAAATGTCGGCCAGCCGACAGAGATTTCGGACGTCCTGAGGCATGTCGGCGAGCGCGAGCGACTCCGTCACCGACGTGCGGGACTTCCCCAGCCGCTTCGCGAGGTCCTCGTGCGTGTAGCCGCAGCGCGAGGCGAGGCTCGCCAGGGCTTCCGCTTCTTCGAAGGGGCCGAGATCCTTGCGCTGGAGGTTTTCGACGAGCGCGACCTCGATGATCTCCGTGTCGTCGACGTCGCGAATCACGACGGGCAACTCGCGCAGGCCTACTTGCACGGATGCCTGGTAGCGGCGCTCGCCGGCGACGATCTGGTAGCGGCCGCCGCGCTGGCGCACGACGAGCGGCTCGATGATGCCCTTCTCGGCGATCGACGCCATGAGCTCCGAGAGGTCCCCCATCACCTGGCGCGGCTGATCGGGGTTCGGGTCGATTTGCTCGATGCGCACGAGCCGGCCAATCGGCGAGCCCGCGGAGCTGGCGAGCGCCTCGACATAGTGCTCGTCGTGGCGCATCTTGAGCGAGATCGGCAGTCCACGTTTAGACACGGTCCATGACCTCCTCGCAGAGGCGGTAATACTCGGTGGCGCCCGACGAGTCGGGCGCGAACTTGAAGATCGATTCCTTGTAGGCCGGGCTTTCCTCGAGCCGCACGCTCTTCGTGATGACGGTGCGGAACACCTTCTTGCCGAAGACCTTGTCGATCTGCGTCCGGATGTCGCGCGCGAGCGCCGTGCGCTTGTCGTGCATCGTGATGACGACCCCCAGGATCCGCAGCGTCGGGTTCGCCCGGGCCCGCACCTTCTCAATCGTTTCGAGCAGGTCGTCCGTGCCCTCGAGCGCGAAGTACGACGACTGAATCGGGATCAGCAGGTGCGTCGCCGCCACCAGGGCGTTGACCGTCAGGAGCCCGAGCGCCGGCGGGCAGTCGATCACGACCGAATCGAACTGGTCGATGACGGTCGAGAGCCGGTCCTTCAGCCGGAAGTGCGAGTCGAGCTCGCCCACCAGCCGCCCCTCGAGCTTCGCGAGCGCGATCCGCGAGGGCGCCACCCACAGGTTCGGCTGGGCGGTCGTCTTGATGACGTCCGTCATCGCGATGTGCGGATCGACGATCGCGTCGTAGACCGAGCGCTCGACGCCGGCGATGTCCACGTAGGACATCGTGCTGTTCGCCTGAGGATCGAGATCGATGAGAAGAGTCTTCTTCTTCCGGAGGGCGAAGGCGGCGGCCAGGTTGATGGCCGTTGTTGTTTTGCCAACGCCGCCTTTCTGGTTGGCGATCGCGATGATCATTTGGGCAAAACCGGCTGCCCGGTTGGCCCATTCTAGGGAGGCCCCTTGGGGCCTGTCAAGAAATGCCCCTACATCTTGTAGCCCATGTCGTCGGGATCGAGGCTTTCGAGCCACCGCTGGAGGCGCTCGCGGTCGGCGTTTTCCGACGAAACGTCCACGGATTTGGCTTGATCGAGCACTTTCGTGTCGACGAAGACCGGCGCCCGGGTGCGAATCGAGAGTGCCAGCGCGTCGCTGGGCCGCGCGTCGACGAAGAGCACGTCGCTCCCCCGCGTGAGCTCGAGATAGGCGAAGAAGGTGTTCTCGTGCAGGTCCGAGATGACCACGCGCGTGAGCGTCGCGCCCAGCTCGGTGAGCACCGAGCGCAGCAGGTCGTGCGTCATCGGCCGCGGCGGCGAGACGTTCTCGACCTGCAGCGCGATGGCGTTCGCTTCGACCGGCCCGACCCAGATCGGCAGCACGCGATCGCTCGACGGATCGCGCAGGAGCACGATCGGCAGATTCGTCAGCGGGTCCATCATCAGACCCTTGATCGACATCTCAACGAGCACGATGCCTCCCTTGGGGAACTTAGAACCTAAAACTTAGAACTCAAAACTCAGGATCCGAGGCTCGAAGTTCTAAGTTCTGAGTTCTAAGTTCGAAGTTTCCCCTCGACTCGCCGCGCAAGCTGTGCGGCTCGGCTGACGTCACCTGCACCGGCAGGAGCTCGCCGACCCACGCTTCCGGGCCGGGGAAATTGACGACCGTGTAGCCCGTCGTCCGCCCCGTGAGCTCCCAGCCGCGGCGTTTCGACGGCCCCTCAACTAAGACCTCGACGGTCCTGCCGACGGTCTGCCGGTGCCACTCTGTCTGAATGTCGGCCTGAAGCGCCTGAAGCGCTAGGATGCGCGACGTCTTGTCCCCTTCCCCGACGTCGTCGGGCAGGCGCTTGATCGCGAGCGTGTTGGGACGCGGCGAGTACTTGAACGAGTACATCGCGTGGAAGCGCGCGCGGCGGACCAGGTCCAGCGTGAGATCGAAGTCCTCGGCGGTCTCGCCGGGAAAGCCGACGATCATGTCGGTCGTCACCGCGAGATCGGGCACCGCGGCTCTCGCGCGGTCTACCAGCGCGAAGTACTCGTCGCGCGTGTACCGGCGCCTCATCGCCCGCAGCACGCGATCCGAGCCCGACTGCACGGGCAGATGCAGGTGCTTGCAGACCTTCGGCAGGTCGCGAATTGCCGCGATGAGGCGGTCCGTGACGTGGCGTGGATGCGGGCTCGCGAACCGGATCCGCGCGAGCCCGGGAATCTCCGAGACGCGCTCGAGCAATCCCGCGAAGTCGCACGTCGCGTCGTCAGGCGCCTGGTAGTGATTGACGATCTGCCCGAGCAGCTGGACCTCGCGATGCCCTGAGTCCGCGGCGAGCCGGCATTCGGCGAGGATGTCGGCGACGGGCCGCATACGCTCGTGCCCGCGCGTGTACGGCACGACGCAGAACGCGCAGAACTCGTTGCAGCCTTCGATGATCGTCACCCGCGCGCGCACCGGATCCGCGTGCCGGACGACCCCGAGCGGAAACGAGACGTCGTCGTACGGGTGGATGTCGAGCTGTGGCTTGCGCGACTCGAGCGTGCGATCAACGAGCGCCGGCAGCTGCTTGAGCGCCTGCGTGCCGACGACGACATCGATCGGTGTGCTGCGGCGGAAGAGCGCCTGCCCTTCCTGCTGCGCCACGCAGCCGGTCACCGCGATCACGGGCGCGATGGCGCGGCCGGCCGTCGCTTCCTGGATCTCGCCAAGGCGCGAGTACAGCTTGTCGGCGGCGCGCTCGCGCACGCTGCAGGTGTTGACGACCACGAGGTCCGCGTCGACGACGGAGTCCGCGGCCTGGTAGCCCTCGTGCTCGAGGAGTCCGGCCACGCGCTCGGAGTCGTGGAAGTTCATCTGACAGCCGAACGTCTCGACGAAGTACTTACGCGCCACGCCGCCCTTTCGCCTTGCCGGCACTTTCGCTTTCGCCTTTTGCCTTAATTTCGCTTCGCGGCGTCATGCGCCGTGTTGCGAGCATCTCGCGCGCGGAAGCCAGCACTTTCGGCGACACCGCCGCGCCGGCGATCATCCGCGCGAGCTCCTCTTCCCTGCCAGGGTCGTCCAGCCTCGCGAGCGCCGTCGAGGTCCGCCCGGCGCGCACGTGCTTGGTGATCGAGAAGTGCGCGTCGGCGCGCGCCGCGATCTGTGGCAAGTGTGTCACGGAGAGGATCTGAAAGCGCCGGGCAAGATTCTGCAAGCGCGCGCCGACCGCGTCGGCCGCCGCGCCGCCGATGCCGGCGTCGACTTCGTCGAAGACCAGCGTGCGGCCGGCGGTCTCGGGCGCCGCGAGCGATCGCAGCGCGAGCATGATGCGCGACAGCTCGCCGCCCGACGCAATTCTCGCGAGCGGGCGGAGATCCTCGCCCGGGTTGGGCGAGCAGAAGAATTCGCCGGCGTCGACGCCCGCGACCGTCCAGCGGTCCGGGTCGTTCGAGAGGTCCGTGAACCGGACCTCGATCTTCGACTTCGGCATCGCGAGCTCCGCCAGCGCGGCCTCGAGCGCCTGGCCGAGCTCGCGCCCGGCCGCGCGACGGGCCTTCGAGACGTCGCGAGCCGCGATCAGAAACTCTCCGCGTGTTTCCTGTTCGCGCGCGGCGAGGGCCGCCACACGCTCGTCGCTCGCGTCGAGCGCGGCGAGCTCGTCCTTGAGCGCGGTCTGACGCGCAAGCACGTCGGCCATCGCTGGGCCGTACTTCTTCTTCAGCCGTTCGAGTTTCGCGAGACGATCTTCAACGGCTTGCAGCCGTTCGGGCGACGCGTCGAGATTCGCGCTGTAGCCGCGCAGGAAGAACGCGAGGTCGTCGAGCCGCGATTTGATCTCGTCGCGCTGCTCGACGTACGGCGTGAAGCGATCGTCGAGCGCCGCGAGATCGCCAACGCGCTTCCAGACGAGGCCGAGCCCGCTGAGCGCGGCGCCCTCGTTCTCGTAGAGCGCGGCGTACGCCTCGTTTGCCAGCCGGCTGAGCCGATCGGCATTCGCGAGGATCGTCTTCTCCGCGCCGAGCCGCTCGTCTTCGTCGAGCGCCGGCGCGACCGAGTCGATCTCGTGCAGCTCGAACGTCGCGAGCTCGATGCGCGCGCGCTTCTCGCGCTCGTCGAGCTTGGTCCGATCGCGCGCGGCCACGGCGCCGCGCCACGCGTCGAATCGCGACGCGACGCCGGCGACCTGCGCCTGCAATCCCGCATACCCGTCGAGCAGATCGAGGTGCTCGGCCGGATCGAGCAGCGCCTGATGCTCGTGTTGTCCATGTAGATCGAGCAAGCCCGCGCCGAGATCCCGCAACGCCGACGAGGTCGCGAGCGTGTCGTCGATGAACGCGCGGCTGCGCCCCTGGTTCGAGACCTCGCGCCGAACGATCGTCTCGCGCCCGTCGGCGCGCTCGAAGATGGCTTGCACGGTCGCGAGCGACTCGCCGGTGCGCACGAGGTCGGCGCTGGCACGGCCGCCGAGCAGCAGGTCGATGGCGCCGACGATGATGGACTTGCCGGCGCCGGTTTCGCCGGTGAGGACGTTCAGGCCCGGCTCGAACTCGACTTCGAGATGCTCGATGACCGCCAGATGCCGAACGCTCAGGAACCGGAGCATGTCGAAGCCGGAACTCGAATGATATCAGACCTTTGACAGCGATCCGGCCGCATGCTACGCTACCGAACAATCGCGCTGTTTCCCAGCGGCGCACCTGACCAGCATTACTGGAGGTGTCGTTGCGCGCGTCTGCACTCCTGGTCCTGGCTTTCGCTCAAGGACCCACGGCTTCGAACGAGGCCGCGACTCCACCACCCACTGACCTTCTCTCGCTCATCCTTCACGCGAGCCTCGTCGTTCAGTTCGTGATCGGCGTGCTGCTGATCTTTTCCGCGATCTCGTGGGGCATCGTCGTCTACAAGAAGCTGCAGTTCAAGAAGGCCTCGCGACAAACGGCGTCGTTCCTCGACGTGTTCCGCCGCAGCAATCGCTTCTCGGAAGTGCACGCGGTGTGCGGCAGTCTGGGCGCGAGCCCGCTCGTGGGGTTGTTCCAGGCCGGCTACACCGAGCTCAACGCCCAACTGCGCGGCGCGGGTGAAGCCAAGCCGGGGGCGCCGGCGGCGCGTCCAACGTTGAGGAGCCTGGAAGCGGTCGATCGGGCGCTGTTGCGGGCATCGACGACCGAAGTCGCGAAGCTCGAGCATCGCGTGCCGTTTCTCGCGACGACCGCGTCCATCACGCCGTACATCGGCTTGCTGGGCACCGTGTTGGGGATCATCAGGGCGTTTCAGGACATCGCGGGCGCCGGATCGACCAGCCTCGGGGTGGTCGCGCCCGGGATCGCCGAAGCGCTCATCACGACCGCGATCGGCTTGTTCGCCGCGATCCCGGCCGTGTATTTCTACAACGACCTGACGAGTCACGTGAAAGCGTCGTCGAACGACATGGAGGACTTCTCGATGGAGTTCCTGACGATCGCCGAGCGCAACTTCACGTAGAGAGCGAGACGTGCCGAAGCTCGAGTCACTGCCGAACACCCCGGGACGCCAGGGCGCGCGCCGCGCTCGCGCGCATCGCGTGTCGAGCTCGCTCGCCGAGATCAACATCGTCCCGCTCGTCGACGTGATGCTCGTGCTGCTCGTGATCTTCATGGTCGCGGCGCCGATGATGACGCAGGGATTTCCGGTGCACCTGCCGCAGTCGCGTAAGTCGACCGCGATCAGCGAGCCCGTCACCGTCACGGTGCCGCTGACATTTCGTCGCGACAAAAAGGTACGCTTGGGAAATGAGGCGGTGCCGCTCGACGTGCTGGCCGAGCGCATCCGCCAGGCGCTGACGACCAGCCAGTCGCCCAACGTCGTGCTCGCCGGCGACGGCGGCGTGACGCTGCAGGAATTGGTGAGTGTGTTCGACAAACTGATCGAAGGCGGCGTCACGAAAGTGGGCATCCAGACGACGCCCCCGACCAGTCAGGAACGAAGGCCGTGAGGGAAGCCGTTGACGAAGTGATCGCGCTGCGCGCGCAGGACCCGCAAGGGCTGCGGCGGATGATCACGTGGTCGTTTGCCGTCCACGTCGGCGTGCTCGTGCTCATCGCGGTGGTGCCGCGCGCGTTCAGCCCCGCCGCCAAGCCCCCGGTCATGGTGATCAGCCTCGGCGGGACGCCCGGACCGCGATCGACGGGCATGACGCCGGTCTCCGCGCGTCCGGTCGAAGAAGTCACGCCCGAGCCCAAACGCCAGACGCCCATACCGGTTGCCGCGCCCAAGCCCGACGTCATGACCGTGCCGACCAAGCCGCCGGTCAAGCCGCCGAAGCCGGAAACGAAGCCGAGCACCACTCCCCTGCCCTCTCCGGCCGTCACGAAACCGCCGGCGACGGGCCGCCAGATACAAACGGGGACGTCCGCGGTGGAAACCGGCGCGCGCGGTGTCGGCGCGGGGCTCACCGTCGGCGGCGGTGGCGACGGCGCGCAGTTGAAGGTCGACTCCGACTTCTGCTGTCCTGCGTACCTGCAGGACGTCGTGAGCAGCATCAGTCGAGTCTGGCGGAGCGTGCAGCCGGAGCACGGCACCACCGTGTTGAAGTTCACGATTCAGCGCGACGGAAAAATCACCGACATTGAAGCGGAGACCTCGAGCGGGAGTTCACTGCTCGACCGGCTGTCGCGCGCGACGTTGATGGATCCGGCGCTGCGGTTGCCGCCCTTGCCGGCCGAGTACACCAACGATCACTTGACCATCCATCTCAGCTTTCCTTACCGGGGACCCGAACAATGACGAAGCTTGTGAGCGCGACCGTTCTGCTGGCGCTTGTGCTGGCCGTACCGGCGACGCGGCCGGTCGCGGCATGGATTAGCGAGCCGCTGCAGCAGCCGCAGCAACAGACGTCGGACATCAAGCTCAGCCTGGTGGGCATGGGAAGCCAGCCGAAAGTCGGGCTGCCGGATTTCACGGTCGAGGCCGGCGACAAGGAGCTGTCGGACGCGGTCGCGACGCTCGTCGACGTGTTGTGGAGCGATCTCGACTTCGAGAAGGAGTACTACCTGATTCCGCGCAAGTCGTCCGCGTCGATTCCGGTGGTCGCCGACGCCGCGTCGCTGCCGTTCGAGCGCTGGAAGCAGATCGGCGCCGACTTCGTGATCCTCGGCAGCGTCAAGAAGCTCGCCGGCAACCTCGACATCGAGTTCCGGCTCGTGAGCGTGGACCCGCCCGGCACCGAGAAGTTCAGCTGGCATTACGGCGGCTCGGGCTGCGCGATCAAGAACGCGCGGTTCTGCGCGCACTACATCTCGGACGACTTTCACAAGAAGACGCGCAACCTCGACGGCGTCGCGCGGACGAAGATCGCATTTGCGTCCGATCGTGACGCGTCGCGCATGACGGGACGGCAGATTCAGAACTCGGGGAACGGCAAGGAGATCTACATCGCGGACTACGACGGCGCGAACCAGCTGCCCGTGACGGCCAACCGCAATCTGAACGTCGCGCCGGTGTGGTCGCCCGACGCGCGCGATCTCGCGTACACGTCGTGGGTGTCGGGCTTCATGGACGTGTACGTCCGCAGCCTCTACGACGCGCGGCCGCCGACCCGGCCGGGCGGCGCCGACAACAACATCGAGAACAACCTCGCGGCGTGGTCGCCCGACGGCACCAAGCTCGCGTTCGCGTCCACGCGCAGCGGCGACTGGGACATCTACGTCGTCAATCGCGACGGCACGGGCCTGCACAACATCACGAACTACCCGCGCGGGACGGACAACGCGCCGGTGTGGTCGCCGAACGGCGCGCTGATCGCGTTCACGTCGGATCGGACCGGCAGCAACCAGATCTACATGATCGGCGCGGACGGCGCCGGCCTGCGGCAGCTCACGTTCGGCTGCCAGGGCTGCGATCGCCCGACGTGGTCGTCGCTCAACGTCATCGCGTACACCGCGGGCGCGGGGCCGGGCCACGACATCTACGCGCTCGATCTGGCGAGCAACAAGACGCTGCAGATTACCGACGGCCAGGGCTCGAACGAAAGTCCGACGTTCGCGCCCAACGGCCGCCACATCGCGTTCGTGACGACCCGCTGGGGCAAGGAGCAGGTCGCGACGGTCGATATCACCGGCCGGCGCGACAGCATCCGGCGCGTCACCGATCTGGGCAACAACAGGTACCCGAACTGGTCGCGGACCCCCGGCGGCCAGTGAGGTTTTGATGAGGACACACATGCGACGACTACTCACGGTTCTGATTCCGATCGCAGCGCTGGTGCTGGTGACCGGGTGCGCAACGAAGAAGCCGCCCGTGTCCCAGGCGACCACACAAGTGCCGGCGCCCGCGCCGTTTCCGGGCGGCAGCGGTGGAAGCACGACGCCGGTGACCTCGAACGAGCGTCCGCCCGCGCCGCCCGACGTGCCGAGAATGGACACGGTCACGAGCGATCCGCTGTCGTCCAAGACGCCCGAGGAGATCAACTCCAACTCGCCGCTGAAGCCGGTGTTCTTCGCCTACGACAGCGACGAGCTCGACGACGTCGCCCGCGCGACGCTCACCGAGAACGCGGGCGTGCTCAAGACCTACAGCACCTGGGTCATCGCGATCGAAGGCCACTGTGACGAACGGGGCACGGCCGAATACAATCTGGCGCTGGGCGATCGGCGCGCGCTGGCGGCCCGGAATTACCTGCTCTCGCTCGGCGTTCCGGCGGCCCGCATCAAGACGGTGAGCTACGGCAAGGAGTTTCCGTTCGATCCCGGCCACGCGGAAGCGAATTGGAAGCAGAACCGCCGCGCGCAGTTCATGGTCACGGCGAAACAGTAGCGCCGGGCCGGTCCGATCGTCGATGATGGGGGCTGGGACGCGCCGCGTCCCGTCATGCGCATGAACAAGATTCGATCGATCGTCTTCCTTGCCGCCGCGACCGCGCTGCTGGCGGCGCCGCCCGCCGCGCTCGCGCAGAGCCGCGACCAGCAGCAGATCTTCGCGGACCTGCGGATCCTGCAGGAGCAGGTGCAGCAGCTCCGGGCCGCGGTCGCCGCGCTCGCCGAGCAAACGAAAGCCACCAACACCCGCATCGACGCGCAAGCCGAAGCCGCGCGCAAGAACTACGCGGACGAACTGCAGCTGGTGCGCGAGTTGTCCGCCAGCGTCGAAGCGCTCGGCCAGAAGGTGCAGTCCAACAGCGCGCAGGTGACGAAGCTCTCGCAGGAGCTGCCGCCGCTGCGCGACGGGCTGAACATGCTGCAGCAGCTCATCTCGCAGGTCGCGTCGCAGCTGCAGCCGATGACGCCGGCCGATCCGAACGCATCGACGTCGGCCGCCGGAGCGCCGCCCCCGGCCGGTGGAGGATCGGCGCCGCCGGGGAGCGCGGCCATTCCGCCGTCGCCCGCGACGTACTGGAACGCCGCGATGGGCTACTACGCCGTCGGCCAGTGGGATCTCGCGGTCGAGGCGTTCAAGGATTTCATCCAGAAGTTCCCGAACTCGCCTGACGCGGCCGACGCGCAGTTCTTCACCGGCGAGTCGTATTATCAGAGCGGTAAGACGCGCGAGGCGCTCGCGGCTTACACCGCCGTCGTCGGCAACTACGCTCAGTCAGGGCGCGTGCCCGACGCGTACTTCAAACAGGCGATGTGCTACGAGCTGTTGAACCAGCGCGCCGAGGCCATCCGCGTGTACCAGCTGATCGTCAAGCAGTACGACGGCAGCAGCGCGGCGCTCTCGGCGACGCAGGCGCTCAAGCGGCTCGGCGTCATCAAGTAACTTCGGAAGGACTCCCCCAATGGGCAGTGTGAACAAGGCGATTCTTGTCGGCAATCTCGGCCGCGACGCGGAGCTGCGCTACACGTCGGGCGGCGCGCCGGTGGCGTCGGTGCGCATCGCGACGACCGAGCGATTCACGGACAAAGAAGGACAGAAGCGCGAAGACACGCAGTGGCACGACGTCGTGATCTGGGGCAAGACGGCGGAGGCGCTGCACGAGTATCTCGTCAAGGGCAAGCAGATCTACGTCGAGGGCCGGATCCAGACGCGCAAGTGGACCGACAAGGAAGGCAAGGATCGGTACAACACCGAGATTCGCGCCGATCGCGTCGTGCTCCTTGGCGGCGGCGGAGGCGGCGGCGAAGGCCGCGCCCCGCGCCCGGCCGCGTCACGCGAGTCGCGTTTTGCCGATTCGCCCGAGCCCGCCGGCGAGATGGCGCACGTCGACGCGCCGAACGACGACGACATACCGTTCTAGAAAACCTGGATGACTTAGAACTTAGAACTTGGAACTTAGAACTTCAGAGCTTTGAGTTCTAAGTTTTGAGTTTTAAGTTCTAAGTTTTAAGTTCTAAGTTTTCTTGTCTTCTCTTCCGTACCGATCTTCCAACCTCACCACATCGTGCAATTCCGGCGTCGACGCTTCGAGAATGTCGGCGTCCTCGATCGCCGTCATGCGATGCACCGTTTTCGGCGTGACGTGCACGGCCTCGCCGGGCTTCATCTCGCGCTGGACGAGCTTGCCGTCGACTTCGATCTCGAAGAGCAATTTGCCCGACCAGAGGAAGATCGTCTCGTCCTTGATGTTGTGGTACTGCAAGCTCAGGGCGTGGCCCTTGTTGACGTGGATGATCTTGCCCACGTAGCGATCGGTTTTGGCCCAGTGGAGCTCGTAGCCCCAGGGTTTGTCCACGCGCACGACGTCACTCATTCGTCCGTCCTTTCAATCGAGATTCACGTCGCCGCCGATCCGTCCACGGCGGCTCGATGCATGGCGTCGGCCATCGGCGCAAGCACCGCGTCGACATCGTCGACCGATCGCGCGCGAAGCGCGCGGCGCGCGGCGTCGGCGGCCTGACGGCCGTCGAGCGCGGCGAGGCCGCGCTTGACGATCGGAATCGCGGCCGGCGTCATGCTGAACGTCCGGAACCCGAGCCCGACGAGCAGCCCGACGAGCAGCGGATCGGCGGCCATCTCGCCGCACACCGACAGATCGCAGCGCGCGCGCCGGCCCGCGACGGAAATCGCGCGCAGCAAGCGCAGCACCGCGGGCGTCCGCGGCTCGTAGTGGCCGGCCAGGCGCTCGTCCGTGCGATCGATCGCCAGAGTGTACTGGATCAAATCGTTCGTGCCGACGCTCAGGAAATCCGCGTACGCGGCGAGGTGGTCGACCGTGACCGCGGCCGCGGGCACCTCGATCATCGCCCCGATCGGCACCCGCATCGGGAGTCCCATCTCGTGCGCGATTTCGCCGATGAGGATGCGGACCTGCCGCAGCTCGTCGCCCGTCGTGACGAACGGCAGCAGGATGCGCAGCGAGCCGGCGGGCGCGGCGCGCAAGAGCGCTTGAATCTGAAGCCGGAACCGTTCGTCGTGCTGCAGCGCGGCGCGCACGCCCCGCAGGCCGAAGCGCTCGCGGTGGCCTGCGCCGCGCGACAGACTGCCCCACCGATCCTCACCGGCGTCGAACGTCCGGACGGTCACGGGCAGCGGCCGCATTGCTTCGAGCAGCGATCGATACGTCGCAAGCTGCGCCTCCTCGGACGCGGCCTCCGGGCGCGCAGCGTCGATCAGGAACTCGGATCGATAGAGCCCGATGCCTTCCGCGCCCGCGTCGCGCACGCGGCCGACGTCGTCGGCGATCTCGAGGTTGGCCTCCAGCCGGATGCGGAGCCCGTCGGCGGTGGCCGCGGGCGTCGACCGCAGCTCGTCGAGCCGGCGCAGCGCGACGGTCGCGAGCTCGGCGCGCTGGCGCCACCGTTCGAGCGCGTCCTCGCTCGGCTCGAGCACGACCTCGCCCGTCGATCCGTCGAGCGCGATCGTCTGGCCGGGCGCGATGAGCTGTGTCGCGCCGCTCAGACCGACGACCGCAGGCACGCCGAGCGAGCGCGCGAGGATCACGGTGTGATGCGTGGGACTGCCGAGGTCGGTGACCAGGCCGCGCACGCGCGTCCAGTCGAGCTGCGCGGCGAGCGACGGCGACAGCTCGTCGGCGACGATCACGAGCGGCGGCTCGAGTTCGTGGACGAGATCGACGAGCGGATCGCGTCCGGGCCGCAGGTTCCGCTGCAGGCGGCCGCCGACGTCGGCGAGATCGCCGACGCGCTCGCGCAGCCAGTCGTCGCCCTCGCGCGCGAACACTTCGTGGAGCTCGGCAATCGCGCGCTCGAGCGCCCAGTCGCCGTTGATGCGCTCGGTGCGGATGAGCTCGTCGGCGCGCTTGGTGAGCAGCGGGTCGTCGAGCATCAGGAG
>DATEGZ010000020.1:0-26470 GCA_035279905.1 Vicinamibacterales bacterium
TGTCGCGCGCCGCGCACGCCGATTGGACCGACGGCCGACTGCGGCTTGCGCCCGCCTCCGCGGCGTGGCGCAAGGAGCTGCTGCGGGCGCGCCCCGTGCTGATCGAACGCCTGCGACACTGGCTCGGCCCCGAGGTCATCCAAGCCATCGTGATCGAGTCTTCTTCCGAATCGGAGCGATTTCCTCATGCGTGAATCTGTCATCGTCAGCGCCGTTCGCCTCCCCACGGGCAAGTTCCTGGGCGGGCTCAAGGATTTCAGCGCGCCGGCCCTTGGCGCGCTCGTCGTGAAAGAAGCCGTGCAGCGAGCCGGCATCGATCCCAAGAGCGTCGATGAGTGCATCCTGGGCAACGTTGTCAGCGCGGGCCTCGGGCAGGCGCCGGCGCGGCAGGCGGCGCTCCGTGGCGGCCTCTCGGATGGCGTGGGCGCGCTCACGATCAACAAGGTCTGCGGCTCCGGTCTCAAGGCCGTGATGCTGGCGGCGCAGGGGATCGCGACGGGCGACATCGACATCGCCGTCGCGGGCGGCATGGAGTCGATGAGCAATTGTCCTTACCTCCTGACGCGCGTGCGCGAAGGTCTCCGCATGGGCGACGGGACGGTCGTCGATTCGATGATTCACGACGGTCTCTGGGACTCGTTCAACAACGTCCACATGGGGCTCACCGGCGAAGTCGTCTCCGAGCGCTACCACGTGACGCGCGAGCAGCAGGACTGCTACGCGGTTGAAAGCCACCGGCGCGCCGCGCACGCGACGCGCGAAGGTTGGTTCACGAAGGAGATCCTCCCGGTCTCGATTCCGCAGAAGAAGGGCGATCCGATCGTGGTGAGCCGCGACGAATCGATCCGCGAGGACACGACCGCCGAAGCGCTCGGACGGCTCAAGCCGGCGTTCAAGAAGGACGGCACCGTGACGGCCGGCAACGCGCCGCCCGTCAACGACGGCGCCGCCGCGACCGTCGTGATGGCGGCGGACGTCGCCGCGCGTCTCAACCTCAAACCCATCGCGCGCATCGTCGGCCAGGCGACGGCTGGACTCGAGCCGATGCTCGTGATGATGACGCCCGTCGAGGCCGTGCGGAAGCTGCTGAAGAAAACGGGCTGGAAGATCGACGACGTCGATCTCGTCGAGCTCAACGAGGCGTTTGCCGTGCAAGCCGTGGCCGTGACGCGCGAGCTCGGCCTCGACCCGGCGAAAGTGAACGTCCAGGGCGGCGCGGTCGCGCTCGGCCATCCGATCGGCGCGAGCGGCGCGCGCGTGCTGACGACACTGCTCTACTCGCTGGGCCGGCTCGGGAAGAAGCGCGGCATCGCGACGCTCTGCCTGGGCGGCGGCAACGGCGTGGCGCTGGCGGTGGAGCGCCTGTGATCAAGACAGTCGGCGTCATCGGCGCGGGCACGATGGGCAACGGGATTGCGCAGGTGTTCGCGCAATCCGGCTTCACCGTGCGGCTGCACGACTCGGCCGCGGGCGCGCTCGATCACGCGCGCGCCACGATCGAGAAGAGCCTCGCGAAGTTCGTCGAGAAGGGCAAGCTGACCGCCGCGGATCGCGACGCCTCGCTCGGCCGGCTGATCGCCGCGCAATCCATCGACGCCCTCAGCGAAGCCGACTACGTCGTCGAGGCCGTCATCGAGAGCCTCGACCTCAAGCGGCAGATCTTCACGAAGCTCGACGCGCTCACCCGCCCGGATGTGATCCTCACCTCGAACACATCGTCGATCTCGATCACGGCGCTCGGCGCGGCGACCAGGCGGCCCGATCGCGTGCTCGGCATGCACTTCATGAATCCCGTGCCGCTCATGACGCTGGTCGAGCTGGTGCGCGGCCAGGCGACGTCCGACGCGACGATGCAGTCGGCCGTCGACCTGTGCAAGGCGCTCGGCAAAACGCCGGTCGAAGCCGCGGACTACCCGGGATTCATCTCGAACCGCATCCTCATGCCGATGATCAACGAAGCGATCTTCGCCGTGATGGAAGGCGTCGGCACGCCCGAGGCCATCGACACCGTAATGAAGCTCGGCATGAACCACCCGATGGGCCCGCTCACGCTCGCCGACTTCATCGGCCTCGACGTCTGCCTCGCGATCATGGAAGTACTCCACGACGGGATTGGTGATGCGAAGTACCGGCCCTGCCCGCTCTTGAAGCGTATGGTCGCCGCGGGACATCTTGGGCGGAAATCGGGCAAGGGCTTTTACAGCTACGGATCAAGTTAGAAGTTAGAAGTCAAAAGTTCGAAGTTCGAAGTTTCAGAGTGACCGCGTGTCCTCCGAAAACTTCGAACTTCATACTTCAAACTTCCGACTTGATCCGCCCTCAGGTCCCCGGACTTTCCACGCGAGGTACACGGCCGGCGCGAGCAGCAGGATCTCGCGGCCGATCGCGAGGAAGTCGTGCGTGATTGCGCGCGCCGACACCGGATAGCGCCAAATCGGCATGAACACCGAAAGCCCGGTCAGAAAGTACTGATGACTGAAGGGCCAGAAGGCCATCACGCCGTAGGGCACGGACGTGTCGGGCGCGAGCGAGTCCATGAGCGGATGCGTCGCCCAGCAGAGAAACGCGACGAGGCCGATCATCACTCGCGAGCGTGCGATCGGCCATCGCGCGAGGGCCGCGACGACACCGGCGATTGCCGCGGCGCCGATGCTGTGCGTGGGCCCGCTGTGCGCGCCTGCGAGCAAATCGAGATCGGCGGCCATCGCGAGGCCTGCGAGAATCGCGGCCTGTGTGACCAGCGCGCGGCGGCTCTCGTGCGCCACGCCGCCGACGGCCCACCCGGTCGCGATGCCGGCCAGTCCGTGGCCTAGTGGCGTCGGCACGAGGGAATGGTACAGACAATCGTCAACTTGGAACTTCAAACTTAGAACTTAGAACTTCGGAGAATCACGCCGTCACGCCGCGAGCCCGTAAGTTCTGAGTTCTAAGTCTTAAGTTCTAAGTTTTAAGTTCCCCCCCTCCCCTGACCCGCCCTGTCACGGCGGCACTGCAAAATCCTCAAGAGATCGCGCGGCCTGGATCGCAGAATCTGCCTGGGTCCTGGAGCCGAGGCGAAAGTGGCAGCTGGTGCTAAGCCATTGTTTTGGCAAAGGATAGAGACACATGCGACACGATTTTCGCTTGACATCATCGTGGCACGTTCCTAGAATCACGTTCGCTCCTGTCGCCGCCGCCCCTTTTGGCGGCGCGTCAGCGAGGAGTCCCATGGCCGCACCTGAACGCACAGAAAAAATCGAGAAGTTCGAGAAGGTCGAAAAGATTGATCGGTCCTCCGATCGCGACGAGCGCGTCGACAAGGAACGCGCGAAAGCCGTCGAGCTCGCCGTCGGGCAGATCGAAAAGCAATTTGGCAAAGGCTCGATCATGCGGCTCGGTGGCAAGGACGCCATCGCGCCGATTCCGGCGATCTCCACCGGCTCAATCAGCCTCGACTGGGCGCTCGGCGTCGGCGGGCTGCCCCGCGGCCGCGTCATCGAGATCTTCGGTCCGGAATCGTCGGGCAAGACGACGCTGGCGCTGCAGACGATTGCGCAGGCGCAGAAGCGCGGCGGCGTCGCCGCGTTCATCGATGCCGAACACGCGCTCGATGCGCAGTACGCGCAGAAGCTCGGCGTCGAGCTCGACAACCTGCTCGTCTCGCAGCCCGACAACGGCGAACAAGCCCTCGAGATCACCGAGGTCCTGATTCGATCGAACGGCGTCGATGTCGTCGTCATCGACTCGGTGGCCGCGCTCGTGCCGCGCGCGGAAATCGAAGGCGAAATGGGCGAGGCGCAAATGGGCCTGCAGGCGCGACTGATGTCGCAGGCGCTCCGCAAGCTCACGGGCGTCGTGTCCAAGTCGAAAACGTGCCTGATTTTCATCAATCAGCTGCGCGAGAAGATCGGCGTGATGTTCGGCAACCCTGAAACGACCACGGGCGGCCGCGCGCTGAAGTTCTACTCGTCGGTCCGCATCGACATCCGGCGCATCGGCGCGATCAAAGACGGCGAAACCGTCGTCGGCGGCCGCACGCGCGTGAAGGTGGTCAAGAACAAAGTCGCGCCGCCCTTCCGCGAGGCCGAATTCGACGTGATGTACGGCGAGGGCATCTCGCGCGAAGGCGACTTGATCGATCAAGCCGCCGAGCGAAGCATCGTGGAAAAGAGCGGCACGTGGTTCTCGTTCGGCGGCGAGCGTCTCGGTCAGGGACGCGAGAACGCGAAAGCGTTTCTCAAGCAGCACACCGCCATCGCGAACGACATCGAAAAGAAACTTCGCGCCGCGATGGGTCTCGCCGACACATCAATCGCGCAAAAAGCCGATTGATCTCCGCTCGTCCTCTGTTACACTTCTGCACGTTCGTGGTGCACGCAAGATCAATTCAACTTGATCCTTGCGTGCACCAACGATGAAATCAGCGGCGCGTTCCCCAAGCTTCTCGCCCTGTGATCGTCAGCAAGACTGAATCAATCGCGTCAGATCGGTAAGCTCCCCAGCTTCTGGCCGCATTTGTAAGCCGCGCCGCCAGCTCCCGTATCTCGTAGCGTTTTCAAGGGTTTTTGACGACCGGCGTGCCGGCAGATCTCCCCGTTTGCCTGGCATGTCCCTTGCGCGAAGACGTCCCCGTGGATCTCAGACACGGCTGGCGACTCGGCCAGGCGTGCTCGCTGCGGATCACAACGGTGACGGATATGTCGCGCAACGTGCGCTCACTCGTGTCGGATGTTCTGGCGCTCGCGCTCGGGTTTACCGTCGCGAGCTTTTCCACCACCGTGCTCTCGGCAACGCGCGCAGCCCGATCCGGCGCGGAGTCGAACCCGAGCGTCTGGCTCCTCTCGCCCAACGGCAATCAGGCGGTGACGGGAACCGTCACGGTCTCGGCCAGCGCGAGCCAGGACACCGAGGCGCTGCAGTTTCAACTCAACGGCGGCAACCTCGGACCGACGATCACGTCCGGCGCGTGCAGCATGGACTGGAACACCGGGGCCGTCCCTGATGGCACCTACACGCTGACCGTCGTCGGATATGACGCGGGCGGCAACGCGACGACGTCCTCGGCGGCCACGGTGATGGTCGAGAACACGGCCGCGGCGATCTCGAACGTCGCGACGTCGGGGATCACCGACACGTCGGCGATCGTGACGTGGTCGACCAACCAGCTTTCCTCATCGAGCGTCGACTACGGCGTGAACGGCTACACGAACAGCACGCCGTTCGACGTCGCGTTGAGCACGCAGCACGCGGCCACGCTCGTCGGGCTGCAGCCCGGGACGACCTATCACTTCCGTGTGAGCTCGTGGAACGGCGTCGGCCTGCTGGCCGCGTCCAATGACTTCGTGTTCACCACCGCCGGCGTGAACTCTCCGGCGGTTCCCGCGCCTCCGAGCGCACCCGGCGCGTGCACGACACCGGATCCGTTCGTGGCGCTGGGTGGCGGTCTCTGTGTGAACGGCGGCTGGCTGCCGGGCGGCGCGAGCTTGTTCCAGGCGGCGCCGATGTCCGCGGCCCCGCCGGTCATCATCGGTGGGTGCAGCACGCCCGATCCCTTCACGGCGATTGGCGGCGGCACCTGCGTCAACGGCGGATGGCTGCCACGCAGCGTCGTGACGCCGCCGCCGGCGCCCTCGGTTCCGAATACGCCGGCGCCGCCCCCGGTTCAGGTCGTTCCCTCGAACAGCGTGTGCGGAACGCCGGACCCGTTCGTCGCGATCGGAGGCGGCACGTGCTTCAACGGCGGCTGGTTCCCGCCAGGCATGCTGCCTGCTCCGGGCAACGTCCAGCCGGTCACGCCGCCGCCGCCCTTGCCCAGTCAGCAGGGCTGCGCGACACCCGATCCGTTCGTGAGCATCCCCGGAATGCGCGGGGCCTGCGTGAACGGCGGCTGGTACCCGGTCCGCATCGGGGGCTAGATTTTTGACACACCTGCGTCGGCGAACCATGGAGTTATTTCCAACTCCATGGCGCCAACTCGGATGACGTTCGCGTAAACCCTAGGAAAACCGGGACGCGTCTGACGGCGAGAAACTTGCAGTTCTGTCAGGCGTGGCAATGCGACCCCAGCGTGACTACCCGTCTCGGCTGCCCAGTCAGCCGAGTGCGTCCGAGGCTGTACAGGGGGGCGAGTTCCCGCTGAACCGCTTGCCCTTCCCCAGCCGTGAGCGCTCGGTCCATCCGGAACACCTCCGCGAGGCGCTCGAGGGACAAGCCGTGACCATCTTCGGTCAGAGCTGGCGCCTCGAGGTCTACAGCGTGCTGGACTTCGCCGGCCGCCGCTGGGTCCAGCTGGCCCTCGAGGGCGAGCCGCATTACATGCTGACCCTGAACCTGGCCATGGGAGCTGGCGCGCAGCGAGCGCTCATTGCCCTGGCGTCCTGCCTGGCCAATCCCGCAGACGGCGTCGGCATCCTCAACGTCGCGTAATTACCGCGAGTACCTCATTTCGGGCAGCCGCCCGCAGAGCCTTCACTCTCAGCCGTTTGCCTCAACGCGCAAAGTCTGCCGAGATCCACTAGTTCGGGACCCTGCAGAGTAATGTCAGCCGGGCCGTGGACAAGCTGAGCGACATACGCGCAATACCGTCAGATTCGTCATTTCAAAACGGGAACGCCGCTTGCTCACCTGTTGTCTTTTGTGAACATCCGGTTTACGTCCACGTTAACACCGGAAGACGAAAACACGGTCGCGCCCGCCCTGTTACGGGCGCTGTCGAGCATCCTTGACCTGATTCCGATCGCTTATGTGATTCGGATCGACACGTCCGACGCGCACGTCTATCAGCACAGCCGGCCCACCGAACGTGGCGGGGCGGTCGATGAGCAGTTCCGGCCACCGAAGCCGAGCCAGCCGGCTTCGTTTGATTCCTAGACTCCCCAGGAGCATCTGGCGGCCACTCGTGAAGCGGCTGCCGGTGTGTACCGGATATGGGCGCGGCCCGGCCGAGCCGATAGGTATATCCTCAAGTATGCGCTGCTTTGCGCGGTCGATCGGGCTCCTGGCGACCCTGCTCGCCCTGCCGCGGGCCGCCTATCCCCAGTCGGCCGACAACGTCGCCGTCGTCATCAACGACGCGAGCCCGGCGTCGGTCCAGATCGGCGAGTACTACGCCAAGAAGCGCGCGATCGCCCAGGACCACGTCCTCCACATCAAGACGGCCACGACCGACGACATCGAGCGCGGCGAGTTCAGCCGGACGATCCAGAGTCCGCTCGGCGAGTGGCTGGGCAAGAGCAACCTGCAGGACAAGATCCTGTACATCGTGCTCACGAAGGGCGTCCCGATTCGCATTACCGGCACGCAGGGCCTGCAGGGATCGGGCGCGAGCGTCGATTCCGAGCTGACGCTGCTCTACCGCCGCATGGTCGGCACGCCGCAGGCCCCGATCGCCGGACGACTGCCGAATCCGTACTTTCTCGATCAGAAGGCGATCGCGGACGCCAAGCCGTTCACGCGTTTCCTGGACGACATCTATCTGGTCACACGGCTCGACGGCTACACCGTCGACGATGTGTTGAAGCTCATCGATCGCGGCACCGCACCGTCGACCGACGGCAAGATCGTGCTCGACGAGCGCGCGACGCTGATGGACGCCGGCGGCGATCGCTGGCTGCAACAAGCCGCCGATCGCCTGCGTCAAACCGACCCGGCGGATCGCGTCGTGCTCGAGATGACGCGCTCCCTGGTCACGCAGACCGGCCCGATCCTCGGTTACTACTCGTGGGGGTCCAACGACACCTCGAATCGGCTGCGTCACTTCGGCATGCAGTTCAGCCCGGGCGCGATCGGCGCGATGTTCGTCAGCACCGACGGCCGCACGTTCGCGGAGCCGCCCGCCGACTGGATTCCCGGCGGCACGGACAAACGGGGCTACGGGTCGCAGTCGCTCGCCGGCGACCTCATTCGCGATGGGATCACCGGCGTCGCCGCGCACGTGAACGAGCCGTTCCTCGACGCGACGATTCGGCCGCAGATCCTCTTCCCCGCGTACATCAAAGGTTTCAATCTCGCGGAGTCGTTCTACCTGGCGATGCCGTACTTGAGCTGGCAGACGATCGTCGTCGGCGATCCGCTGTGCGTGCCGTTTCCGCGTCAGACGCTGAGCGCCGATCAGATCGCGAAGGACATCGATCCCGACACGGGCCTGCCGGGGCTCTACTCGGAGCGGCGCGTCGCGATGCTGGCGAGCGGCGGCATCAACGTGCAGGCCGTCAAGCTGATGCTCAAGGCGGAGAACTCGTTCACGCGCGGTGATGAGGCCGGCGGCGAGAAGGCGTTCGAGGACGCGTTCCGGCTCGAGCCGCGCCTTGCGACCGTGGCGGTTCGTCTCGGCGGGATCTATGAAACCAGGCAGGAGTACTCAAAATCCGTCGACCTGTACCGGAAGGCGCTCGCTGCCTCTCCGGGCAATCCGGTCCTGATGAACAACCTCGCGTACGGGCTCGCGGAGTATCAGCACAATCCGACTGACGCGCTCCCGCTGGCCGAGAAGGCGTACGCCGCCACGAAGCTGCCGGTCATCGCCGACACACTGGCCTGGATTCATCACTTGATGGGCAACGATCAACTCGCCGCCCCGCTGATCGACCAGGCCCTGCCGGAGCTCGGCAGCACTGCCGATGTCCAGATGCACGCGGCGTTCGTTCACGCGGCGCTTGGTGACAAGGCCAAGGCCCAGACCGAGCTCGCGGCCGCGCTCAAGCTCGACGCCAAGCTCGGGGAGCGCGCCGACGTCAAAGCCTTACAGGAAAAGCTGAAATAAACTCTTCCGGGAAGCAGACAATAGTCGTTAGCCCAGTTAACATTTCTGGCTACTTCGCCAGCTAACATACTGAAAACAATGCACTTGCAAGGTAATCTGCCTTTCCAGGGAATCGGGACGGGAACTTGCTTGGATTAACGCCGGTGATGGGCCTGGACGGAAAGAAATTGGCTGCGGCGGCGTTGATTCTCGCCGGGCTCGTGCTCGTGTACTGGCACGTGCTTGCCGGGCTCATCAACGCCTGGATCGTGGACGGCAACTACTCGCACGGGTGGCTGATTATTCCGATCGCCGCGTACTTTGCGTGGGAGCGGCGCGACCAGCTGGCCGCGACGCCAATCGCACCGTCGTGGTTCGGTCTGGTCGTGTTTGCCGGCGGCATCGCCGTGCTGCTCGCCGGGCTGCTGGGATCCGAGCTATTCGTGAGCCGCGTGTCGCTCCTCATCACGCTCGCGGGCATCGTGCTCTTTCTCTTTGGCTGGCGTCACCTCAAACTGCTGGCGTTCCCGCTCGCTTTCCTGCTCCTGATGATTCCGATCCCGGCCATCATCTTCAACCGGATCGCGTTCCCGCTTCAGCTGCTGGCGTCGCGCTTCGGCGAGACGGCCATCTCTGCGGCCAGCATCCCGGTGCTGCGTGAAGGCAACGTGCTCGTGCTCGCCAACACCCAGCTCGAAGTCGCCGAGGCGTGCAGCGGCATTCGCTCGCTCGTGTCGCTCATCACGCTCGGCCTGGTGTTCGGCTATTTCGCGGATCGGCGCGGCTGGGTGCGCGCGCTCATCGTGCTCTCGACGATCCCCGTGGCGATCATCGCCAACGGCGCGCGCGTCGCGGGCACGGGGATTCTCGCGCACTACTACGGCGCGGCCGCGGCGGAAGGCTTCTTCCACGAGTTCTCGGGCTGGGTCGTCTTCGTGGTCGCGTTCGTGATGATTCTGGCGATTCAACGGCTCATCTTGAGGCTGGCACCCAAGCCGCGTGAAGCGGCCGGAGCCCTGGCATAACGTCATGCAAAAACGCGTCGTCATCTTGTTGCTTTGCTTCGTCGCGGCGGCGGTCGCTGTCGCGCGGGCGGACCGCGTCGAAGTGACGCCGCTGCGCGCGTCGTTCGCGACGTTCCCGATGCAGGTCGGTGAATGGGCGGGCATCCAGCAGCCGCCGATGACCAAGCGCGAGCTCGAGGTCCTCGATCTGTCCGACTACGTCGTGCGCGCCTACTACCGGCCGAATCAGACGAGCGTCGGGCTGTACGTCGGTTTCTGGCAGAGCCAGCGGCAGGGATCGACCATTCATTCGCCGCAAAACTGCATGCCGGGCGCCGGCTGGGAGCCCGTGTCGCAGTCGGTCCTCAAGTTCAGCGATCCGCGCCGGGACGGGGCGCCGCCGATCGAGACCAACCGCCTTGTCTTCCAGAAGGGCCTGGACCGCATGGTCGTCTTGTATTGGTACCAGAGCCACGGCCGTATCGTCGCGAGCGAGTACTGGAGCAAGATCTACCTCGTCACCGACGCCGTGCGGCTCAATCGCACCGATGGCGCGGTCGTGCGGCTGACGATTCCCATCGACAGCCGCCGCCCCGACGGCGAGCAGCTTGCGGAGCGTGAGGGCGTGGCGTTTGCGCAGGCGCTCGTGCCGAGGCTCGACGGGTTCCTTCCCAACTGAGGTGAGCATGTCTGTCGGAATCAGTCGCAAGAGCGTCGTCGCCCTGGCCCTCCTGGCGCTGGCCACGTCGTGCAGCAAGCCCAGCGCGGAAGAACACTTCAAGAAGGGCAACGCGTACTTCGAGACCTCGCAGATCGACAACGCGATTCTCGAGTACCGCCTGGCGCTCGAAGCGGACATCAAGCGCGGCGACGTCCACTTCAAGCTGGCCGAGGCCTACTCGCGCAAGCGCGATCTCGGCAACGCGTACAAAGAGTACTTGCGCGCCGCCGATCTGTTGCCTGACGACGCGAACGCCCAGCTCAAGGCCGGCAACTACCTGCTGCTCGCCGCCAGTTACGGCGCAGCCAGCTTCGACGATGCCAAGGCCAAAGCGAAGCGCGTGCTCGACAAGGATCCGAACAACATCGACGCGCAGATCCTGCTCGCCAACTCGCTCGCGGGCATGAAGGACTTCGACGCCGCGCTCGCCGAGTACCACGAGGCGACGACGCTCAACCCGACCGACGACCGCGCGTACTCGTACACGGGCATCCTGCAGAACGCCCTCGGCAAGAAGGACGAAGCGGAAGCCAGCTTCCGGAAGGCCGTTGACGTCGCGCCCAAGTCGGTGGCGGCGCGGATGGCGCTCGGCAGCTTCCTGTGGTCGAACGGCCGCGCGCCTGAGGCCGAGAGCGTGTTCAAGGCGGCGCTCGATCTCGATCCGAAGAACATCGCGGCGAACCGCGCGCTCGGCACGTTCTACATGACGACGAACCGCCGCAAGGAGGCGGAGCCGTTTTTCGAGACCATCGCGCGCACGAGCAACACGGCCGAGGACCGCATCACGCTGGCCGAGTACTACATCGCGGTCGACCGGCGCGACGACGCGCGCAAGCTCCTGACCGAGATCGCCTCGAACGAAAAAGACTTCGCGGAAGCCACGATTCGGCTGGCGGCCCTCGACGCGATGGAGGGCGCGCGCGCCCAGGCGCACGAGAAGCTCCGCCATGTCATGGACAAGTTCCCGAAGGACATGTCGGCGCGCCTGCTCGATGCGCGGCTGTCGCTCATCGACGGCAAGCGCGAAGACGCGCTCACCCGCGCGACGAGCATCGTCACCGAAGAACCGACGTCGCCGCAGGCGGGCGCCGCCTATCTCCTCATCGGCGGCATCCAGGCCTCGTTCGACAAGTACGACGAAGCCATCACCGCCTTCGGCGAAGCCTCGAAGCGCGACCGGCGGCCGTACGTCGCGCAAATGGCGCTCGCCGCGCTGTACCTGAAGACCGGCGCGCTCGACAAGGCGCTGTCGTGCATCCAGCAAGCCGATGCGATCCAGCCCAAGCTCCCGCAGACGCGCGCGCTGCGGACGCGGGTGCTGCTGGCACAGGGCAAGGCCAGCGAGGCCAAAACGGAGCTGGCGTCGCTCCAGAAGGAAGCGCCGGGGGCGCCGGGCGTGCTGCTGCTCGTCGCCGCGCAGCAACTCATCGACAAGCAGTACGACGCGGCGCGCGCGTCCTACACAAAGGTCCTGCAGGTCCTGCCGAACAACCTCGAGGCCATCTCGGGGTTGATCTCGGTCGACATGGCCAGCGGCAAGAAGGCTGACGCGATCGCGCGCATCGAGGCCGGACTCAAGTCGGGCACGCCCACGAGCGACGGACTGATCCTCGCCGCGCGCACCTACGCGGCGGCGGGCGATCTCGACAAGGCCGAGGACGCCCTGAACAAGGCGGTCGAGAGCGACCCGGCCCGGCTTGAAGCCTATGCCCTGCTCGGCCAGCTCTACGCCATGCAGCGCAAGATCCCGGCGGCCATCGAACAGTTCAAGAAGGTGATCGAGCGGACGCCCAATTCCGTGGGCGCCAACACCATGCTCGGCATGCTCTACGAGGCGCAGCAGCAGACGCCCGAGGCCGAAAAACAGTACGTCAAGGTGCTGAGCCTGAATCCGCGCGCGGCGGTCGCCGCCAACAATCTCGCGTGGCTGTACGTCGCGAGCAACCGGAATCTCGACGAGGCGCTGCAGCTCGCGCAGACGGCGCTGCAGAGTCTCCCCGGCGAGCCGCACGTCACCGATACGCTCGGCTGGATCTACTACCGCAAGGATCTGCCCGCGCAGGCGGTCCCGTATCTCGAATCAAGTGTCGAGAAGAACCCGAACGACCCGGCGGGCCACTATCACCTGGGAATGGCGTACGTGCGCGCGGGCGAGATCGAGAAGGGCAAGAAATCGCTCCAGCGCGCGCTCGCGTCGAAGACTGAGTTCGACGGCGTCGCGGAAGCCCGCAAGACGCTGGCGCAGCTGGGCGGCCTGTAGGCCGCACCGCCGGCCTCAGCCGCCAAGCGACTGCAGCAGGCGGCGAGCCTCGTCCGCGCCGTCGAAGGTCGTGCTGATCTTCAGTGCCTTCTCGAGCGTCTGCCGGGCCAGCGCCCGGCTTCCGGCTTGCGCGTAGGCCATGCCGAGGTGGCTCAGATAGAGCGCGTTCTGCGGCTGCGCCGCCACGCTGCGCTTGAACGCCGCCACGGCCAGCGCCGACACTCGCTTCTTGTAGTAGACCCACCCAATCGTGTCGTCGACGTCCGGATTGTCCGGCATCTGCCGCTTCGCCGTTTCGGCCAACTGCAGCGCGACGTCGAGGTTCTCATTACGATCGGCGTACATCTGCGCCAGGTTGTTCGCGGCGACGGCGGCATTCGGATCGAGCGCAATCACCTTCTCGTACTGCGCGCGCGCCTCGTCGGTTTTTCCCTGCAGCGAGAGCAGCACGGCGATCGCGGTCTGCGGTCCGACGGCCTTCGGCTGCCGGTTGGCCGCCTGCTGGAACTCCGCGGTCGCCTCGGGCAGCTTCTTCTGCTCGACGTACACGCGCGCGAGCAGGTCGTAGGCGCCGGTGTTGTTCGGGTCGGTCGCGAGCGCCTGCTTCAACACGGTTTCAGCCATCGACAGATCGCCCATCTGTGCATACAGCCGGCCGGCCAGCACTTGCAGTGGCGCGTTCTTCGGCGCCGCCTTGAGCGCCGCGTCGAGTCTGGCCCGCGCGGCGGGCGTTTTCTTCTGACCGATGTCCAGGACGGTCAGTCCTTCGAGCGCGCTCAGCTGCTGTGGATCCTTGGCCAGCGACTTCTCGAACGCCGTCCGCGCGGCCGCCTGGTTGCCGCGCAGCAGGTACAGGCGCCCGACTTCCGCCTGAGTCGTCGGTGAATCGGCGTAGCCGGCCATCAGCATCTTGAGAGGCGCTTCCGCACCCGTCGGGTTCCCGGCGGCCATCTCGGCGCGTGCGAGCATGAGCGCCGCGTCCGGGCTGCCCGGCCAGATCTGTACGGCCGTCCTGGCGAATTGCACGGCGTCGGCTGGGCGGCTCGTGAGCAAGGACAGGCGCGCCAGCTCGATCGCCGCGGGGGCAAAGCGCGCGTTCGCCTTGAGGGCATCCTTCTGCGCGGCGATCGCTTCGTCCAGCCCGCCGCCGACCGCGAGGATTCGTCCGTACAGGAACTGGGCCTGCGCCGAGTCAGGGCTCGCCGTGACCGCGGCCTTCGCGTTCTTCAGCGCGTCGTCGGTCTTCCCGTCGCCGAGTTGGAGCTGAGCCTTCGCGACGAGCGCCGGCGAGTAGTTCGGTTGCTTCGTCAGGACCTCTTCGACGAGCCGGTACGCGGCCGCGCGATCCCCGTTGAGTGACGAATCGAGCGACACGAGCCGGAGCTTGGCAGTCGCGGCGGTCTGGGCGTCGGTGTCCTTGGCCAGCTGTTCGTAGATCGGCCGGGCATCCGTCGCCCGTTGATTGAAGGCGTAGTAATCGGCCAGCGCGAGCCGGCCCGAGGATTCCGTCGCGTGCTCGGCGACGACCTTGAGCGGCGCCTCCGCGGCGGCCGTGCGGCCGGAGCCGAGGTACAGCAGCGCGAGCGCACGGTTGGCCACCAGATTGTTCGGATCGATCGAGAGGGTCTCGGTGATCTCCTTCTCGGCCTCCTGCACCCGGCCGGTCGACCAATAGAAATTCGCGAGGCCCAGACGCACGTCAATCGATTTCGGATTGGCCGCGACGGCCTTCTTGAAGGCGTCCTCGGCCTTCATCGGATCGCCTTTCGCGACCTGCAGCGCGCCAAGGCTCGAGTAGCCGACGCCCGCTGATGGATCCGAGCTGATGACCCGCTCAATCTGCCGAATCGCGTCGTCGAAACTCTTGAGGCCGCCGAGCGCGTTGGCGCGGAGAATCTGGGCCGGCACGCTTCTGGGGTCGCCGGCCAGGACCTTCTCCGCCCGCGTTCTGGCGTCCTCGTAGCGGCCGCCGAGCAGCAGCATCGTGCCGGCCTGGAGCTGGAGCGTCGCGTCTTCGGGCGCCAGGTCCGACGCCCGCACGTACTGCTCGAGCGCCCCTGTCCCGTCGCCCTGCTGCATGAGAACTCGGGCCAGCTTCGACCGGGCGTCCACCGAGCGCGGGTCGGCCTGAACGGCTGCCTTGAACTCGATCGCCGCCTCAGGCATTTTGTGCTCGGCGACGAACTGGTCACCGCGCTTGAGGTGCTGGTCCCGGACGGTCGCGGGATTACTTCCGCAAGCCGCGAGGGCCAGGGCCAGACAGACGCCTACCGCACCCGCCGCAACGTTCCGCATGATCATGGCAACGAACATTTTACCCCGGAGGACGGAGGCCTCTGACCGAGAGGCCGCCGGGGCGTGCCTTACAGAATTGAAGGAAGAACCGCTCTCCAAAACCAAGGCCCCCCGGCGACAGTGCGCCGGGAGGCCTTGACGAGAGAGAGTTACTTACTCGCCCTGACTACTGGGCGAAGCGACGACGGATGGCGCGGCCGAGGCCGAGCAGACCCGTGCCGAGCAGGACCATCGAGCCCGGCTCAGGAACGGTCGACTCGGTCGCGGAGAACGAGAACGAATCGCCGGTCGCCGAGCTGGTCCACCGGAACTCGCCAGGCGTGGGGTCAAAGCCGGTCAACGTGAAGACGCCCGCACCGCGAAGGTCCAGGAACCCGCCGCCCTGGTTCACGATGTGCACGTTGTTCGCAGTGAAGCCGAAGCCGTTCGGCCCGGACTGGAACAGGAACGGCACGTTCGAGTAGTGCGTGATCGCCGGAGCATTGAACATGAAATCGTTCATGGTGCCCGTCGTGCCGCCCATCACCGCGAAATTACCCGTGACCGAGTTCACAAAGAACAAGCCGGGGCCAGCGGACAACGCCCCGGTCTGCGTGAAGTCGAGACCGGTGGCGGTGTCGATCGAGGTCTGGGCACCGGCCGCATCGACGTACAACACGGCGTTGCCAGGAACCAGGATGAACGACGACATCGAAATCGACCCAACGATCTGAGCGGCCTGCGCCTGGGACGTGCCCACGAGCAGGGCGCCAACGAACAATCCGAATACTGCTACACGCTTCAACATGCGCTCTCTCTCCTTGAAATCCATGGGTGCCACGGTTACGTGCCTGGACACTCCAAGTGCCACTCTCTTTAGCAAGAAGGCTGCCCGGTCGCCCAAGGATACCAAATCGTGCAAGTTGTTTATATTCAACTACTTACCGAATTGGCCCTTGGAACAATCCAGAGAAAGTCATCTTCCACGCTGCCTTTAGGCTCGATATCTGCTGAGATGGGCGGGATGTGACGACGCGTCGGCTCTGGATCATTTCGGCGGCCTTCATTCTCTATGGCGGCACCATCCCATTTGATTTCATCCGGGACTGGCACCAGCTGTCAGAGCACGTCCGCACGATATCGTGGAATCCCCTGCTCGCGCCAGGCGGCGGCCGCCGGGTCTCGATTCCGGATGTCGTCCAGAACGTCCTCCTCTTCCTGCCGTTTGGCGTCCTGGGCGTCCTGGCCGGACGCCAGGCGAAATTCACCTTGCGGCGAATCGCGTGGGTCACGCTCCTGGGCGCTGGTCTCAGTGTCCTCGTCGAAGTGCTGCAGCTCTTCACCGTCGATCGCACGACCTCGATGTCGGACGTCGCGACAAACACGGCCGGGACGCTGCTGGGCGCGATCGCGGCCCACGCCGTGGCCGGTGCGGCCTCGGCCGGGTGGGCCCGGGCGCGTTTGGCTGGTCTCACCGAGAACACCGCATTTCGCCCCTGGATCGCCGCGGCGATCCTGATTCTGGTCGCGGCCTGGCAGCCCTTCGACGTAACGCTCGAGGTGGGCACGGTTGTGTCGAAAGCTCGCAGTTTCGTGCGGGATCCGTGGCAAATGGGCGTCCTGACCGACGAGGGCATCGCCTTCCTTCACTACGGTCTCTTTGGCGTCGCAACATGCCTGTGGCTCGCTGCCATCGGCCGGACGCGCGCCGCGATGAGTGCGGCGGTCATCGGCGCCGCGGCGGCCTTCGGCCTCGAGGGCAGCCAGCTGTTCATCACGTCGCGGATGCCGGGGCTCGAAGACGCCCTCGTCCGCGCGGCCGGCGCGCTCGTTGGCGCCGCGGCCGGGACGCTGCTGCCCCGCCGATCCGGGCGAGGACTCTGGCTCGCCGGATTTGTGATTGCCACCGCTGCCGCCGCGGCCATGCAACAGCTCAGTCCGTTCACGATTGCGCCGGCCTACCGGCCCTTCGGGCTGATGCCGTTTCTGAGCGACTACGTGCACACGACGTTCGAGACGTTGAGCCACGTGATCGAGCTCGTCCTCCTCTATGCGCCGATCGGTTTTCTCATGCGCCGGACGATCCGCTCACCCGGCCGCGCCCTGGCGGCCGCGCTCGTTTGCACGCTCGTTATCGCGGCGCCGGTCGAATACCTGCAAGGCTGGGTCGTCGGACGGTACCCGGATCTGACCGACATCGGCCTCAGCCTCGCCGGCGGCTGGCTGGGCGTCCGGGTGGGGCAAGCGGCAAGTCCTGAACAAAGTTCTGCTAGTCTGCCCGTGAGGTGACTTTCACAAACGTGACCCCGGATCGGGCCGCGTTTTCGACCCTTTCGCGGCAGTCGAATTGCATCGATCGGGGGGCAGCGGTGCCGCGCCAGAGGCCGGCGGCCCGCCTGCGGTAAAATTGAAATTTGGCCGATATTTCGAAGGATTTGCCGCGGATGCCTGATATGGCGACTCCCCCGTTTGCGTGGACCGGCCGGCGCGTGTTCGTGACCGGCGCCACCGGCATCGTCGGCTCCTGGCTGGTCAAGCGCCTCCTGGGCGAAGGCGCGTCGGTTGTCACCCTGGTGCGCGACTGGGATCCGCAGACCGAGCTCGTCCGCAGCGGCGACATTCTTCGAACCAACGTGGTGAACGGCCGGCTGGAGGACTACGACGCCCTCGAGCGCGCGATCAACGAGCACGAAGTCGACACCGTCTTCCACCTCGGCGCGCAGCCCATCGTCCAGACCGCGCTTCGCAATCCGCTGCCGACGTTCGAGGCCAACGTGCGCGGCAGCTACAACCTGCTCGAGGCCTGTCGCGTGCATCGCTCGCTGGTCGCGCGCGTGGTCGTCGCGAGCAGCGACAAAGCGTATGGCGATGGTCCGTCACTGCCGTACACTGAGGACATGCCGGCCAATGGACGGCATCCGTACGACGTCAGCAAGAGCTGCACGGATCTGATCGCGCTCAGCTACGCGCACACCTACGATCTGCCGGTGACGGTCGCGCGCTGCGGCAACATCTACGGCGGCGGGGACCTGAACTGGAGCCGCATCGTGCCCGGCACGATTCGCAGTCTGCATCAGGGCGAACGGCCGATCATCCGCAGCAACGGCCTGTTCACGCGCGACTACATCTACGTGCAGGACGTCGTGGACGGTTACCTGCGGCTGGCGGAGCGCTGTCTCGACGCCGGCGTCAAGGGCGAGGCGTTCAACTTCAGTCCGGAGAAGAGCCTGACCGTGCTCGAGATCACGCGCGCGATTCAGCGCCTGATGCGGCGCGAGGATCTCGAGCCGGCGATCCTCGATCAGGCGCGCGGCGAGATTCGCGATCAGTTCCTCGACTCGACGAAGGCCCGGACGCGCCTCGCGTGGACCGCGCGCCACAGTCTCGACGCGGGATTGACGGAGACGATCGCGTGGTACCGGCGGCACCTCGACGCCAGCGCGCCGAAGGCGGCCAATGCGCTTCACTGAGACCACCGTGCAGGGCGCCTTTCTCGTCGACCCGGAGCCTCGCGCTGACGAGCGCGGATTCTTCGCACGGCTGTGGTGCCGCGACGAGTTCGCGTCGCACGGCCTCTCGGCGGAGTTCGTGCAGTGCAACGACTCGTTCAGCGAGCACCGCGGCACGCTTCGCGGGCTGCACTACCAGGCCGCGCCCTACGGCGAGGTCAAGCTGGTGCGCTGCGTGCGCGGCGCGGTGTTCGACGTGCTCGTCGATCTCCGGCCGGACTCGCCGACCTACACGCGCTGGTTTGGCGCCGAGCTCACGGCCGCCAATCGACGGATGTTGTATGTGCCCGAGGGCTGCGCGCACGGATACCTCACGCTCGAGGACCAGAGCGAAGTCGTCTATCCGGTCACGTGCGCGTACCGGCCTGACGCGGAGCGTGGCGTGCGCTGGAACGATCCGCGATTCGGAATCGCGTGGCCGCGCGTCGAGCCGATGACACTCTCCCCCAAGGACCGGCAGTGGCCGGACTACGAGCCATGAAGCGCGTCCTGGTCACCGGCGCCACCGGATGTCTCGGACGGCACGCGCTGCCGCTGCTCGTCGCGCGCGGGTGGGACGTGCACGGCGTCACGTCGAAGGCGGCGCCGCCGTCGGTCGACGGCGTGACGTGGCATCGCGCGAACCTGCTCGACACCGGCGAGGCACAGGCGCTCGTCGAGCGCGCGGACGCGACGCATCTGCTGCATCTGGCGTGGTTCGTCGCTCCGGGCAAATGGGCGACCGCGCCGGAGAACTTCGACTGGGTCGCCGCGAGCCTCAGCCTCGTGCGCGCGTTTCGGAACGCCGGCGGCACGCGCCTGGTCAGCGCGGGCTCCTGTCTCGAGTACGACTGGAACTACGGGTACTGCTCGGAGGCGCTGACCCCGTGCGCGCCGCACACGATTTACGGCGCGTCGAAGCACGCGCTGCAGCTGCTGACGGCGGCGCTCACCGCCGACGGGCCGATGAAAAGCGCCTGGGGCCGGGTGTTCTTTCTCTACGGGCCCCACGAGCACCCCGATCGGCTCGTGGCGGCCGTCATTCGATCGCTGCTCGCGGGCAAGCCGGCCAAGTGCTCGCACGGCCGTCAGATTCGCGACTACCTCTTCGCGGAGGACGTCGCGCACGCGTTCGTCGCGCTGCTCGAGAGCGGCGTGACGGGGCCCGTCAACGTCGCCTCGGGCCGCCCGATCGCGCTCAAGGACATCGTCACGCGCATCGGCGAGCTCATCGGCCGGCCGGAGTTGATCCGCCTGGGCGCGATCCCGGCGGCGCCCACAGACGTCCCGCTCGTCGTCGCGGACACGTCGCGGCTCTCGCGAGCGCTCGGCTGGCAGCCGCGAGTCGACCTCGACAGCGGGCTGACGCGAACGATTGAATGGTGGCGCACGCACAGCGGCGCCGTGGTCGAAGCACGCGCATGAGCTCGCCCCGCTACTCCATCGTGATTCCCACCTACCGGCGGGGCGATCAGCTCGCCGAGTGCCTGGAGAGTGTCTGCGCGCTCGACTACGCGCACGACGCGCTCGAGGTCGTGATCATCGACAACGGCGGCGCGGAGAACACGCGCGCGGCGGCGGACCCGTTCACGGCTCGCCTCGCGATCCGTTATCTGGTCAATCCCCAGAACCGCGGCTATGGCTTCTCCGTCAATCGCGGCATCGTCGAGAGCACGGGCGACCGCATCCTGCTGCTCAATGACGACGCCCGGCCGATGCCGGATTTGCTGAAGGAGTGCGACCGTCTGCTCGCCGCGGATCCCGCGATCGGCTGCGTCGGATGCCGCGCGATTGAAAAGGACTACGTGCGCACGGGCAGCGGCGTCGGCAAGATCGAGGACAACGGCTTCGTCCTCGGCAACTTCGACGTGGACTGCGGCGAACCGATCGAGGTCGAGCACGTGTACGGGTTCTGCTACGTGTTCACGCGCGAGGCCGTTCGCCGCGCCGGGCTGAACGATCTCACGCTGCTCGCGAAGCCCTACAGCAGCGGCAACCGGATCGAGACGGATCACTGCCTGTCGATCCGGCGCGCCGGCCTGAAGGTCGTCTACGACCCGCGGATGGCCGCGCTGCACCTCGCCAAACCTCGGCCGGACATGAGCGAGATCTCGCTGCGCTGGCACCTGAACGCGATTCGCAACACGCTCTATCTCTACCTGAAGCACTTCGGGCTGTTCGGCAAGCACGCGGCCGCGCTGCGGTTGACGTTCCTCAAGGACCTCGGGATCCTGTCGACGCTGCGCCATCCTTCGCGCGCCAACTTCGACTACTTCCGGATGGCGATGCGCGCGCGCGCCAGCGCGTACGGCCACTACGTGAAGTACCTGATGGGCCCGCGCGTCGATTCGCCGGAGTCGTTCCGGAAGCTGCTCGAGAGCTGAGATGCGACTCCTCTTCTTCAAGCACTCTCTCGTTTTTCCGCGATCGAGCGGACACGACGTGCACACGTTCTACATGATGAAGGCGTGCGCGTCGCTCGGGCATGACGTGGCGCTGGTCACCGCCACCGAGCCTGAGGGGCCGGCGCTCGAGGGACTGCCTCTCCGGCGCCGGTACCGGCTCGACGGCCGCCAGGGACCGCCGACGCCGTTTCGCGCGACGTGGCTTCAACGCAAGTTCCAGTCGTACTGGGGGGTCGAGAGCGCGCAGCTGGGGTCACTGCAGCGCGCGATCGCCGACTTTCAACCGACGGCGGTCGTGGTCGTCGGCCTCGATGCCCTGCCCTACTTCCCGGCGATTTCCGGACCGACGCGGATCTGGTACGCCGCCGACGAATGGGTGCTGCATCATCTCTCGCAGGTGCAGTGGAGCTTCCGCACGATGCGCGAGCACGTCAGCGCGGCGGCGACGAAAGGGCTCTACGAGCGCGCGCACCGGAACGTGATCGATCGCGCGTGGGTGGTCACCGAGAGCGATCGCCGCGCCATGCGGCTCGTCGCCGGCATCAACGACGTCGACGTCCTGCCCAACGGCGTGGACGCGGAGTACTTTCGGCCGGGCGACGAAGCGGTCGAAGATCGGACGGCGGTGTTCTGGGGCCGTCTGGACTTCGGGCCGAACATCCAGGCGCTCGCGTGGTTCTGCGGCAGCGTGTGGCCGCGCGTGCGGCGCGCGGTGCCGGACGCGCGCTTCACGATCATGGGGTTTCAGCCGACCGACGAGGTCAGGAAGATCGCTCAGGCGCCGGGCGTCTCGCTGCTCGCCAACGTCCGCGATCTGCGCGCGAACGCGCGCCGGCACGCCGTCGCCGCGCTGCCCTTCGTCTCCGGCGCGGGGATCAAGAACAAGCTGCTCGAGGCCGCCGCGCTCGGCCTGCCGATCCTCTGCACGCCGATGACGTCGCGCGGCCTGCGCGGATCGCCGCCGCTCGTCACCGCGTCCTCGCCCGACGACTTCGCCGCCGCGCTGGCCTCGCTCTGGAGCGACCCGGCAAGACGACGACAGCTCAGTACCGCCTGCCGCGAGTGGGTCGTGCAGCACCACACGTGGACGGCCGCGGCCCGCGAAGCGCTCGGCGCCCTCGAAGCGCGTGCCACGGAGGCCGCCTGATGGCCGGCGGGGCCGTGCGCGTCGGATTCGTGCTGCACTCGATGCACGTGGCGGGCGCCGAGGTGCTCGTCGCCGAAACGATTCGCCGGCTCGGCGATCGCATTGACCCCGTGGTGTTCTGCCTCGACGTGGTGGGACCGCTCGGCGGCCGTCTGCTTCGCGAAGGCGTGCCGGTCATCGCCTTCAACCGCCGCCCCGGCTTCGACTTTTCCGTGTCGAAGCGCCTGGCGAGAGAGATGCGCGACCGGAAGGTCGAGGTGCTGCACGCCCACCAGTACACGCCGTTTTTCTACGGCGCGATCGCGGCGCGTCTGTCGGGCCAGCGGCCGAAGGTGATCTTCACGGAACACGGCCGCCATTTTCCGGACGTCGTCTCCACGCGCCGCCGCCTCGCCAACCGGCTCCTGATGGATCGACTGGCCGACCACGTGAACGCCGTGTGCGCCTTCAGCGCGCGCAGCCTGAGCGAGGTCGAGGGCTTCTCGAAGGGCCGGATCGAAGTGATTCCGAACGGCGTCGATCTGCCCCGCTACGGCCGCATCACGGACATCGTGTCCCTGCGGCGACATCTCGGGCTGGATCCGTCGCGACGCTACATCACGACCGTCGCCCGCTTTCACCCCGTCAAGGATCACCGCACGCTGTTGCACGCCTTCTCGGAAGTGGCGGCGGTGCGCCGCGACGTCGATCTGCTGCTCGCCGGCGACGGGGCGCTCCGTGAGACACTCGAGAAGCTGGCCGTGGAGCTTCGCGTCGACCAGCGCGTGCAGTTCCTCGGCGTCCGCAACGACGTGGCCAGTCTGCTGGCGGCCTCGGACGTCTTCGCGCTCACGTCGGTGAGTGAAGCCGCCTCGATCACGCTGCTCGAAGCCATGGCCTCGGGGCTGCCCGTCGTCGTCACCGCGGTGGGCGGCAACCCGGAGATCGTGCGCGACGGCGTGGACGGCCTGCTGGCGCCGCGAGGCGACTCGCACGCGATCGCCCGCGCGCTCACCCGCGTGCTCGACGACGGCCGGCTCGCGTTTACGATGGGCCAGTCGGGCGCCGAGCGCGTGCGCACGCAGTACCGGCTCGACGACACGGTGGAACGCTACTTCTCGCTCTATCGCGGCACGCCCGCCAGCCGGCTGGCCGCCTGAAGAGATTCGACCATGCTGCGCGCCATTTTCATCGCCATCATCATCCTCATCGGGACGTTCTACGCGGTCATCAGCCCGTTCTACGGCCTGCTGTTCTACCTGTGGAACGCGTACTTCCGGCCCGAGGAATGGCTCTTCTGGCTGGACGTGAAGAGCCTCCACCTGTCGCTCATCATCGGGTGGTACGTCGTCATCCGGTCGTTCTTCAGCTTTCCGAACCCGCAGATCAGCTGGCGGACCGTCCTGCTCATCCTGTTCCTGCTGCAGGCCATGCTCGGCACGCTGACGTCCGAGCACCCGATCGTCTCGCAGGTGTACCTGCCCGACTTCATCAAGGTCATCGTCATCAGCTACCTCATCGTGGTCATGGTGACGGACCGCTCGAAGTTCCGCCTCACGCTCATCGTGATTTCGCTCTCGCTCGGGCTGGAGTGCGCGAAGCAGGGCTGGGCGAGCCTCATCCTCGCGCCGGGCCAGAAGAACGACAACAACATCGGCTTCCTCGGCGACAACAACGGCGTCGCGCTCGGCACGATGATGCTCGTGCCGATCATCGGCGCGCTGGCCCAGACGACCAGGACCCGGTGGAAGCAGTTCGCCTACTGGTTCATCGCGGTGGGCGTGTTTCTGCGCGGCTTCACGACGTACTCCCGCGGCGGCTTCCTCGCCGCGGCCGTGCTCGGCCTGTTCGTGTTTGCGCGGGCCGAAAAGAAGGTGCGCGCGCTCATTGGGGTGGCCCTCGTCGCCGGGCTCGTGGTGACCGTCATGCCACGCGAGTACTGGAACCGCATCGACACGATTACGGCCGAGGAAGACAATCGAGACGAGTCCGCCGCCGGACGCCTGCACTTCTGGCGCATCGGCGTCGAGATGGCGCGCGCCAAGCCGTTCACGGGCGTCGGATTGAATTCGTTCTCTCCGTCGTACGCGACCTACGATCCGAACAGCTTCTGGGGGGAAGGCCGCCAGGCGCACAGCACGTGGTTCGGCGTGCTCGCCGAGCTCGGCGTGCCAGGGCTGGCGATCTTCCTGGCCAACCTCAGCCTGGCGTTCCTCTCGTGCCGTCGCATCGTGCTGCAAACGCGCGATGATCCCGACGCCCGCGACCTCCGCATCTACGCCAACGCGCTCCTGACCAGCTTCGTCGTCTTTGCGGTCGGCGGGACGTTCCTGTCGAGCCAGTACAACGAGATGCTCTGGCACTTCTTCGCGTTGTCCACGGCGCTGTCGCTCGTGCGCACAGCGGAGGTGGAAGCCAGGGAGCGGACCGTCGAGGTCGCGCTGCCGATGGGGCGCTACGCGGTGGCGCGCTGATGAAGCCCCCGGCCATCCGGCGGCTCTCGTTCATCATTCCGGTCAAGAACGACGCAGCGCGATTGAAGCGCTGTCTCGACGCGATCGCGGCCAATCTGCCCTCCGCGACCTCGATCGAGATCGTCGTCGCGGACAACGGATCGACCGACGAGTCCGGAGAGGTCGCGAGCGCGCGCGGCGCGCGAGTGCTGCGGCTGCCGTCGCTCGGCGTGTCCGAGCTGAGAAACCGCGCCGCGGACGCGTCCACGGGCGAGGTTCTGGCGTTCGTCGACGCGGACAACCTGATCGTGCCCTCCTGGATCGCGGCGGTGCTCGACGTCATGGCCGACGACCGGATCGGCGCCGCCGGCGCGCTCTGCTGGGCGCCGCCCGACGGCACCTGGGTGCAGGCGGCGTACGACGTCCTGCGGGGTCGCACCATGGGCCGCGCGGATACCACCTGGCTGGGCGCCGGCAACCTCGTCGTCCGGCGGGTGGCCTTCGAGGCCGTTCGCGGATTCGACACGACACTCGAGGCCTGCGAGGACGTGGATCTCTGTCAGCGGCTGCGCGCCGCCGGCTGGCGTCTGATCGCCGACGAGCGGTTCGGCAGCGTGCACCTGGGGGATCCGCCCACGCTCGCGGCGTTGTTTCGCGGCGAGCGCTGGCGCGGGCGCGACAATCTCAAGGTGAGCCTGCGCGGCGCGATGACCCTGCGCGATCTCCCGAGCGTGATCATCCCGATCCTCGACCTTGCGGCCTTCATCGTGGCGCTGTGGGGACTGGCGACGTGGCCGTTCGCGGGCCGGGGCGCGCTGTACATGGCGCTCGGCGCGATCGCGCTGGTGCTCGGCCTCTCAGCGCTGCGTGTCCTCCGCCGGCTCGTCTCGCGCCGGCTCTCGGCCGGCGCGATCGCGCGCACGTTTGCGGTGGCCGTCACCTACGACGTCGCGCGCGCGCTGGCGATCGTGTGGCCGGGCGCGCATCATCGGCCGCCGGGCGCCAAGAAAGCATCGTCGGGCGTCGCCCTCACATGAGCCGCCCGATTCGCGTGCTCGAGCTCCGCAGCGTGTGGGGCACGGGCGGCGGTCCTGACAAGACGATCCTGACCGGCGCGCGCCTGCACGACCCCGCGCGCGTGGCTCTCACGGTCTGCTACATCCGCGACGCGCGCGACCGCGTGTTCGCGCTCGATCGCCGTGCGGCCGAGCTGGGCATCGACTACACGGAGGTCGTCGAGCGCCACTCGTTCGATCCGGGCATCTGGCCGAAGCTGCGCGACCTCACGCGCGCGCGCAAAATCGATCTCGTGCACAGCCACGACTACAAGACCGACGGTCTGGCGTGGGCGCTGGCCAAACGCACGGGAGTCATCCCGCTGTCGACCGCGCACGGCTTTGCCGGCGTCAGCTGGTCGCAGCGCAGTTACTACGCCGTCGAAAAGCGATTGCTCGCGCGTTTTCCGCGCGTGATCGCCGTCGCCAACCACATCAAGGCCGAGCTCGTCCGCACGGGATCGCGACCCGAACGGGTGACGGTGATCAACAACGGGATCGATCCCCACGCCTTCCACCGCGATCCCGCGCGCCGCGCGCCGATGCGCCGCGAGCTCGGCTACGCCGACGAGGACATCGTCATCGGCGCCGTGGGACGGCTGGAATCCGAGAAGTGCTTCGACCTGCTGCTTGGCGTCATCGCGGAGCTTCGCCGGACGCATCCGCGAGTCCGTCTCGCGATCGTCGGCGAAGGCAGCCTGCGGGCGCCGCTCGAGGCTCAGATGGCGCGCCTCGATCTGACGTCGGCGGTGCAACTGCTGGGGCACCGCACGGACGTCATCGCGCTCCATCATGCGTTCGACATCTTCGTGCAGTCATCCGAGCGGGAAGGCACGCCCAACGCCGTGCTCGAGGCGATGGCGATGGAGACGCCGATCGTCGCGACCGACGTCGGCGGCACGAGCGAGCTCGCGACGGACGGCGTCCACGCCTTGCTGGTGCCGAAGCACGACCCCGCTCAGCTA
>DATEGZ010000021.1:0-9693 GCA_035279905.1 Vicinamibacterales bacterium
TGGTGGCCGCGATCGCGCACGCGCGCGCGGCCTCCGATCTCGATCCGAATCTCGCGGAAGCCCACGCCGCCCTCGCGCTGCTGCTCGCGAGCGCCGATCAAACGGCCGACGCCGTGGCCGCCGGCCGCCGGGCCGTCGCCCTCGAGCCCGGCAACTGGCGCCATCTCTTCCGCCTCGGCGCCGCGGCCTGGGGCGAGGAACGGCTGCTCTCGCTCGATTCGGTCATCGCGCAGTACCCGCAGCTCGCCTACGCGTACTTTCACGCGGCGATGGTGCACGTCGCGCGCGGCGATCTCGCCCGCGCGCGCGAGGTCTTGCGCGCCGGGGCCGCGCTGACCGATCGCCGGCCGGCGGGCGCGGACCGGTTTCCGGCCACGGGTCTGCACTGGCTGCTGGGATTGGTCGAGCTGGCCGCGGGCGACGCGGCCGCCGCGATCCGCGAGTTCGACAAGGAGATCGCGCAAGCGGGCCGCAGCCTGTTCGCCGACGAGTTCGCGATGGACGCCTGCGACGGCCTCGCGTTTGCGAAGCTGCAGACGGGCGACGCCGCCGGCGCGGCCGCGATGTTCGAAGCCGCGCTCGCGCGGTTTCCGCAACACGCCCGGTCGCTCATCGGATTGGCGGAAGCCGCGCGTCACGCCGATCAGCCGGCACGCGCCAACGATCTGTTCGTGCGCGCCGAGCAGGCGATCGAGGAGCTCAAGCGCGGCGGACGGCCCACCGAGTCCGCGATGGCGCGCGCGTACGCGCACGTCGCGAGCGGCCGCACGGCCGACGCCATCGCCGGGCTCACGCGCCTGCTCGACCAGGCGCCGCCTGGATCCGCCGGCTGGACCTTGCCCGTCGAACCCTGGTTTGCGCCGCTTCGCCAGACCGCCGACGGCCGCGCGATTCTTGCCAGGCTCGCGTCACGAGCGCGCTGAGGCGCCGCTTTCTTCCGAATTTACGCAGACGTGCCGCAATCGACATGACGGCGTCGCGCCGCCAGGCAATTCTCACATCGGTAAGTCTCGGGCCACGGCGGTGGTCGCCGGAGCGAGACGACGGCCGCCCGCCACGATGGCCGGTGCACGGCGTCAATCAGGCGTTTTGGCGCCCACCGCGGCGGCCCGAGGTGCCACTCAACGGCACGGCTACTCGCCGCCGCGTCCCTTCGTGGCCTTCTGGTTCTTCACCTGCAGCTCGTTGATCACTTCCTTGACGTTCGGCACCTGCGAGGCGAGCGTCGCCGCCTGCGTGCGCTTGGCCTGTGAGTCCACGGTGCCGGTGAGCGTCACCGAGCCGGCCTTGACGTCGTACTTCACCGCGTTGTCGAGCTTGTTGTCGATCAGCACGGCCTTGAGGTTGTCTTTGATCCCGGAGTCGAGCGCCGCGCTCACGTCCTTGGCGTCCGATTCGTTGCCGGGAGGCGTCACGACGATCTCGTCGGCCACAACCTGACCGACCGCGATGCCCTTGGCGATCGACTCGGCTTGCGCCTTGTCGGTCTCGGACGGCACCTTGCCGGAAATCGTGACGACGCCCTTCTCGCGATCCTGCTTGACGGACACGTCCTTGAGGTTGCTCTGGTCGAGCGACTTGCGGATGGTGTCGGCGACGTCAGGTGACTTGGCGTTGGTCGAGCACGCGGCCACGAAGGCCGCGCACAGCAGCGACAGGAAAATGCGTTTCATACCTGCATGAAAAAGCAACATCCGCGCCAGCTTGCCGGGTGCGTCGCGCGACCAACTCGGCGAACGCGTTGCCGATGTTGGGAGGCCGGCTACCAGATGAGATGACCGTGCGTGTCAATTCATCGCGTACGCCCTGGAACAAACCGTGCACTCATGAACTCGAATCTGCGGCCTCTCAGCGGCCGCGAACGAGGAGCAAACATCATGATCAAGCACGCACATCTGCGTTTCGGCATTCTGGTCGCCGTTGGATTCGCGGTCGGTCTGGCAGCGAACCAGGCCAAGCCGAATCAGACCAAGCCGCCCGTCGCCCGGACCATGAAACTGACGGGCTGCATCGAGCGCGGCCCGGCGGCCGGCGGATCGTCGACCGTCGTCCCGCCCGGAAGCCCCACGCCGCCGCCGATGTACAAGCTCACCCACGTTGACGCGAATTCGCTCAAGAGCGCGATGACGAGCGAGGACACGAACACGGCCGCGGGCGTCGCCTCGGCGACCGAGATCGCCCTGCGCGCTGACAGCGCGATGAAGATCTCCGATCACGTGGACCACAAGGTCGAGCTCACCGGCAGGGTCGTGACCGACAAAATGGGATCGAAGGCGTCGGGTCGATCGGCGGCTGACGCGTCGGCGGCCGGCATGAGCGTGGTACCCGTCTTTCAGGTCACGAGCCTGAAGATGGTCGCGTCGAGCTGTCAGTAGAAGGAAGGAGTCCAGTCATGAACCAGGATCACAGCCTCCACACCCTCATGCTCGACGAGATCCGCGATCTCTACGACGCCGAACAGCAACTCGTCAGAGCGCTGCCCAGGATTGCCGAGGCCGCCACGTCGCCTGAACTGCGAATGGCGATCGAAGGCCATCTCGAGGAGACGAGAGGGCAGGTCGGCCGGCTCGAGCGCGCGTTTGCCGTGCTCGGCGAGACCGTCAAGGGCAAGCACTGCGCGGGCATCGCCGGCATTCTCGACGAAGGCAAACACCTCTTGAAGTCGAGCTTCGAGGGCGCCGTCAAGGACGCGGGGATCATCGCGGGCGCGCAGCGCGTCGAGCACTACGAGACGGCCGCCTACGGCAACGTCATCGCCTGGGCGCGCGCCATGGGCCACGAAGAGGTCGCCGAAATCCTGCACGAGACGCTCGAGGAGGAGAAAGCCGCGAACGACAAGCTCACGAGCATCGGCGAGGGCGGCCTCAACGACGAGGCGGCCGCGACGATGGACGTCCGGCAGTGAAGCGATGAAACGGGGCCGGACGTCTTCAGACGCCGGCCCCTTTTCCCGTCACGATTCTTCCGATCGACCAACCTCGTGCGTATTTCTCCTGCGGACCCACTCAATGACGTCGTCCAAAGGAGAAGCTCCCATGACCTCGAGACATCTCGCTCGACACACGACCGGCTCGCTCGGCGCGGCCACGCTCATTGCCCTGGCGCTCATCGGTGTTGGCCCGGGTCGGGCGGCCGCGGCATCGATCGCGCTCGACGTCACAGGCGGTGGCAACGCCGGGACTGTCTGCAATCCCCAGGTGAACCCAGGATGCATTGTGGGATGGGCCTTCGAGGTCAACTCGGCCATCGATGTGTTCAGCCTGGGATTCTTCGACGTCAACTCGGACGGCCTGACCAGCTCGCATGACGTGGGTCTGTTCAATTCGAGCGGCACCTTGCTCGCGTCGGCGACCGTCACCAACGCGTCCACGCCCGTGGCGTCGGCGTCCTCGGCCGGGCGGTGGCTGATGGCGAACATCGCGCCAATCCGATTGGACCCCGGGACCTATACGATCGGCGCGTTCGTGCTCAATCAGAGCCCGGATTCGTTTCTCAGCTCGGCGCCGGAAGTGACCATCCCGACCATCACCTATCTCGGTGGACGCGCGGAATTCAGCGTCGCCTCGCTCGTCTTCCCGACCAGCGGTCCATTTCAGGGGTTCGAGCCAGGGTTGTTCGGGCCGACGTTCACGGCGCAAAACGTCCCCGAACCGGCGACGCTCGTGTTGTTGGCGAGCGGCCTCGTGCTCGCGGCGCGCGGAATCCGTCGGCTCGGTTAGCCGCCAACGCATCAGCGAACGAGCGCCAGCGAGTGAGCTCGCGCGAACGGCCCGCCTCCGCTGGACGCTCTCTCCGCTCGCAGCTATGGCGGGTCCGCCGTAGCCACGAGCGAAGTGAGTGTTTGGCGAAGGCGGAAGTGGGGAGTGAGGGGCCCCACGAGTGAGCGCGTCGGGGGGGCCTGCGGGGCGAAGCCCCCAGATCGAAGTTGGTGCGGAAGGGGGGACTCGAACCCCCACGACCTTGCGGCCACAAGCTCCTGAGAGAAGACGACCTCGAGGGCACACCAGATCAGGCCAATTCTTATCGGCCTGATCTGGTGCAGCTCGGGTCAGAACGGCGCGCTCGGGCGACACCTTTGGGCACAAGTTTGCACGCGAGTCTCGTCTGCAGCCAGAACGGTCACGCCGCGGAGTTCGGAATTCCTCGCTTCACTTGGCTCGATTCAGGCGCGGCGTGAGATCGCTCGCTCATGCCATCGTCGATAGGCGAACTTCACGTCCAGATTGATCGCGACCGTGGGCACGATGCTCAACGTCCGTAATGCAATGCGTGACGGCCGGCGGTCTTCATCGAAAGCGTGCTCAGGATCGCTTACTCGTCAGACAGCCGCAGTGACGTCGGTCCCGCCGACTGCCGATGACAGCGCACGAAAGAGGCCATCGCAGTGATCGCCGCGGAGCACCGGGGCGGTGTGCGATCCGGCGTCGGCGCGATCGAAGAGGACGCCAGGTCATAGGCATCGCGATGGCGTCGTCGCGACCAACGTCGTGCAGGTCCTCGACCATGCGCTCGCGGTCGCAGTCGCGCCGGCCGCCGTGTGTCCAGCTGATGTGAAGAAAAAGGGCCAAAGACCCTGACGCGACCCGTCACTTGGACAAAACCCCCAAGCAGAGGATCGGAGTGGCTTCCAATCCTATCGCGACCGCCTCAGCGACCTATGTTCTCAGGCAAATTCACTGCGCCGTGGCCTCCCTAATCCGTTCCAGGAAGGTATGCGGCAACAGTTTCTCTTTATGGAGTGCTTGAGCAAGCACACTCTTGTAGTCACCAGCCGGAGCCACGTAAGGTCCGCGCTCTCCAGACAGGTCATACATGCCCAATGCCCCATTTGTTGGGACGAAGGCACCAGCCCGAGCGACGTGAATCTCATTGCCTGCGGTCATAGCAGCCGGGGCACGCTGAAGAAACAGGGCGATCTGTCTGTTCTCGGCAGGGCGCCACAGGCCGGGCGTGTCAAGCTGAACCCACACGCCATCTTCAAAGCCGATCCGCCCACCAATTACCGCGAGGGTCAATTCGTCGTTGACGCGGATGGGTCCCTTTAACACTTCTTCAGCCTTGACCCTGTACAGTGTGGCGACTGACGTGCCCATCGAGATTGGGCGACAGATATTGCCGAGAACCGTACCGGTCACGATTGCATCGCTCAGGTCACCAAGTTCCTTCAAATTGGCAGGTCCAGCCCCGCTAGGATAGTGGACTTGGGTGCGAAACGATCCAGTCACCTGAGCGGCCGCGTGCAAACCTCTGCTACGCATCGCTCGAACCTGCTGCCGCGCAACGGCTTCGTCAACCTGTGTGCCATCATGCGCCGGTCCACCGAACGCTAGAGCGAAGCCTTCGATAGCGAGAACGGCGAAGGCTGCGAGAGACGTGACGAAGAGAAGAATTCGCCTGATCAAAGTCATACGCTCCTCATTTGTGAGGGAACAGACTGGCCTAGATCGGTGGCGGGCCACAGACATGATCCCAGAACACCCGCCCGATGATTATTTCGTGATATCCCTGGCTGTCCCACCAGTAGGCGATAGTGACTTTGTACTGGTCGTAGCAGTCCTCTTCGTCCATCGAATGGACCCATTCGTCGTTCACGTACGTGTTGCCGGTGAATCTGGTTATTAGCAAACCTTGGTCCGCGCATGACAGGGAGCCCGGATAGTTGCCGCCTTCATGCCACATGACTGTCAGCGAAATATTGCAGCCATTCGTATAGACGTCCTGGTAGTCCAAGAGATGACCAAATTCGTGGGCGCCAGTTTTCATCCACTCACTGTCAGTCCTCGAGTGGTTCGGGTCTTCCCCCCGTTTCTAGTCCAGACCCACCGCCATTTTTTCGTCAGTTAGCGACTTGGCGATCGATGAATGACTGAGTCGAAATTCGGTTGGCGTCCGCTTGGCTAAGCTCGTGTGCGGGCGCGTGTTGTTGTAGTCCTCCTTCCAGCGATCCAACGTGCGGCGAGCGTCCTCGAGATCGAGGAACCAATGCTGCGAGAGACACTCGCGTCGCACGCTCGCGTTGAAGCTTTCGATGAACGGATTATCACTCGGTCGCCCGGGCCGACTGAAGTCGAGCTGCACGTGATTCCAGTACGCCCAGGCGTCGAGCGTCTTCGACGTGAACTCCGTGCCGTTGTCCACGCTGATGTGCGTCGGGAGTTGTCCGCGATCCTGACCGCACGCCGCCAGGCGCTGCGCGACATCGCTGCCACGAAACGTCGACGCGGCTTCGAGCGCCAAGCACTCCCGCGTGAACAGATCAATCATCGTCCACACACGGATCGATCGCCCGTCGGCCAGCGTGTCGTGCATGAAGTCCATCGCCCACCGCGCGTTCGGCTGCGACGCGGTCGGCAGCGCCGTGCGGACCACCGCGCTCCGCCGCCGCTTGGGCGATCGGCGCCGCAACGACAGGCCTTCTTCGCGATAGAGCCGGTAGACCTGCTTGTGATTCACGCGCCAGCCTTCGCGCCCGAGCAGGACGTGCAGCTGCCGGTAGCCCCAGCGCGTACGCGTCTGCGCGAGCTCGTGCAGTCGTCGACGCAGCGGCTCGTGACTGGGCCGGACACTCCGGTACCGGATCAGCGATCGGCCGACGCCCGTCGCGTGACAGGCGCGCCGCTCGCTCACCCGGTACGTCTCGCGGGCCCACGTGACGACGGCCCGGCGGTGCGCCGGCCTCACCATTTTTTTCGCAGCGCCTCTTGCAGGATCGTTTTGTCGAGCGTGAGATCCGCGACGACGCCCTTGAGGCGGCGATTCTCGTCGCGGAGCTGCCGCATCTCCCGCAGCTCGCCCACGCCGAGATCGCCGTACTGTTTCTTCCAGCGGAAGAACGTGCTCTCGGCGACGCCGAGTTTGCGACAGATGTCCTCGACGGACGTCCCCGCTTCCGCTTGTCGCAGCGCGACGATGATTTGCTCTTCGGTGAACCGGCTCTTGCGCATTGGCCCTGCCTCCTGCCCGTTTCCGGGCCGTGGCCAAGGCCGCTAGCCTACGTCAAAACGAGAGTCGATCTGGACTCAATTGCGGGGGGAAGACCCCCACGGCGACGCACAATGCAGCGAATAGTTGTCTTCTCAGTCGCATTAGCTGCTCCAAGAGAAACCCTTACTTATTCTTCTTTGCCATGGTCCGCAATTGACTCATCAGCCCATCAGGCTTGATTTGTCCCAATGCCGCGAATGTCGGCATCTTCGCGAGGGCGCGAGGCAACGAGACATCACTGTCTTGAGGGCCGATCCAGATCACGCCAACTGATCCGTAAGCGATCCAGTAACCATCTCCTGCTGCATCTCTGTTGAGAAAAAGTACAACGTCGTCCCCCGCTTGCAGCAACTTCGCCGTGTAAGCCGTCTCCACCTGACGACCGTCTACAATTAAGGAACCGCCTTCTTGCTTTACCTGGATGTTTCCTGGTCGCCGAAGGCGATCCTCCTTTAAGACCTCAGTGATATCCAGCTCCTGATAGCGCAGTACGGTCGGCGCACCAGATGTGTGCTTGGCGACGGCAGGATGATTTCTTACAACTCGAGCGCGAACGATCAAGTTGGCGTGCTGCCAGAGTTCTTCAAGCGTTGCCGGCGGCGCAGCATAGTCAACGACTTCCAGCGTGGGAGCCGGCTGCTCAGGTTGCCCTCGCCGCTGCGCGTTAGCTGCAACAGCCAATGAGGTGACGAGAACGATGGTGAGACCCTGACCGATAAAAGCTCTGTCGAGCATAAGTCCCTCGCGTGAGAGTGACGATATACACGCTGCTTCGCCGAACTGTCAATCAGAAATCAGCGAGATAAGATCAATTCTTAAGACACGTCATGAAAATTCTTTGCGTCAACCGAGCGTATAGGACAACAGTGATCACGTACGCGCAAGCATTCGTTGTCGAATAGGACAATAGTGATCACATCGCAGCATTTCGCCCTTCGCAGCACGCGTCGAAATCCCTTCCCTAGTGTTCGATGTCGTTTCCCCGACACGATGGTGGCAGCAGGGAGCTGCAGACCAGCGATCGACTCTCTCCCGGCGTTGCTCGACTTCACTGCGGCAGCGAGCTCCGCCGACCACGGGCGTGCCTGGCTGCGCGCGATGATGACGCTGAGCGTCTTGAGTGCACTGTCCAGCAGAACGTCCTTGGCGTTCCGTCGCAGACCCCAACTGACGTGTCCACCACCAACACTTGGGGCCGCCTGTTTTGTCTGTCCCTCGATCCTAGAGACCGCAGTCGCCTGAGGGCGGCGTCTATCGCAGCGACGTCCATCGTTGCCAGAGTCGTCCCCTGAGTTGCGATGAATTGTCGTCTTCCTGACACTGTCGTCTTCCCGACAGTGTCGGCGAGACGACAGACCCACGCACGTCCATCTCGTATCGTCATGGGACGTCCCTGATGACGCGACGGATTCATGCAGGTTCAAGCGGCGCGAACGTGATGGCCTTCGAGGAGCGCGTCCGTGCGCTGCAATCGATCGGCCTGCCGCCGCGTCAGACGGAATTCCTGGTGACCGTGGCGCTCCACGGCGGCTATTGCCTCCAACGCCAGTACGACGCCTTCACGGGGCGAGCGCATGGGCAGATCGCGTGCGACTTCTTCGAGCGGCTCGTGAGCTGGCAGCTCGCGACGCGCGTCCACTTCGCGCGGCACCGAGGGGCCATCTACCACCTGCACGCCAAGGCGCTCTACCGCGCCATTGGGCAAGCGGACAACCGCAACCGCCGGTCAGCGAGCTCGGCCCACATCGCGCGCAAGCTCATGGTGCTGGACTACGTCCTGGCGACGCGGTCGCGGCACTGGCTTGCCACCGAACACGACAAGGTCGCGCTGTTCACCACGCGCTTCGGCGTCGCGACGATCGACCTTCCCCAACGGCGCTACACCTCGGGGCACGACCGCGATCCGAGCACGTGTCGCTACTTCGTCCACAAGTTGCCGGTCGCGGTCGTTGACGCCGAGGGCTCCGTGGAGCTCGTGTACTTGGTGCTCGACGACTCCGGCGCGGGGTTCGAGACCTTTCTCACCGATCACCTTCGGTTGCTCAGCAGGCTCGACGCGTGGACCATCGTCGCGGTCTGTCCTCCCAATATCGACGGCCTGGCGGCGCGCCGCCGGGTCTTCGCGCGGACATTCCCGGCGGCCACGTCGGGCCCGTCCGCGCCGACGAACCGTGAGGAACTGCGCTGGTTCTTCCGCGTCCGCGACTCGATCGAACGCAATGATGTCCGTCATCTCTCGGTGCCCGACCTCAACCGGTTCCGTGAGCTGCGGCAGCGCTTGCCCCCAGCCTCGATCGAACGGCTCTACGCCTCGTGGCAGCGTCTGGGCGATGCCGTGCTGGCCACTGAAGAACGCGACCGGCTCGTCCTACGAGCGCCTCGCGAGCGGCTGGTCGAGTACCCGTTGCCCTTCCGGTACGAGCAGTTCGGAAGCTGGCCGGGGCTCGCGTGATGGCGACACCATCTCCCCACCCTGCTGTCCCCGGTGGTGTCGCCAGCTTTGTCGCCTCAAGTCGTGGTCTGCGAATGAAAGCTCCGCGACCGGTATCGCCGGCAAACCGCACATCTGGCGCGACCTGCAGACTCGCATCGCCAACGCCGGACCGCGCGTGTCGGCGCCTCATGCCGACCACGCGGGCCGCGGAGCAGGTCGCCAGTTTGGGGGGAGCGACCCCGGCACGTTCGCCGGGCCTTGACCCCGCACGTTCC
>DATEGZ010000022.1:0-10623 GCA_035279905.1 Vicinamibacterales bacterium
AGCCGCCGATCGTCAGATGCAGTCCGTTGCGTGACACGGTGTACGTACCCGTGTTGCGGGGATCCTGCGCGAGCGCCGCGTCGAAGTCGAACTGCGCGGGATCGCCGTTCGGCGCCTGGATGCCGTCGTAGGCGCGAAAGACGCGACCATCATCCGAAAAGAGATAGAAGTGCTGCGCCGGCACATGACCGCCCGAACCGGCGCCCGCGCCGTACGAGAGATCGCTGACGAACTTCATCTTGACGCCCGCGTAGAGCCCCGCGACTGCCGCGTACCGCCGCCGCGCCTCGTCGTCGATCGGCGCCGGCGCGGGGCGCCCGCCGACGCTCAGCGATGACAGCACGAGGTCGAGCGACGGCTTCATGATCTGCCAGCTCTGCGGATCGATCGCGTGGGCGTCGACGATCGCCGCCTGCCGGCCGGAGACGATGACGAGCCGCATGCGCGGCCGGGGAATGCCGACGGGGTTGTCCACAAAGGTCGCGAAGAACGCCGCGTCGGCGCCCTGCACCGTCCACGTGTAAAACTCCGGCGGTGCTGCAACACCTTCCTCGAGAAAGCGCGGATCGATCCAGCCCTGCAAGAGCGTCGCCTGAAACACCTGCGCGATGTCGCCGTCGAACGGCCGGAACGGATAGACCTGAAATGACGCGTTGCACTCGCGCGAGCTGTAGTCGTCGGGCGGAACAATCGCGCTGTGCATGAACGTGGCGGGCACGGAGTAGTTCAGCATGCTGCCTCCCCGGTCAGTTCGGCTTCGGTGAGCCTCCGGACGCCGCGCTGAACCCGAGGAACCGGTCGGCGAGCTTGACCCGCTCGGCGATCGTCACCTCGCTGTCGAGCAGCGGCACGATGAGCGTGCGCAGCTGGGGGCTGAGGATATTGTCGAGGAACTCGAGTGCGTTGGCGTGCATCACCGCGTCGGACGAGTGCGCGCCGGCGTAGGCTTCCTTCAAGTCCAGCGAGGGCGAGAGCAGCTTCATCAGGCGGAAAATCCGCTCGAGCTCGTGCTCCATCGACGTCTTGAGGGCCGCGTCGGGCACGCCGCCGAGCGTGCCGAGGAGCTGATACGACCGGTAGTGCCCCATCAGCTCCGCGATCATCACCGCGTCCACGGTCTGCCGGTCGAGCACGAGATCGCGCGTCGTCTCCTGCAGCTTGTTGAGCGCGGAGATCACGCGGAATCGCAGCGTGAGATCGGGCTCGAGCAGCGCGTCGCCCAGCGCGCCGGCCGCCGACGCGCTGCCGATCTTGCGCAGGACCTCGGGAATCGCCTGGCGGATCGGGAGCGACTCGTCCGGATCGACGAGATGGTCGCGCAGGGTGCCGACGACGCCGTCCTCGAACATGACGAGCGAGTCGACCGCGTCGGTCCGCAGGTCCGGACGCGCCAGGTGGCCGATCATCGCCGGGACGAAGCGGCGGCGCCGGCGCTGTCCCGCGGCGCGCAGCGCTTCCCGCACGACCTCGGGATCGCCGTCGGTCAGGAGCGCTTCCAGCTGGTCTTCGAAGTGATCCGGAAGGGACGCGAGCACGCGCGCGGCCTCGAGACGCGTTTCGCGGCTGCCGTCGCCCGCCTCCTGCACCATCCGATCGAGGATCATCGCGGCCGCGTCGAGATTCTGGCCGTCGCCCGGCCGGCCGAGGAACGCGACCGCCGCGGATCGCACCGTGGCGCTCGAGAACTCGTCGAGCTGTTCGATCTGCGACAACGGATCGACGTGGTCGTGCCGAGTCAGGTATCGCAGCGCCTCCGTCCGCACCGCCAGATCCTCGTCGCGCAACAGCGCGCTGACCTGCGGACGAACCGACGCGTCCCCCGCCTCGTCGAGGATCGCGATCGCCTTGGTCCGCACTTCCGCCGCCGGGTGCGCCAGCAGCTTGCGGACGGCCGCGTGCGACTGCATGCGCTGCCCCATCTCGAACAGCGTGAGGCCGTACAGCACGTCCTTCGCGTGCGGCGAGCTGAGCTTCTCGGCCAGCACGTTCGTCGTCGACTGATCCAGCGTCGGCACCGAGATGTCGGCGGGACGCAGGCTGACGCTCTGGATGTTCGCGCGCAGCGTGCCGACGTACTGGCGCCGCGCGACGACAGCCGAGACGATCCACGCGCCGACGAGCACGATCGTGATGACGCTGATCTCCCGCGGCGTGAAGCGCAGCTTCGTCGCGAAGAGCAACAGGGTCAGCCCCGCGAGGCCGTCGCCGACCTTCCACACGACGGTGTCGATGAACGACTTGACCTGCAGCTTGATCTTCGCGGGCACGGGCAGGTACAGGAGCTGGATCGCGGACGTGTCGGCCGAGTACCGAATCACGACGTCGCTCGATCGCAGGAACGTCGCGGCCCACACCGTGCCCCACACGAGCACGGCCACCGATCCTGCCATCAGGAGCACCGGGAGAATCAGCAGCGTCAGCCCGACGCCGAACCGGCGCAGCAGCTTCGCCGTCAGCACCAGCTGCGCGACGAGCGAGATGATGCCCGTGTACGCCGTGACGGCGCCGAAGAAGTACGTCAGCTGATCTTTCTGCGCGAACGCTTCCTTGGCGATCGACTTGTACTGCCAGCCGGCGACGGTCGTGACGACCGATCCCAGCAGGATCAGCGCGGCGATCGCGCGAAGGTGCGGCGACTGGCCCACCAGCCGCGCGCTCTCCCGCAGGCTGCGGGGCACCTCGCCCTCCGGATCGTGCGATCCCTCGTGCGCCTGCTGTTTCCAGACGAGCGCCACGAGCGGAGCGCTCAGGAGCAGCAGGCCGACCATGAACAGCAGGATCGCGTCCGTGCCGAGCGTGTGGACGATCGTCTGCGTCAGAAAACCGGCGACGATCCCGCCGACGATGCCGCCGCTGCCGAGCAGGCCGAACAGCCGCTTGGACTCGCGCGTCGTCCAGACGGCGTTGGCCAGCATCCACACCTGCGAGATCGCGAGGATGCCGCAGATGCCGACCCACACGTAGTAGACCGCGGAGACTGCCTTCAGCTTCTCGACGTGCAGACCCCACCAGAACAGCGGCAGCATCACCGAGTAGACGAGCAGCGTGCCGATCTGCAGGTTGCGCAGGTTGCCGCCGCGGCTCGCGCGCAGGTAGATCGCGATGAGCACGCCGGAGAGCACCGCCACGGCGATGTCTGCGTACGGCAGCACCGTCCGATCGAAGCTGTCGAGGAAGATCGAGTCCCGGGAATTTCGCCCGAGCATGTAGAACGTGATGATCAGGAAGTAGTACAGGAACAGCGGCAGGCCGCGGCCGAAGTCGCCCGGACGCAGGTTGAAGAAGCGGTTGACGGCTTCCATGGCCTACTTGAGCACCTTGACGCCGTCCGGGTAGATCGCCCGCACGTGTCCGTCGGCGATCTCGAGCGCCGACGCGTGGCCGTGATCGACGTAGCCCCGAAGCATGCCGGTGTCGATGAGGTACACCTTGTCGCCAAATCGCTGCACGATCTCTCCCGGTTCCGGCGTGTGCCCGACGACGAGCCGCGCGACGCCCATCGCGTCGAGCGCTTTCGTCACGATCGGCTCGGCGTCGGCGTCCGGCAGCTTTGCCAGATCGCGCGACCACAGCGGGCCGATCTCGCTGATCGTGAACCACTTGTCGAGCGTCACGAGCGGCAGCACCTCTTCGATCTTCCGCTGCGCGCCTGCCGCCACGCCCGTCATCACTTCCTGGAGCGTCGAGAACGGCAGCGCCATCTTGTGCGCCACGAGAAACTGTCGGGCGTCGTCGAATGCCTTGATCTCGGCGGCGACGCGCTCGTTGAGGCGGCCGATCGACCACGTCGAGATCTCCGCGCTCACCCCGCCGTGCACGAACGCGGTGTCGTCGACCTTGACGACGGCCGGCAGCGACCGCAGCCAGCGGCCGTACTTGCCGTCGGGGCCGAACGCGTCGCGTTGCTCGACGAAGCCCGGCGGATGCGCCGCCATCCATTCGTCGCGCGATTGCGGCGGGGTCTTGCCGCTCAGATCGACGTAGTCCTCGTAGGCGGCCGTCCGGCGCTTCTCCGAGTCCTTGTCCACGAAGGTCGCGTAGTCCTCCGGCGTGACGTACCGCAGGTCGCCGTACATGTTCATCACTTCGTGATTGCCGAGGGCGACCAGCACGCGTCCGTCGGTTCGGCGCGCGTCCTTCTGCAGCGCCATCACGAGGTCGAGCACGCCGCGCGACTTCGGGCCGCGGTCGATCATGTCGCCGAGCTGGACGAGCGTGGTCGCGCCGCCCGCCCACTTGCCGGCGGCGTCGAGCACCTGCGCGCGCTGAAGGATCGCGATGAACGCGTCGAGATCGCCGTGCACGTCGGCGACGGCGACGATGCGCCTGGCCGCGGCGCGCGCGGAGACGTCAGCGGTCGATGGTTGGGTCAGGGTGGCGGCCACCACGACACACGCGAACAGCAGAACGCGGGCGAGCGACGCCATCGGGCGGCCTGATTCTCTCCGTTCCGTGCCGGTCAAGCAAGGCGGCCGGTCCTGGGGTCCTCCACCTTGTACGTCGTGCCGGCCTTGGCCACGTCGAATTCCTTCGACTTGCCGCGGGGGATGCTCAGCGTCTTCCAGCCCGCGCCCGCGTAGTGCTTGGCGAGCAGCACGATCTGCCCGACGTGCGCGGCGTAGTGCGTCAGCTGCCGGTGGAGGGCTTCGACGACGGAATGCGCTTCACCGCGAACGGTGACGGTGCGATCGAGATCGGCAGGCCGGAGCGCCGCGATCGTGTCGAGCGTCACGCGCCAGCCGTCCTCCCACGACGCGAGCACGTGCGCGCGCGAGTCGGCGCGCTCGATCTCGAACTCGCGATCGCGCTCGCGAGTGGGCTTCTCGCCGTCCGTGGTCAGGAAATCCGTCCAGCGCGACCGCATGTTGCCCGCGACGTGCTTCATCAACACCGCGATGCTGTTGGACTCGGCGTCGAGCGTGGCGAAGAGCTCCGGGTCGCCGACCTGCGCGACCGCCTTGTCCGCCTGGGCCTTCAGCTTGCGAAACTGGACGAGGATGTCGTCGAGGTAGTGTTGGTCGTTCATGGAGAAATGATACCGTTTTCGGGCAGGTCCCCTTCTGCCCATCACGCTGCTCGTCCTCGCCGGACTGCTCGTCCTCGTCAGCCTGATCCAGCGCCTCGCCGCGCGGGTGGCGCTGCCATCTTCGGTACTGCTGGCGGGCGCGGGCATCGCGCTCGGCACGTTCGCGACGATCGTGCAGCACGCGGAGGCCGGCGGCGTGCTCGGCAAGTTCGCGCTCGCGTTCTCGACCCTGCCGATTGGCTCCGACGCGTTCATCTACATCCTGCTGCCCGCGCTGCTCTTCCAGTCGGCGCTGACGATCGAGGTCGCGCAGATGCTGGAGGACGCCGCGCCGATTCTGCTGCTCGCCATCGTCGCGGTCGTCGTCGCCACGGTCGTGATCGGGTTCGCGCTGGCGCCGTTCGCGGGCGTGTCGATCATCGCGTGCCTGGCGCTCGGCGCGATCGTCGCGACGACCGATCCGGTCGCGGTGATTGCGATCTTTCGTGACGTCGGCGCGCCGTCGCGCCTCATCCGGCTCGTCGAGGGCGAGAGCCTGCTCAACGACGCCGCGGCCATCACGCTCTTCACCGCGCTCCTCGAGTGGCTGCTCGGCGGGCACCACAGCGCGTCGGCGACGGCCGTCGAGTTCGTGCGGACGCTCGTGGGCGGCGTCGTCATCGGTCTGATTGGCGCCCGGCTCGTCATCGCGCTGCTCTCGTGGCTGCGCGACCTCCGGCCGGCGCAGGTCACGCTGACGCTCGCGCTGCCCTACGTCGTCTTCATCGCCGGCCAGTACTGGCTGGACGTGTCGGGCGTGGTGGCCGCGGTCACGGCCGGCCTGGTGCTGAGCGCGCTCGGCCAGCCGAAGATCGCGCCGGCGGACTGGCGCTTCCTCCACGATCTGTGGGAACAGCTCGCGTTCTGGGCCAGCTCGCTGATTTTCATCCTCGCGTCGTTGATGGTGCCGAAGCTGCTGCTCGACGTCGGCTGGTCGGACCTGATCAGCCTGCTCGTGCTCGTCCTCGCGGCGCTCGCAGGACGCGCCGTCGTGTTGTGGGGACTGCTGCCGCTCCTGAGCGGCGTCGGTCTGGGCCAGCGCGTCGACAACAAGTACAGGGTCGTCATCCTGTGGGGCGGCCTGCGCGGAGCCGTCACGTTGGCACTGGCGCTCGCCGTCACCGAGACCACGAAGATTCCGCACGATGTGCAGCGATTCATCGCCGTGCTCGCGACGGGCTTCGTCCTGTTCACCCTGCTCGTCCAGGGGCTGACGCTGCGCCCGTTGATTCGCCTGCTCCGTCTCGATCGGTTGTCGCCGGCCGATCAGGCGCTGCGCGCGCAGGTCCTGGCCCTCTCGCGCCGCCGCGTCGTCGAGGCCGTGCGCACGATCGGACGGGAGTACAAGTTCGACGACGAGCTGATCGGCAACGCGGTGACGACGTACCACCCGACGTCGAGCGACGCCCCGCTCGTGAGCGCGGCGGCGCACGATCCGGACGGCGCGGTGCGACTCGGACTGGTTGCCCTCGCGAGCCGCGAGCGCGAGCTCGTGCTGCAGCATTTCGCCGCCCGGACGGCGTCCGGCCGGGTCGTCGAGGAGCTGCTCGAAGATGTGGACCGGCTGATCGACCGCACGCGCCTGCGCGGGCACAGCGAGTACGTGAAAGCGGCCGAGCAGACGATCGAGTTCCCGTGGCAGGTCCGGCTCGCGCAGATTCTCCACCGCCGGCTGGGGATCCAGCAGCCGCTGGTGGATCGGCTGGCCGATCGGTTCGAACGGTTGCTCGTCAGCCGGATCGTGCTCGAAGAGGTGGCGCCGTACATCGGCGAGACGCTGACGCCGCTGGTCGGCGAGCCGCCGGCCGAGATCGTGCGCGAGGCGCTGAGGCAGCGGCAGCAGATGACCGACGCGGCGCTCGAAGCCATGCGCGCGCAGTACGGCGCGTACTCGCACCTGCTCGAGCAGCGCTTCCTCAATCGCGTCGCGCTGCGGCGCGAGGACCTCGAGTATCGGACGCTCTTCGAGGAACGCCTGATCGGTCCGGAGCTGTTCGGCGCGCTCGGCCGCGATCTGCAGGCGGCGCGGGCGCGCATCGAGCGGCGGCCGCACCTCGATCTCGGCCTGGACGCGCGGGCGCTCGTCGCCCACGTCTCGCTGCTGGCCGGGCTGACGCCGGATCAGCTGGATCGAGTCGCGCGGCTGCTCCGGACACGGCTCGCCGTGCCCGACGAGCGGTTGATTGCCGCCGGCGAGCGCGGCGACGCGATGTACTTCATCGCGTCGGGCGTCGTGATGGTGAAAGGCCCGGGCCAGACGGTCGGGCCGCCCATCCTCCTCACCCGCGGTGATTTCTTCGGCGAGATGGCGCTCGTGCTCGATCAGCCCCGGCAAGCGGACGTGATCGCGCTGTCGTACTGCCAGCTGCTCGTGCTCGAGCGACGGGACTTCCAGGGGCTCGTGCGGAGCCATCGCGCGATCCGCACGCAGATCGAGCGCGCGGTGGCCGATCGCGCGCGGATGAACGAAGCGCGCCCGGAGAGCCCGCAATGACCACGACCCGGCTCGAGGCGTTCAGCGACGGCGTGATCGCGATCCTCATCACGATCATGATTCTCGAGCTCAAAGTGCCGGAAGGCCCTGGAACCTGGGAGCAGATTCAGAAGGTTGATCTGGTCCACAAGCTCCTCCTGTATGTCTTGAGCTACGTGTACCTCGGCATCTACTGGAGCAACCATCACCACATGCTCCACGCGACGGAGCACGTGAACGGCAAGATCCTGTGGGCCAACCTGCATCTGCTCTTCTGGCTCTCGCTCGTGCCGTTCGCGACGGCGTGGATGGGCTCGAGCGGCAACGCGCCGATTCCCACCGCGACGTACGGCGTCATCCTGCTCTGCGCCGGACAGGCCTACACGATGCTGCAGAACGCGATCATCAAGCTCGAGGGCCGGGATTCGCTGCTCGCGACCGCGGTCGGGCGCGACAAGAAGGGCCTGATCTCGCGAATTCTCTACGTCGCGGCGATCGGCGCGGCGTTCATTTCGCCGTGGATTTCCGACGGGTTGTATGTGACGGTAGCACTCATGTGGCTGGTGCCCGATCGCCGGATCGAATCGACGCTCCACCACTAGCGAGGCCGACCCATGGAGCTGAAGCCCCTGTCCGTCGACGGCATCCCCGCAGCGCTCACGAAGGCCGAACGCTATCGCTTTCTGAACGAGCCGGGCGAGGCCGAGAGCATCTGCCTCGACATCCTCGCGGTCGATCCGGGCAACCAGGCGGCGCGGGTGATGCTCATCCTGGCCCTGACCGATCAGCTGCAGGACGATCCCGGCACGCTCACGCGCGCCCGGGATCTCGTGAGCGGGCTCGAGGACGCCTACGACCGCGAGTACTACTCGGGCCTGCTGTGCGAGCGGAGCGCGCGCGCCCACCTCGCCCGCGGCGGTCCCGGCGCCTCCGACGCCGCGCGCGAGTGGCTCAAGGACGCGCTCATCCACTACGACCGGGCCGAGCCGCTGCGCGCGGCCGGCAACGACGACGCGATCCTGCGCTGGAACGCGTGCGTGCGGCTGCTCGAGCATTGCCCGGAATCGGACGTGCAGGACGATCCGCGGGCGCTCATGCTGGAGTAGCGGGGCGAACCTGGCGGTGCCGGGGTTCCGGGGTTCCGCGGTTCCGCGGTTCGCTTCCGACGACGAACTTCTCAGCCACTGGACTTCTCAGCCCACCGGACTTCTCAGCCCAGCGGACCTCTCAGTTCCCCCGGACTTCCCAGTTCACCCGGCCCGTTCCTCTGTTGACAACCAACACGAGCGGCCGTACCCTCGTGTAGGAAACCTACACGACGATGGGCACGGACAAGACGGACGTTCTCCAGGGCACGCTGGCGCTGATGATCCTCAAGACGCTCGACACGATCGGGCCGCAGCACGGCTACGGCATCGCCCGGCGCATCGAGCAGATGAGCGGCGACCAGCTGCAGCTCAACCAGGGCACGCTGTACCCGGCGCTGGTCCGGCTCGAACAGGCGGGATGGGTTCGCGCGAAGTGGGGCGCGTCCGAGAACAACCGGCGCGCCAAGTTCTACAGCCTGACGCCGCGCGGCGCCCGCCGGCTCGCGGAAGAGGCGCGCCGCTGGGAGACGGTGGCGGGCATCGTCGAGCGGTTCCTCGCGCCGGCCACGGGGCGGCGGTCGTGAACGGCCTCCGGATCTTTGTCGCGCGCCTCCTCGAGTGGCTGCGTCCGCGCCGGGTCGACGAGGACATGACCGCGGAGCTCGCGAGCCACCTCGATCATCTGACGGACGACTACGTGCGCCGCGGCCTGTCCCGCGATGACGCGCGCGCGGCCGCGCGCCGGCAGTTCGGCGGTCTCGATCAGACGAAAGAAGCCGTCCGCGATCGGCGCGGCTTCGGCGGCCTCGATGCGCTCGGCCGGGATCTCCGGCACGCGGCCAGGCTGCTGGCCAAGTCGCGCGCGTTCACGGCGACGGCCGTGCTGACGCTTGCGCTCGGCATCGGCGTCAACGCCGCGATTTTCAGCTTCGTCAACGCCGTGCTGCTGCGTCCGCTGCCGTACGCCGGCGCGGATCGGCTCGTGTCGCTCTGGGAAGCGCATGTCGGCGGCCGCCCCGACAACGAGACGTCGCACGGCGCGTCGATCGCGCACGACGTCAGCGCCAACCGGACGGCCGTCGCGCCGGCCAACCTCGTCGACTACCGCCGCGCGCAGCTGTTCCACGGGCTCGCGGGCCTGACGACCGTGGGACACAACCTCACGGGCGCGGGCACCCCCGAGCGGCTGCTCGGCGAGGAAGTGACGGCGAACTACTTCAGCGTGCTCGGCGCCGCGCCGGCGCTCGGCCGGGTGTTCGATCCGGCCGAAGATCGTCCCGGCGCGCCGGGGGCGGTCATGCTCAGCGCGGGGTTGTGGCAGACGCGGTTTGGGTCGGACGATCAGATCGTCGGGCGCACCGTGACGCTCGACAACACGCCGTACCAGGTCGTCGGCGTGATGCCGGCGGGCTTCACGCCGGTCTCGCAGTACACGAACACGGAGCGCATCACGTTCTGGACACCGGCCGCGTATCCGCCGGACCTGCTGGAAAATCACGCCGACCACGAGATCAACGTCGTCGGCCGGCTGGCGCCCGGCGTGTCGCTGGCGGCGGCGCAGACGGAGCTCACGACCATTTCCGAGGCGCTGGCCCGGCAGTTCCCGAACTCGAACTCGACGGTACGCGCGTTCGTCACGCCGCTGCGCGATGACATCGTCTCCGGCGTGCGCACGTCGTTCGTCATTCTCATCGCGACGGTGAGCGCGATTCTCCTCATCGCCTGCGTCAACGTCGCCAACCTGCTGCTCGTGCGCGCGGTCGCGCGCCGGCGCGAGATGGCGGTGCGCGTGGCGCTCGGCGCCGCGCGCTCGCGCGTGATGACGGAGCTGGTCACCGAGAGCCTGCTGCTCTCGGGCGTCGCCTGTGCGGTCGGACTGCTCCTCGCGGAGCTCACGCGCCGCCTGCTCGTCGCTGCGGCGCCGGCGAGCATTCCGCGCCTCGCGGACGTGTCGCTCGACTGGCACGTGCTCGTGTTTGCGGCCGCCGTGTCGCTCG
>DATEGZ010000023.1:0-28034 GCA_035279905.1 Vicinamibacterales bacterium
GCGGTGGGGCGGGCGTCGGCGTGCCCTTCGTCTCGGCCGGCGGAGGCGGAGGCCGCGGCGGGTTCGGCGGTGGCGGCGGCGGGGAGCTCGTCGATCCCGGCACGTACCTGGTGCGCCTGACAGCCGGCGGACAGACGCTCACGACATCGGTCGTCGTGCTGGAAGACATCTGGATGAAGAAGAACTAGAGCGGCAAAATCCTCATCGAGCGACCGAACGAGCAGATCTCCCGGTGGCCCATCGTGACCCTATAGTAGGGCGATGCTCACCAAGCGCGAGTTCCTCGAGACGTGCGGACTGGCCGTGCTGGCGCCGTTCGCAGGCCTGTTGAGGCGCGCGCCGAAGAGCTACGCATGGCTGCGGCCGAACGTTCGCCAGTCCGTCGACGAGCTGAAGCGCGACTTCGCTCGGATGAAGGCCGCCGGTCTCACGGGCGTCGTCGCGGAAATTTATTCCGGGCGAACCGCACTCTACCGCAGCCGCCGATTCCCCGTGCGTGCCGAGTGGCTCGAGTTCGCGCTGCCGCTCGCCAAAGCCGAGAGGCTGGAACTACACGCGTGGATGTGGACGATGGTGTGCCTGCAGGAGGATGTGATCCGGGATCATCCTGATTGGTACAACGTCAACGCGAAGGGCGAGTCCGCGCACGACAAGCCCGCGTACGTCGACTACTACAAGTTCCTGGATCCCGCGCGGCCGGAAGTGCGCGAGTACATTCGGGACACGGTCAGCGAAATCGCCGCGATTCCAGGCGTCGAGAGCGTCCACCTCGACTACGTCCGCCATCCGGATGCGATCCTGCCGTCCGGACTCTGGTCGAAGTACGGCATCGTCCAGGACAAGGTGTACCCGCCGTACGACTACGGCTACACCGACGACAGCCGCCGCCGATTCAAAGCGGCCCACGGTGTGGATCCGCTCGAGCTCAAGGACCCGGAATCGAACGCTGAATGGTTTCAGTACCGGCTCGACAGCGTGGTCGATCTGGTCAACGACTACCTGGTGCCCGCGGCGCACGCGAAGGGGACGAAGATCTCGGCCGCGGTGTTTCCGGGCCCGAGCCGCGCGCGCAAGATGGTCCGCCAGGACTGGGGCCGGTTCCAGCTCGACGCGTTCTTTCCGATGCTCTACCACACGTTCTACGAGGCCGGCCCTGAGTTCGTCAGGCAGTACACCGAAGAGGCCGTGCGCACGGTGAAAGCGCCGGTATATAGCGGGCTCTACGTCGCGCCGCTCGATGAAGCTGAATTCGTCACAACGATCGACATGGCGATCGCGGGCGGCGGAGCCGGATTCTCGATCTTCGATGCCGGCGCCATGACCGATGAACGCTGGCGGCTGCTGAAGCGCGCCGTGTCGGGATGACGCGCATCGCTGTCACCTCCGCTGCCGCGCTTGTCTGCATCACCACCCAGGCGCAGGCGCCTGTCGCCACGCATCCGCATCCGCGCGGCTACGTGGCGTACCGGACGACGAGCCCGGTGACCGTGGACGGCCGCCTCGACGACCCGGTCTGGGCACAGGCGGCATGGTCCGAGGACTTCGTCGACATCGAAGGCGACGCGCGACTACGGCCGGCGTGGGCAACACACGTGAAGATGCTCTGGGACGATCGTTTCTTCTACGTCGGCGCGGAGCTCGTCGAACCGCACATCTGGGCGACGCTCAAAGAGCACGACTCGGTCATCTTCCACGACAACGACTTCGAAGTCTTCATCGAGCCTGATGGCAACAACCGCCCTTACTACGAGTTCGAGATCAACGCGCTGGGCACCTACTGGGATCTGTTGCTCCCCAAGCCCTATCGTGACGGCGGTCACGCGGTGGACAGCTGGGAGATCCCCGGTTTGAAGTCCGCGGTCAGCGTGAACGGCACGCTGAACGATTCGCGAGACACGGATCGATCGTGGACGGTCGAGCTGGCGTTTCCATGGGCCGTGCTGAAGGAACACGCCAGCGCGCCCGCGCCGCCGCGCGACGGCGATCAGTGGCGAGTGAATTTCTCCCGCGTGGAATGGCGCGCTGAGCCGGCGCAGACTGGCTACCGGAAAGTCGACGGGGTCAAGGAGAACAACTGGGTGTGGTCGCCTCAGGGCGCCGTCGACATGCACCGGCCGGAGATGTGGGGATACGTGCAGTTCTCGACGTCGTCATCACGCGCCGTGCCGTTCGTGCCCGATCCGTCATGGCCGGCGCGCGCGTGGTTGTACGACGGGTACTACGCGCAGCGCGCGTTCAAGGAGCAACACGGGCGTTACGCGCGGACGCTCGCTGAACTCGGGCTGCCCATTCCCCCGGGCAACGCGCTCGCCGATCCGGACATGAGAAGCGACGACGCGAGTGGCTACACGCTCTCCATCGCCATCGCGCTTCGAGATGGACGGCGGGTGCGGTGGTTGGTGAACCAGGACTCCACGGTGTGGAGCCTCCGATAGAATGGCCGCGGTCTGTGGCGCCCACGACGATCACCCGCGTTGAAGTGCTCGACGTTCGTTTTCCGACGTCGGCAGGCAAGCACGGCTCCGACGCGATGCATCCCGACCCCGACTACTCGGCCGCGTACGTCATCCTGCACACCGATCGTCCGGATGGTCTCTCGGGCCATGGCCTGACGTTTACGCTCGGCCGCGGCACCGAGCTCTGTGTGGCCGCGGTTCACGCGCTGGCGCCCATCGTCACCGGCGTCACGCTCGAATCGATCACAGGCGACATGGCGGGCTTCTGGCGCCGGTTGACGTCGGATTCGCAGTTGCGCTGGATCGGCCCGGAAAAAGGCGTGATCCACCTGGCGACGGCCGCCGTCGTCAACGCGATCTGGGACCTGTGGGCGAAGCGGGAAGGAAAGCCGCTCTGGAAGCTGCTGACCGACATGACGCCCGAGGCGCTCGTCGGCTGCATCGACTTTCGGTACATCACCGACGCCATCACGCCGGGCGAAGCGACCGCGATGTTGCGTGAGCGAGCCGGTGGGCGGGCAGCGCGCGAGATGGAAATCGCGCGCACCGGATATCCGGCCTACACGACGTCGGTGGGCTGGATCGGCTATGCCGAAGCCGACGTGCGCGCCCGCTGCCGGGAAGCGATCGCCCAGGGCTGGTCGCACTTCAAAATGAAGGTCGGCGCCGATCGCCAGGACGATCGCCGACGGGCGGCGCTCGTGCGCGCGGAAATCGGGCCCGGCCGCACGCTGATGATGGACGCCAACGGCCGCTGGGGCGTCGACGAGGCGATCGCGTGGATGCGCGATCTCGCCGAGTTCCAGCCGTGGTGGATCGAGGAGCCGACGAGCCCCGACGACGTGCTGGGCCACGCGACGATCGCGCGCGCGATCGCGCCGATCGGCGTTGCCACGGGCGAGCAGTGTCAGAACCGCGTGTTGTTCAAGCAGTTCCTGCAGGCGCGCGCCATGGACTTCTGCCAGATCGACAGCTGCCGGCTGGGCGGCGTCAACGAAGTGCTCGCCGTGCTGCTGATGGCGGCGAAATTCGGCGTGCCGGTTTGCCCGCACGCGGGCGGCGTCGGCTTGTGCGAGTATGTGCAGCATCTCGCCGTGTTCGACTACATCGCTGTCAGCGCGTCGCTCGAGCGTCGGGTCGTGGAGTATGTGGATCACCTGCACGAACACTTCGTCGACCCGGTGGTCGTCGATCGCGGGCGCTATCGCGTGCCGACGGCGCCGGGGTACAGCATCACGATGAAGCCGGAGTCGCTGCGCGCGTACGTGTATCCGCACGGGGTCGCGTGGCGAGCGTCATGAGTGCGACCGCGCCGCGGCTGGCCGGCAGGATCGCCGTCGTGACCGGCGGATCCTCCGGCATCGGCCAGGCCATCGTCGAGCGGTTCGCAGCCAGCGGCGCGGTGGTGCACGTCCTCGATCTGAAACCCTGTCCCGTCGCGGGCGCCACGAGCCGGCGCGTCGACGTTTCGATCGCGGACGAGGTCGAGCGCGCGATGGCCGAGATTCTCGAGCGCGGCCCGATCGACATCCTCGTCAATTGCGCCGGCATCGCGCACATCGGCACGATCGAGCAGACGTCGGCGGCTGACTTCCAGCGGCTGTTCGACGTGAACGTGAAGGGGACCTATCACTGCATTCGCGCCGTCATCGGCGCGATGGCGGCGCGCAAGGCGGGCGTGATCGTCAACCTCGCGTCGATCGCGGCGTCATCCGGCCTCGCGAACCGGTTTGCGTACTCCATGACGAAGGGCGCGATCGTCGCGATGACATATTCCGTCGCCCGCGACTACGTGTCCGCCGGCGTCCGCTGCGTGTCGATCTCGCCCGCCCGCATCCACACGCCGTTCGTGGACGGCTATCTCGCGCAGCACTATCCCGGCCGCGAGGCCGAGATGTTCGCGACACTGTCGGCGACGCAGCCGATCGGCCGCATGGGCACGCCGCGCGAAGTCGCCGACCTCGCGCTCTATCTCGCGTCGGACGAAGCCGGCTTCGCCACCGGCACCGACTATCCGATCGACGGCGGCTTCCTGAAGCTGCACGGTTGAAGCGAAGCCCCCCGGTATGAAGATCGACGCGCATCAGCATTTCTGGAAGTTCAACCCGCGCCGCGACGCGTGGATCACCGACGACATGGCGGCGATCCAGCGCGATTTTCTTCCGGTCGATCTTGAACACACGCTCGCGGCACGCGGCTTCGACGGTTGTGTGGCCGTGCAGGCCGATCAATCGCTCGACGAGACGCAGTTTCTGCTCGACCTCGCCGCACGGCATACCTTCATCAAGGGCGTCGTCGGCTGGGTGGACTTGCGGTCGCCGCGACTCGACGAGACGCTCGAGACGCTTACGCGCGAGCAGCGGCTGTGCGGCATCCGGCACGTGGCGCAGGCGGAGCCGGACGACTTCCTGGCGCAGGACAACGTCATTCGCGGCATCGGACGCCTCGGCGACTTCGGACTCACCTACGACATCCTGGTGTTCGAGCGGCAACTGTCCGCCGCGCTCACGCTGACTTCACGGCTGCCGGACCAGGCGTTCGTCGTCGATCACCTCGCGAAGCCGCGGATCAAGGAAGGGCGGCTGGAGCCCTGGGCAACTCGCTTGAAGGAACTTGCCCGGCAGCCGAATGTCTGCTGCAAGATCTCGGGGCTGGTGACTGAAGCGGATTGGGCCGGGTGGCGTCCGGAGCACCTCCGGCCGTATCTTGACGTCGCCCTGGACGCGTTTGGGGCCGATCGCGTGATGTTCGGATCCGACTGGCCGGTCTGTCTGGTGGCCGCGACGTACGAGCGCGTGCTGGGCGTCGTCGACGAGTTCGCCGCCGCGCTCTCGGCGGACGAACGCGACCGATTGTTTGGCGGCAACGCGGCGCGTTTTTACGGGATCACGTAGATGGATCTCGAGCTGACCGGCAAAGTCATCCTCGTGACCGGCGGCGCCAGCGGCATCGGCGCGGCGATCGTGCGTGCGATTGCGGCTGAAGGCGGCGTGCCGATCATCGTCGATCGCAATGCCGCCGCCGCGCGTGAGATTGCGCGCGAGCTGGAGGCGTCGGGCGCGCGTATGGAGACCGTCGCGTCCGAGCTGACCGATGTTTCGCAATGCCGGGCGGCCGTCGACGAGGCGCTCGCACGGGCGCACCGGCTCGACGCCGTCGTCAACAACGCCGGCGTGAACGATCGCGTCGGCCTCGAGGCCGGATCTCCTGCCGCCTTTGTCGAGTCGCTTGCCCGTAATCTCGTGCACGTCTACGCGGTCACGCACCACGCGCTGCCGGCGTTGAAGGCATCGCGCGGGACGATCGTGAACATCGCGTCGAAGGTCGCGATGACGGGACAGGGCGGCACGTCTGGATACGCGGCAGCGAAGGGCGGCATTCTCGCGCTGACACGCGAGTGGGCCGTGGAACTGCTGTCAGCCGGCATCCGCGTGAACGCCGTCGTCCCCGCCGAGGTGATGACGCCTCTCTATCGAGAGTGGCTGCGCGGTTTTCCCGATCCGGATGCCGCGCTGAAGGAGATCACCGCGCGCATTCCGCTCGGGCAGCGGATGACGACACCGGAGGAAATTGCCGCGACGGTCGTCTTTCTGCTGTCGCCGCGCTCGGCGCACACCACCGGGCAGCAGATTGTCGTCGACGGCGGCTACACACACCTGGACCGGGCCCTCAGATGAGCGCCGACACCCGCACGCCGTTCACCGAGCGGCGATTCGTGCTCCCGCTCGTCCTCGTCACGAGCCTGTTCTTTCTGTGGGCGCTCGGCGTCAACCTCAACGACATCCTCATCCCGCATCTGAAGAAGCTCTTCGGTCTGTCGGACTTTCAGTCGTCGCTCATCCAGACCGCGTTCTTCGGCGGGTACTTTCTGGCGGCGCTGCCGGCGGGCTGGGTCATGCGGCGGGTCGGCTATCGCCTGGGGATCGTCGCCGGACTTCTGGTGTGCGGCGTAGGCGCGGCGTTGTTCATCCCGGCGGCGGCCGTGCGCGCGTATCCACTGTTCCTGGGCGCGCTCTTCGTCCTCGCCTGTGGCCAGTGCTTTCTCGAGGTGGGCGCCAACCCCTACGTGACGACGCTCGGACCGCGCGAGTCGGCGCCGTGGCGCCTCAACGCGGCGCAGGCCTTCAACTCGCTCGGTGCGGTCGTCACGCCGATCATCGGGGCGACATTCATCCTCAGTGGCGTCGAGTACACCGCCGCGCAGATCGCCGCGATGGCACCCGCTGATCTCGACGCGTATCGCACGATGGAAGCCGGCATGATCCGTGGACCCTACCTCGTGATTGCGGCGATCTTCTTCGTCATGGCCGCGATTTTTTGGAATGCCTACTTGCCCGAAGTGGAGGAAGAGAAGATAGAGGCGCCGGTCGCGTCGATTCATTCGATCTGGTCCCACCCTCATCTCCTCCGCGGCGTCGTCGCGCAGTTTCTGTACGTCGGCGCGCAGGTCGGCGTGGCGAGCTTCGTGATCCGGTTCGTGCAACGGACGATGCCGGGGACGCCGGAGAAGACCGCGGCCGAGTACCTGACGTGGCATCTCTTCGGCTTCATGATCGGGCGTGTGCTGACCGCCGGCACGCTCAAGTACGTGCGGGCGCCCGTCCTGCTCGCGGCGTTTGCGGGCGGGGCACTGGTCGCGTCGGCGCTGGCGATCGCCGCAACAGGCGCGACGGCGGTGTGGATGGTGGTCGCCCTCGGCTTCTTCCACTCGCTGATGTTCCCGACGATCTTCGCGCTCAGCCTCGAGGGGCTCGGCCGCCATACCAAGCTCGGCGCCTCGTTGCTCGTCATGTCGATCGTCGGCGGCGCGATCCTGCCGGCCGCGATGGGCTGGATCTCCGACCGGTCATCGATCCAGACGGCGTTCGCCGTGCCGCTCGTCTGCTACGCATATGTGTTGTACTTCGCGATGCGCGGTCACGTTTCGAAACTCGTTGGAGCCACCCCATGAGCCTGCGCTATGCGCTGGCGCTCGATCTTGCCGACGACCCGGCGCTCATCGCCGAGTACGAACGCCATCACGCGCACGTGTGGCCCGCGATCGAAGCGAGCCTGCGCGCGGCGGGAATCGATCGGCTGGAGATCTACCGCACCGGCAACCGGCTCTTCATGATCATGGAAGTGTCGCCCGCGTTTTCGTTCGACGGCAAAGCGGCCGCTGATGCGGCGAATCCCGCGGTCCAGGAATGGGAACGGCTGATGTGGAAGTACCAGCGCGCGCTGCCGTGGGCGAAGCCCGGCGAGAAATGGGTGCTGATGGATCAGATCTACGGGTGGCCCTCATGATGCGACTCGGGACGTTTCTGCGCGTCGTCACGGCGGCGACGTTCATCAGCGGGCTGACGCTCGCCGCCGCGCCGCAGGACGCCAGGTCGCCGTACGTGGAAGATCCCGATCCGCTCGTGCGCCAGAAGATCGACGAGTGGCAGGACCTGAAGCTCGGTTTGCTCATGCACTGGGGCACGTACTCGCAGTGGGGCATCGTGGAGTCGTGGTCGCTGTGCTCGGAAGACGAGCCGTGGTGCCGCCGATCGATGGACGACTACGCGACCTACAAGGCCGCGTACGAGAAACTGCAGACGACGTTCAATCCCGTGCGGTTCGATCCGGAACGGTGGGCGAGGGCCGCGCGCGATGCGGGGATGCGATACGTCGTGTTCACGACCAAGCACCACGACGGCTTCAGCATGTTCGACACCCACGAAACGGACTACCGAATCACCTCGCCGAACACGCCGTTCTCGAGCAACCCGCGCGCCGATGTCACCAAGGCCATCTTCGACGCGTTCCGCGCCGAAGGCTTCAAGGTGGGGGCCTACTTCTCGAAGCCCGACTGGCGCAGTCCCGATTATTGGTGGCCGTACTTCGCGACGCCCGATCGCAATCCGAACTACGACATCAAGAAATACCCCGAGCGATGGGCCCGCTTCGTCAAGTTCACGCATGCGCAGATCGACGAGCTGATGTCGCGCTACGGGCGAGTGGACATCCTGTGGCTTGACGGCGGGTGGGTGCGGCCGCGAACGGACGCGGAGATCAAAGCCGAGATCAACAAGCCCGACTACAAGTTTGCGCGGATTCAGAGCCAGGACATCGACATGCCGGGACTGGTCGCCGCGGCGCGCGCGAAACAGCCCGGCCTCATCGTCGTCGACCGCGACGTGCCCGGGCCGTATCAGAACTACCTCACGCCGGAGGCGCGCGTGCCGCCGCAGCCGCTGCCGTATCCCTGGGAAGTGCCGATGCCGATGGCGCGCAGCTGGTCGTTCGTACCGAACGACGTCTACAAGACGCCGCGCGAGCTGATTCAGATGCTGGTGGACGTGGTCGCGAAGGGCGGCAACCTCCTGCTCAATATCGGTCCGGGCCCCGATGGCACGTGGCACGACGCGGCGTACGAGCGACTCACTGCGCTCGGCGCGTGGATGAAGGTCAACAGCGAGGCGATTTACGCCACGCGTCCCGTCGCGCCGTACGCCGACGGCCAGGTGCGGTTCACGCGCGCCAAGAACGGCACGGTCTACGCGATCTATCTGCCGCGAGCGACTGAGGACGTGACGACGCTTCCGCGCGAGATCACGATCGCCACGCCGGCTCCGGCCGCCAACGGCGTTTTGACGCTTCTCGGCACCGGACGCACGATTCCCTGGGATCGATCGCCAGCCGGCATCGTCGCCCACATTCCCGCGGGTCTCGCGCCGCCGAACGCGGACGCGTGGGTGTTCCGTCTCTCAACCGGGAAGTGACCGATGTCGAGATTCCTCTCGACGGTGTTGACCGTCGCGATCGCCGGCACGCTCAGCACGCAGGACGTTCCACCCGAACGTCTTGCCGCGCGCGAGTGGTTCCGCGACGCGAAGTTCGGGATGTTCGTCCACTGGGGCGTGTACAGCCAGCTCGGTCAGGGTGAGTGGGTGATGCAGAACCGCTCGCTGCAGATCGGGACCTACGAGTGGCTGGCGTCGGCCTTCAATCCCGTCAAGTTCGACGCTCGCGAGTGGGTCGCGCTCGCGAAGGAGGCCGGCGTCCGGTACATCACGATCACCGCGCGCCATCACGACGGCTTCTCGATGTTCGCGACGAAGGCCACGCCGTACAACATCGTCGACTGGACGCCGTACAAGCGCGACCCGTTGAAGGCGCTTGCCGACGAATGCCATCGCCAGGGCATCAAGCTGTTCTTCTACTACTCACAGCTCGACTGGCATCACCCGGATTTCTGGCCCCGCGGCAACACCGGCAAGAACACCGGACGGCCCGAGAGCGGCGAGTGGACGCGCTATCTCGACTTCATGGACGCGCAGCTGACGGAGCTGCTGACGAACTACGGCCCGCTCGGCGGGATCTGGTTCGACGGGATGTGGGATCGCCCGGATGCCGACTGGCGGCTCGATCGGACGTACGCGCTCATCCACCGCCTCCAGCCGGCGGCGCTCATCGTCCCGAACCATCACAAGGCGCCGCTGCCAGGCGAGGACGTGCAGACCTTCGAACAGGATCTGCCGGGCGCGAACAGCGCCGGATTCAACACGAAGGAGATCGGCACGCTGCCGCTCGAGACCTCGCTCACGATGAACGGCGCCTGGGGCTTCAACATCACCGACCGCAATTTCAAGTCGGTGCCCGAGCTCGTCGGCTACCTCGTTCGCGCGGCCGGGAACGGCGGCAACCTGCTGTTGAACGTCGGGCCGAGGCCGGACGGCACGATCCAGCCCGAAGCCGTCGAGCGGCTGCGGGCGATCGGCCGGTGGCTGCAGACGTACGGGTCGTCGATCTACGGCACGCGCCGCGGACCGATCGCACCGCAGAAATGGGGCGCGACCACGCAGCGCGGTCAGACGGTGTTCGTGCACGTGCTCGACGGCTCACTCACGTCGCTGTCGCTGCCGTCAATCGGCGCACGCGTCACGAAAGCCACGCTGCTCGGCCGTAACGTTCCGCTCGAGGTCTCGCTCTCCGATGCCGGCGTCACGCTGACGCTTCCGCCGCCGGCGGGTGACGAGCCCGACCGCGTCGTCGCGCTCGAGACCGTGCGGTGATTATGCGCGTAGTCCCTTGCTCGGTTGCGGTGGCGATTGCCGTGTCAGCTGTCGCGGGTCTGCACGCGCAACAGACCGTTCGGCAGGCCGCCCAACAGCAGGTCAACGACGACATCGAGCGCATGTTGCCGCAAGCCATGGCCGAGGCACGAGCCTGGACGGTGGGCAGCCTGGATCTCAACGCGTGGACCACCTTCTACCGCTGGAGTCAGGCCGTTCAGACGTGGAAGAAGGAAGCGAACGCCGGCGCCGCCCCGCTTCTTGCGGAGGGCGTGCTGTTCGACTGCCTGGGCCGTTTTCGGGGCGTGCTCATGGGGCCGATCGTCGGGGAGGACCCCGGCAGCCCGCAGATGATCGACGACGCGCGGCCGGCGCACGCCGTGAAAGCGTTCGACGCGGCGTTGAAGATCAATCCGCAGCTCATTGAAGCGCGGATGCGCGTGGCGCGCCTCCGCGGTCAGAAAGACGCGAAGGCCGCCAGCGAGCTGGAGCGCATCGCGAACGACCAGACGTCCTCGCCGCTCGACTATCTGGCGGCGATCAACGTCGCGGCGCTGGCGCACGCGCGCAACGATGTGCCGAAGGCTGCCGCCTGGTACGAACGATCGCTGGCGATCAATCCTCGCTCGACCGCCGCCGCGATTGGTCTGAGCATCGTGAAGCCGGCGACGGCCGTGCCGTTCGAAGCGCTCGACGCCAACGACCTCTACTACACGTACCCGTGCAGGGTGCTGACGAATGACGTGGCGGCCGCACTCGTCGACCGAATCCGTCTGGTGGTGTCGAAGTGAGGGGCGCGGCGCTCCTGGTGATCGTCGTTTCGCTGGGCGTGTCTCAGGCGCAGCAGCCGCAATTCAACGCCTCGACCTCACTGGTCCGATTGGATGCCGGCGTCATCGACGACAACGGTCCGGTCCGCGGCCTCCATCCGGAAGATTTCGTCGTCGAGGACATGGGCGCGAAGCAGGCGGTGCGCGTCGAGGAGTACGTCGACGCGCCTCTCGACCTGGTGCTCGTCGCACCGCCGGTGACCGCGGTCGCGTACACCTCTGCCGAACAGGTGCCGCGCGTGAGCGCCGGGCTCTCCGCATTTCTCGGTGGCGTGCAGGAACGCGATCGGCTCGGCGTGGTCATGGCCGGCGCGCCGCCGACGCGTCTGCGCCCCCTGGAGTTCGGCCGGCCCGCGTTCGATCTGCAGGTGTTCTCCGGTGGGAACGATGCCGCGCCGTTCGACGGCATTGCCGCCGCGTTGCGGCTGTTCGACCAGTCCGATCGCCGGCGCGCCTTGGTGGCCTTCACGAACGCGGCCGACTTTCGCAGTGTCGTCACGTTCCCGATGCTCACGGATCTGGCTCGACGATTGGGACCGGCATTCGTGCTGGTGGGAGCGCCGGTCAGGTTTATTGCGGCAGCCGGCTCCCGAGCGGAGCTGACCACCGGCGCCTCCCTGGCCGACGGGCTGGTCTTGCAGACCGGCACCGTCTTTCCGACAACCCTCCAGCTGTTGGCTCGCCGGACGGGCGGGATCACGGTCGATCTCGGCGACGGCGACCCTGCACAGTCGATCGCCCGCATGTTCAGCTGGCTCCGGCGGGGCTACCTCATTTCCTATGAACCGCCGGCGGGCAAGGGCTGGCATCGCGTGACCGTGAAGGTCAATCGTCGCGGCGCGCGGGTGTCCGTTCGCGAGGGCTACGTCGTCGACTGATGCCCGCGATCACTCGCGCCTGAGACACGCGGTCGGATCGGTCCGTGACGCGCGGATCGCCGGCAGCGCCGTCGCCGCGATCGCGACGATGGCGAGCAGCACCGGCGCCGCACAGATTGCGACAGGATCCAGTGGACTGACGTCGAACAAGAGCGATTGCATGAGCCGCGTCGAGAGCAGCGCGGCGGCGACGCCGGCGAGCGCTCCGCCGGCGGCAATCCGCGCGCCATCAGCGACGACGGCCGTCGCGATTCGGGCGGGCGTCGCGCCCAGCACCAGCCGGACGCCGATCTCGCGCGCCTGGCCGGCGACCGACCCGGCCATCAACGCGTACAGTCCCGCGGCGGCGAGTGCCACGGTCAGCCCGGCGAACAACACGAACAGCGAGAAGTTCGAGCGCCAGGGTGTCTCGAGTCTCGACACCACGTCGTCCATCGCGTCGACCGCAACGGATCCGTTGCCGTTGAGCGCCATCATGCGCTGGCGGATCGTCGGCGCGAGCGTCGCCGGTTCAACACCGGCGCGGATCATGAAGTCGGCAACGCGATCGGGCGACTGGGCGAACGGCGCGTAGATGGTCAACGTTGCCGTTTCGAGCGCGCGATACCGCATATCCGCCGCCACGCCGACGATCGTGCGGAAGACAGGCGGCGCGTCCGGGCCGCGGTCCTGGGCCGTGACCTGAAGCCGCTTGCCAATGGCCCGCTCGCCGGGCCACGCGAGCCGCGCGAACCCTTCGCTCACGATCAACACGGGCATCGTCGCGCCGCGATCGGCGTCAGTGAACGATCGTCCGTCCACGATCCGTGTTCCCATCGTCGTGAAATAGTCCGGCGTGATCGTCTCGACGTTGACGTAGGGATTGCGTGCGCCTTCAGCCGGCGTCTGCCGATCGGTGCGGAAGCGCGAGTCGAGTCCCACCGGTCCCTGCAATGGACGCAGCGACACGCCCGCCACGGACACCGCGCCGGGCACCCTCGAGAGATCGTCGAGCGCGCGCGTCAGCAGCAGGCGCGCCTCGGCCTCGTCGCTGACTCCGGTCGGCATGGCGAATGTGACCGATATCAGATGCGAGGGCTGAAACCCGAGGTCGAGTCTCCCGAGCTGACTCACGCTGCGGGCGAGCAGGCCGGCGGCGGTCAGCAGGAGCACGGCCGCGGCCAGCTCGCCGGCGATCAGGAGACGACGCATCGGCGCGCGATGCCCGGTGCGGACGACAGTCGTGGCGTCTCGACGGAGGACGTGTTCGAGATCCGAGCTCGTCAGCGCGAGCGCAGGCGCCAGCGAGCTGACAACCGCCGCGAGCAGGGCGATCGCCGCCGTCGCCCCAAGCGCGGCGATGTCCACGCGAGCGCCGGACAAGCGCGGGATGTCCGCAGGCAGCCACGCGATGATGGCCGGCAGCGCCACCGTCGTCATCCCGAGTCCGACCGCCGACGCGAGCGCGGAGATGGTCAGCGCCTCGCAGAACAGCAGCCGCGCAAGTGCCCCGCGAGAGGCGCCGAGCGCCAGACGGATGGCGTATTCGCGCGAGCGTCCGGCCGCGCGGACGAGCGTGAGCCCGGCAACGTTGGCACACGCGACGAGCAACAGGACCGCCACCGCCGCCAGCCAGGCGCGCACTCCAGCGCGGGCGGGCCCCAGGATCTCCTCGACGATCGACCGGATTCGGGACTCGACGTGGGCCTGACGGTGCGTCCGCTGTGACTCGGCGGCAATGACGTCGTTCAGATCTCGCCGCGCCGCGTCGAGCGAGGTGCCGGCCTTCAATCGTCCGAGCGCAAACAACACGCCGATGTCGAAGAGGTCCACCGGGCCGTTCGGGATGCCGCCTGCGATCGACGCGAGATCCGGCACGAGCGGCGTCCAGACGTCCGTGCCGGTTGGAAACATGAACGTCGCGGGCATGATCCCCGCGACGGTGAACGTCTTCCCGCTCAGCACGATCGTCCGGCCAACGATGCCGCGATCGCCGCCGAACTGACGCTGCCAGAAACCGTAGCTCAGGACGACCGTTCGCGCTGATTGGCGATGGTCGTCATCGGGGTGAAAAGTCCGGCCGACGAGCGGCATCGCGCCGAGCAGATCGAAGAAGTTGCCGCCGACCGAACGATAGCGCACCACCACCGTGTCCGCGTTCGTGCGAAGCTCCCAGGTCCACTCGGTGGAGCTGATGGGGCAGAGATCTTCGAACGCGTGCGTGCCGGCGCGCCAGGCCTCGACGTCGCGGTACGAAATCTCGGACCGCGGCACGAGCTGGTCCTCGCCCGCGACGACGAGCCGGTCCTGGTCGGCGAAGGCGAACGGACGAAAGAGGACGGCGCTGGCGATTGAGAAGAGCGTCGTCGCGGCCGCGATGCCCAGCGCGAGCAGCAGCACGGCGAGGGAGGTGAAGGATGGCGTCGCGCGCAGTGCCCGCACCGCCAGCCGGAAATCAGAGAACCACCCCGGCATCTACTGCTGTTTTATAGCGCAGGTTGGGGTGGCGTGCGGGCGTTCGATGCCGGGTCAGGCCGATTCCAACAATCGACGGAGGCTGCCCAGCGCGTTGAAGAAGTTCGCTTTGCCCGTGCCGACCGAGCGCCCAAGGATCCGGGCGATCTCCTCGTGCGGCAAATCGCGGTACACACGAAGCAGGAGCGTCGCGCGCTGTTTGGGCGGCAGCTTCAGAATCGCCGCCCGGACGGTCGCGGCGCGCTCGCCGCGGACGAGCTGCGCGAGCGGATCCTCGATCCGGTCGTCGCGCCGGTCCATCACGCCGATCGATCTGCAGGGCGGCGCCTTGATCGCGACCCGGCTCAGACAGACGTTCACGCCTACGCGGTGCAGCCAGGTGCCGAGTGCCGAGTCGCCCTTGAATTTGCGCAAGCCCTTGAACGCCCGGACGAAGACGTCCTGCGCCAGTTCGGACGCGTCTTCGTGATTGCCGACGAACCGGTAGCAAAGGTGATACACACGCCGCCAGTGCCGCTCCACGATGTCATCGAACGCCTCGCGGCGGCCCTCGAGAAACGCCGCGACCAGCGCCTCGTCGTCGGCGGCCTGAACCGGCTCGATCGTGACCGGAGTTGGCGGAATCATGTGGATCCTCCCTTTGTGCCCCTGACTTGCAGCATGCGGTATCGATCGAGAGAAGTCCTGACGAGTCTCTGAGGTTTTGGTGAGGTTTTCCTAGCCACGTAAATACGTAGCTGCGCCTGTCTTGGTAAGATTCAGCCGCGCATGGGCGAGGTCACGCGCCTACTGGGTCGGTGGCGGCGTGGCGACTCCGCCGCGCTCGACGAGCTCACCCCGCTCGTCTATGCGGAACTGCACAAGCTCGCCCTCCACTACATGCGGCAGGAGCGCGGCGACCACACGCTGCAGCCGACCGCTCTGGTGAACGAGGCCTATCTGCGGCTCACCGGCGCCAGGACGCCGGCCTTCGAGAATCGCGTCCACTTCTACGGCGCCGCCGCGACGGCGATGCGCCGCGTCCTCGTCGATCATGCGCGCGAGCATGGCGCCGAGAAGCGGGGAGCCAAAGCCCGTGTGGCGCTCGACGACGACGTCGAGGTCGGACGGATCGACACGCGTCTGGACCTGCTCGGCCTGCATGACGCGCTGGACAAGCTGTCGGCGATCGCGTCCGTGCCCGCGCGCGTGGTGGAGCTGCGATACTTCGGCGGGCTGTCGATCGAGGAGACGGCGGCCTTCCTCGACATTGCGCCCGCGACCGTCAAGCGGCACTGGGCGTTCGCGCGGGCGTGGCTGCACGGCGCCCTGCGCGCCTCCGATCGCTGATTACCATGGCGCTGACTTCCGACGACTGGCACCTCGTCCAAACGATCTTCGCGGGCGCGCTCGAGCAGGAGCCGGCAGAACGCGACCGCTGGCTCGAGGTTGCCTGCGCCGATCGTCCGCTGATTCGGGAGCGCGTCGACGCGCTCATGCGCTCACACCAGGAGGCCGGCGACTTCCTCGCGCTCGACATGCCGACGTCCGGTGGCGCGCCAAACCTCAGTGGCCTGCAGATCGGCCCCTTTGCGCTCGTTCGAGAGATCGGCCGAGGCGGGATGAGCGTCGTCTACCTCGCCGAGCGCGTGGACGGCGGATTCTCGCAGCAGGTCGCCGTGAAGATCATCGACGCGCCCGTGCGTCATCACGACGTCCGATCGCGCTTCCACGCGGAGCGCCAGATTCTGGCGCGCTTCGCCCATCCGAACATCGTCTCGCTGCTCGACGCCGGTGTGACCACGGACGATCGGCCGTACCTGGTGATGGAGCTGGTGGTCGGCCGGCCGCTGGCCGCGTACTGCGCGGAGGAACACCTCGACTTGCCGGGCCGGCTCGCGCTGGTCGGCCAGTTGTGCCGCGGTGTCCAGTACGCGCACCAGCACGGCGTCGTGCATCGTGACCTCAAACCGGCGAACGTGCTCGTGACCGCCGACGGCGTCGTCAAGATTCTCGATTTCGGCATCGCCAAGCTGCTCGACGATTCCATCCTGCCCGACGTGGAGCGCACGCAGGCGGGCGCCCAGCGCGCCCTGACCCCCGCGTATGCCAGTCCCGAGCAGCTGCGCGGAGGCGTCGTCACCACCGCCGCGGACATCTACGCGATCGGCGTGCTGACGTACGAGGTGCTGACCGGCCGGCGGCCGTACGAGACGAAGTCGCTGACACTCGACGAGATCGTCACGCTCATCACCGACACGCGGCCGCCGCGGCCGAGCGTGGCGGCCGGCGGAGAACTGCCGTATCCGCCCGGTGCGCTGCGTGGCGACCTGGACGCGATCGTGCGCAAGGCGATGGCGCCGGCACCCGAAGATCGCTACGCGTCCGCGCAGCAACTGGCAGACGACCTGACACGCAGCCTCAATCACGAGCCGGTCGAGGCCCGTCGCGTGTCGATGGCGTACGTGCTCTCCAGGCTGGCGCGCCGGCACCGCGCGGCCGTAGTCGCGTCGGTGGTGTCGCTCCTCGCGCTCGTCGCGGCGCTGGGGGTGTCGCTCTGGCAGATGCGAGCCGCACGTCAGCAACGGGACCGCGCAGAGCAGCGATTCGACGACGCGCGGCAGCTGGCCAACGCCATGATCTTCAAGGTGGACGACGCCGTGCAGCCGCTGCCTGGCGCGACTCCGGTGCGGCAATTGATCGTGTCGGAAGCGCTGAAGTACCTCGAGCGGCTGAGTCAGGACCCGTCCGCTGACAACGCGCTCAGGCTGGAGCTGGCGCGTGGGTATCACCGTGTCGCCGACGTCCAGGGGCGACCATCTGGCGCGAATCTCGGCGACCGCGCGGGCGCCGAGTCGAGCTATCAAAAGGCGGTCGCCCTGCTGCGGCCGATCGTGACGGGACCGGTGGCGCGCAGCGCCGCGCTCGAGCGTGGTCGGCTCCTCATTTCCATCTCGACGCTGCGCAGCGCCAACCAGTACGACGCCGCCGCGATCGCCGCCGTCGACGAAGCGATGGCCATCGGTAACCAGCTGCTCGCCGCCAACCCGAATGACGAGGAGGCCGAGCGGCTCCTCGCCAGCGTCCACTTTCAGCGCGCGGTGAACAGCCCGCGCGACGCCCAGCTGGCCGAATGGACCAGGACCGGCGCGCTCTTCGACGCCTTGCTTCGTCGCCAGCCGGACGACAGCGATCGGCAGCGCAATGTCGCGCTGGTCGAGAAGTACATCGGGTCGCACTACGAGCAGGCATCGGACTACGCCGCGGCCCTGCCGCACTTCCTGCGAGCGCTCGAGATGGACGAGCGTCGCCTGGCCCGAAACGCCACCCGCGCGACGAAGTTCGATGTCGCCGTGGATTTGAGCAGCGCCGCCACGTCAGAGTCGAGTCTGGATCAAACCGAGGCCGCGCTCGCGCATCTGGCGCGCTGTCTCGAGATCCGCGAGGAACTGGCCTCGTCCGATCCGAAGGACGTCCTCGCTCAGGATCGGCTGGCGCTCACGCACCGCGTGCTTGGCGAGGTCTACCTGGATCACGGACGCACGCGTGACGCGCTTCACGAGTTTCGGACGGCGACCGAGATGCACGAACGCCTGGCGTCGGTCGATGCGCACGCGCGCAACCAATTGTCGGCGGACTTGTCGCTGAGTGCCGACACCGAACAACGCCTTGGGCAAACACAGGACGCATGCCGGGACGCCCGCAAGGCCCTCGCGCTCGCCGACGCCCTGCTGGCCGAACACGCGGCGGCCGACGTGGCGGGCGCGGTCCAGGAACGCCGGGCGAGGATCGTGTCGCAGTTCGCGAAGTGCGGACTGGGGCGCTAGCGCGACGTTTTCCTCTCCATCACTCGACGTCCGCCGAGCAGGCCCGTGCCGAGCAGCACGAGCGTGACGGGTTCCGGCACGGCCGGTGCGACGGGATCCTGCTGGACGCGCGGATCCGTCCAGTGGTTGTTCGTGACGTTGACGTCGCTGATGTCGATCGTCACACCATCTGGCAGGTTGAAGACCGGACCATTCGGCGAAAAGCTCAACGTGTGACCGTAGTCGAGCGACATGAAGCCGGGGTCGGAGAGGTTGGCCGAGATGCCCAGCGACATGAAGAACGTGAAGGGCACGTTGGGCGTGATCATGGCCGTCCCTGAATGCACGAGCACGCCGGCGCCGATCGGCAGCGGGACGGGGATGTTGCCGCCCGTACGAAAGATGACCCCGTCCTGGACGTCGGTCTCGCCATCGCCGAAGACGCCCAGGTTCAACGCGAGCGTGTAACCGTAGCCGCTGTGCGGGTTGACGATATCCCCGCCAAGGAGCAGGTTCACTGACACCGGCTGCGGGTCGTTGCTGGCGCTGTGCAGCACCATGTTGGTCTGAAAGCCGGCGATGGCGCTGCCGCCCGAGGCGCCATTTTGCGTGTTGTGGGCGCTGACGATGGCGCCAAGCAGGCCGCCGCCGCCGAGCGCGATGGCTTGCGCCGTGCCGCCGAAGAGACAGCCGAAGTCCGCAGTGAGGGCGACGATCGGGCCCAGCGGCACCGTCTGCGTGGCGCCACCGCCGCACGCTCCTCCCGCGCTGCCCGTCAGAGTCAGCGTGCCGGCCGAGGCCGGTACGGCGATCGACAGAAGTGTCAGTACGGCGGCTGAACTCAGGCTGAACGAAAGCGGTCGGCGCATCTCCGCGTCTCCAATTCCAGGTGTCATGTTCCTGACTGGACTTGGCGGAAACGGAGAGCGGATCGGCTCATTGCTGTGCCTGTCGTATTATTCCCGTGGCCTGCATGACGCTGACCGCAGGGACGAAGCTCGGACCGTACGAGATCGTTGCGCCCCTGGGTGCCGGCGGGATGGGCGAAGTGTATCGCGCCCGAGACACGCGTCTGCAGCGCGATGTCGCTATCAAGGTGCTGCCCGCCGAGGTTTCCGGTGATCCGGTCCGCAGGCAGCGATTCGAGCTCGAGGCGCGCGCGATCGCCGCGCTCAGCCATCCACACATTTGCGCAATTCATGACATCGGCGCGGTGGACGCGACCGATTTCCTCGTTCTCGAGCTCATCGAAGGTGAGACGCTCGCTGCGCGCTTGAAGCGCGGACCCCTGCCGCTGCCCGAAGCGCTGGCGCGGGCGAACGAGATCGCCGACGCGGTCGCGGCCGCGCATCGGCGCAACATCATCCATCGGGACCTCAAGCCCGGCAACGTCATGCTCACGAAGTCGGGCGCGAAGGTCATGGATTTCGGCCTCGCTCGCATCGTACGCGACGAACCGGCCGTGACGTCCGATGCGACGGTCACCGCGCCGCTGACCGAAGTGGGCGTGGTCCTCGGCACGCTGCAGTACATGGCACCCGAACAAATCGAGGGCCGGCCCGCCGACGCGCGCACGGACATCTTTTCGTTCGGCGCGATGTTCTACGAGATGTTGACGGGCAAGCGCGCGTTCGAAGCGTCGAGCGCGGCTGGCCTGATGGGCGCGATCCTTCGCGCAGACGCACCCACTGCTTCGTCCGTCCGACCGGGCTTGCCGGCAAATGTCGATCGGCTCATTCGTAGCTGTCTGGCGAAGGATCCGAACGATCGACTCGCGAGCATGCACGACGTCGCGCTCGCGCTCGGATGGACCCAGCGCGATCTCGACGCCGGTCAGGATCGCCGCGTGGCCCCCGCCACCCGCTCGAGACCGACGGCGACGTGGCTGGCGATAGCGGCGCTGCTCATCCTGGGAGTCGGCGTCGCCGGCGGCTATTGGTTCGCCCGCCGCTCGACAAATACGCCGGCGCCCCGGGCGCGATACGTCTACGACATCCCGCTGCCGCCGGGCACGAGGCACTGGAACGGCCTCGCGCTCTCGCCCGACGGCAAGCGACTGGCGCTCGTCACGCAACCCACCGCGGCCGTGGTCACGCCCGACCCTCGACTGTGGATTCGCAGTCTCGATTCAGCGGGCGACTGGCAGCTGGTCAGCGGGGCCGGTCCGGAGATTCCGCAATTCCCGTTCTGGTCCCCAAACGGGCGGTCACTCGCGTTCTTCGTGACGTCCTCTGCCGACCCCGGAGTCAGCGACGGTAAGCTCGTCCGCGTCGACTTGCCTTCGTTGACCATCGTCCCAATCTGCGCGGCCGAGAGCGGTCGCGGCGGCGCGTGGCTCGACGATGACACGATCGTGTTTGCGCCGACATTCCAGGGCGGGTTACAACGCGTCAACAGCGGCGGCGGCACGCCGTTCCCGTTCGTCGACAAGCAACCCAGCGATTCCTCATTGAGATTTCCGAGCAGCATCGGCGGCGGTCAGCTGATCTATTTCGCGACGAGCGCGAAGGCTGAACAGGGCGAGATCCGCCTGCTGCGCACCGATGATCCGCAGCATCCGAAGTCCGTCGTCGCCACGACTGCGGTCGGAACTTACGACAACGGGACGCTCTTCTACGTGCGCGACCACGTCTGGATTGCACAACATCTGAACGTTGAGACTGCGCGTCTGGAAGGCGACGCCGTGCCGGTTCCCCTGGACTATCCGGCGGGCGGCACGATCGGCGAGCACGTCAGCGCGCACGCGAGCATTGTCGCCGTCGAGAACGTGCAACCCGCTGCGGTCCAGCCAACCTGGTTCGATCGAGGAGGCACAGCGATCGGGAAAATCGGCGAGGCGGCCGTTCAGAACAATCCCGACATCTCGAGGGATGGCGGACGCGTGGTGCTCGAAAGAACCGCACTTCACGAGACCGCATCCACCCTGTGGATCGTCGACATCGCCACGAATGGGAGCCGGCGGTTGACCGCAAAGACGGGATCGAATCCCGTCTGGAATCCAAGCGGCACCCGGATCGCGTTTCGATCGAGCGAGAGTCCCGGCGGCACCTTCAGTCTGTATGAGGCTGCTGCGGACGGATCCGGAGCGCCGCAGCTGATGCTCGGCGGGTTCTCCAACATGTTTCCTCGGAGTTGGACCACTGATGGTGGGCTGGTGTTCACCAACACTGGGCTTCCTGGCGCCACGCAGCCGTTGCCGCTGGGCGTGCTGATTCGACAGCCGGATGGGAAGGTCGGTCCGTATCGCGCAACTGGGCCGGACGGAGACGCGCGGTTATCGCCGAGCGGCTCGCGTATCGCCATCCTGACCCATGAAACTGGCGAACTGACACTGCTGGTCGATTCCTTCCCGACGCCCTCCGGACATCCAGCTCTCGTGGCGCACGGACCGGTGGGCAACCCTCAATGGAGCGGCGATGGCCGCGAGTTGTACTTTGCTCAGGACAACCATTTGATGGCCGCGCCGGTTTCCGAAGGCGCCCTGACCATCGGCACGCCGGTCAGGTTGTTCGATCTGCCTTCCCGAACCTTCGCCGTCGATCCAGTGGCGAAGCGTTTCCTCGTTCTGGTGCCAGTGTCAGAGGCCGCATCGTCGATCAAGGTGATCGTCAACTGGCAGTGAGTCACCACGCCACGGCCGCGCTGTTGTTGCGGTTGTGCGACGCGGCGCGCAGCGCGCCCGTACGCGGATCGCGGCTCACTGCCACCCACAAGCCCTCGCCGCCGAAGCGGTCGTCCGACGCGTCGTACTCCTTGTACGCACGTCCGAGCGCGGCGAGCAGCGCGGGCGGGAACCGTCCCTTTGGCACACGGACGGTGAGCCCTCCCGTCGTGAGATCGGTATCCGACAGAAAGAAGTCCGGCGAGTTGATCGCCTCGTCCACCGTCATGCCGAAGCGCGTCACGTTCAACAGCCCGATCATCGTCCGCTGGTGAAGGCCCGAGCCCATCGACGCGAAGCCCAGCATCGGCTTGCCGTCCTTGAACAGAATGCCGGTTTCGGTCGGCGCGGGCAGCCGGCTGCCGGGCGGGATGCGCGCGATCTGCGCCTGCTGGTACGACGCAGGATCGCCAATTGTGATGCCGTCGACGACGATCGCGGTCTTGCCCCAGTCAACGCAGTTGATGCTCTGCGTCAACGCCGCGATGTTGCCTTCCTCGTCAATCGCGACCACATCGTCGGAGTGGTGCGGCGTGGCGTCTTTCCAGCGGAAGGGCACGACGCCTGCCTGCATCCGCTTCCACAACTCGGCCGCGTGCGCGGGCGTGACGCGCGCGTCGGCGGACGAATCGAGTCCCGGATAGATCTGCGCGAGCGTCGCCGGCGGTAGATAGCTCAGTGTGAACATCTGCGAGATGTCGAGCGCCTTTTTGAGCGACGCGGCGGACCTGGTCCAGTGCGGATCGGTCGCGAGCCCTGACGCGGCGGCGAGCAGTTGCGCCTCGATCAGATTGACGCCGCCGAGATTCGGCGGACGGTTGGTCGAGATCGCGTAGCCGTTGCCGATGTCAGCGACGAGCGGATCGTCCCAGATGACGTCGTAGCCCGACAGATCGTCGAGCGTCATCTTCCCGCCGTCGGTCTGGACCGCGGCGACGAGCTTCTTCGCCCACGGGCCTTTGTACATGTAGTCGGTGCCCTCGGAGGCCACCGCGCGCAGCGTCTTTGCGAGCGCCGGTTGTCGGAACGTCTCGCCATGCTTGTAGAACGTGCCGTCGGCCTTGGTGAAGACGGCGCGCGTCTCGGCGAGGCGCTTCAGATCCTCGGCGCGAAACACGAACTTGTCGGCCAGATGCTTCGTCACCGGCATGCCGTGCTCGGCGACGTAGATCGCGGGATCGAAGATCGCCTTGAAGGGGAGCTTGCCGAAGCGCTTCTGCGCGGCGCCGACACCTTTCATGAAGCCACCGACGAGCGCGGTGCGTCCGCTCACCGCGGTGCCGCGCAGCCCGGCCTCGGACGACATGTTGAGGCTGCCGGGAATCGTCAGCGGCTCGGTCTCGCTGCGCACGGTGTTCCACTCGGCGTTCATGGTGTATACCTTGCCGGTCTTCGCGTCGTAGTAGACGACCGACAGAATCCCGAAGTAGCTGATGGGCGCGCCCGCGGTCACCGCGACCTGCGTCACCGCGGACGTGAGCGCGGCGTCCATGGCGTTGCCGCCGCGCTTGAGCGCCTCGAGCCCGGCACGGGCCGCGATGCCGTTGTAGGCGACCGTGACCGCGCCGTGCGTGCCGCTGGCGACGCCCGCGGTGGTGCGATCGACGTCCTGCGCGGCGAGGTACTTCCCGTAATCGCCGGCCCAGCCGTCAGGAGACAGGCTGACGTCGCGCGGCTGCGCGGCGACGGTGGCGAGCAGGACGGTGGCGAATCCCAAGCCGGCGGGCAGAAGGCGCTTCAACATGGCGCGATGGTAGCGCGTTACGATGGGGACGTGGCGCGATTCGTTGTCATCGCGTGGCTGGCCCTGGTCGCGTTTCAGAGCAACGCGACGCCGGGCACGAGCGTGCTGCACGTCAGCGTCTCGATCGCCGACGCCGCCGGGCAGCGGGTGCCGGTGGCGCGCCACGCCCTGCTCGTCAGCGACAACCCCGCGACGTCTCTCCCGCAGCGGCTCGTCACCAAGGCGGACGGCACCGCGGAAATCCGCTTGCGTCCCGGCAGCTACACGGTTGAATCCGATCGGCCTGCGGTCCTGCAAGGGCGCGCGTACGAGTGGACGCAAATCGTCAAGATCGTCGCAGGACGCGACGCGACGCTCGAGCTCACGGCGGCCAACGCCGAGGTTGGTCCCGTCACTGCCGAGATGGAGACCGCGCTCGCGCCGGCGGACAAGCTGTCGGCATCGTCGTTCCTCGTCAAGTGGCAGGGGAGCGTCGCCGGCATCTGGACCGAGCACCGTCACGCCGCCGGCTTTCTGGTGAGTGACAAGGGACTGATTGCGACCAGCCGGTCCGGCCTCGGTGACGCGACGGCCGTCGAGGTTCAGCTCTCACCAACCGACAAGGTCGCTGGGCGCGTGCTCGCGACCGACATGGTGAACGACGTCGCCGTCGTGCAGATCGATCCCGCCGCCGCGAAAGGCCCGCCCGTGCCGTTGGCTTGCGGATCGGACCCTTCGACACCGATCGCGAAGGAACAGGATCTGCTGACGATCGACGTGCCGCTGTTCGGTGCGACGAGCCCGGCGTCCGGCGCCGTGCTCACGGTGGATTCGCAAGTCCTCGAGACCGATCTTGCGTTGTCGGCGGCGTCGGCGGGCGGACCAGTATTCGCGGGTGATGGTCCGGCGATCGGACTGACGTCGATTCCCGACGGAGACCCGGCGCAGCGGCGCGCGCCTGCCCGCGTAGTGCGCGCGCCGGCCATCTGCGCGCTCATCTCCGCGGCGGAGCAGAAGCTCGCGGCCGCCTCGCCGCCGGACGGCGCTCGTCTGCCGGTGGAGTCCTCGAAGCCGCTGCCTCTCGCCGAGATCCAGTCGGCGGCGTCCGCGCGCGGCTTCAACCTGTCGTCGTATGCGACGACTTCGTCAGAGTTCGACATCGTGTTCATCACGCCGATGCTCCTGGCCAGCGCGGAGTCGCAACTGGGACGCACGGGTGGTACCTACGACGCGTCGAGCGGCTTGCGTGCGGTGGTCGATTTCGGCGATTGGTCGCTGTACGTCCGGCAATCGCCGCCGGTGCTGTTCATCCGCGCGTCGCCGAAGCTCGTGGAGAGCTTCTGGATGAAGTTCGCGCGCGGCGCGGCCTCGACGCAAGGCGCGTCGATTCCGCCAATCAAGCACCTGGGCCCCGGGTTTTCGCGCATGCGCGTGCTCTGCGGGGGCAAGGAGGTCGCGCCGATCCATCCCTTCAGGATTCGCGCGCGCGTGTCGGAGACCGATGCGGTGGACGAGGGATTCTACGCCTTCGATCCGATGGCTATTGGCCCTCAGTGCGGCACCGTGTCGCTGGTGCTGTCGTCGGTCAAGGACCCGGACAAGACGGAGACGCGCGTCGTCGATCCCGGCCTGATCGCGCAGGTCTGGAAGGACTTTGCCGCGTATCGCGACAAGTAGGTCGGCGACTCAGCGCGAAGTATGACGGCTGTCATACCGGTCCTCGTCCGGACCGGGCATGATGCCTGCGGCGTGCCTCGTCGACTCGTCGTCCTCCTGATCCGTCCGTCACGCTACGACGATGAGGGCTATGTCGTCCGTCACTGGCGCGGCACGCTTCCGAGTAACACGCTGGCCTGTCTGGATGGCTTGACCCGCGAAGTCATTGCCAGCGGGGTGCTCGAGCCTGTCGAGGTGGAGCTGCACACGTTCGATGAGGCCGTGGATCGCGTCGAGCCTCGACGATTGGGCCGGCTGATCCGGCGGCGCGGCACCGTCGGCGTCGCGGCACTGGCCGGCGTGCAGACCAACCAGTTCCCGCGCGCCAGTGATCTCGCCCGGCAGCTCACAGCCGAGGGATTCCAGACGATGATCGGCGGGTTCCATGTCAGCGGGTCGGTCGCGATGTCGCCGGCCGTGCCGCCAGAGTGCCAGGCGCTCCTCGACGACGGGATCACCCTCGTGGCCGGCGAAGTGGAGCAGCACTGGGGCAAGCTCCTGCAGGACGCGGCCGCCGGGCGCCTCGCCGGACTGCACAATCTGCTCCACGATCAGCCGACGCTCACGTGTGCACCGCTGCCGGTGCCATCGCGTCGCCTGCTCCGGAAGTTCGCCGTGCGCGGCTATGGGACGATCGACGCCAGCCGCGGCTGCCCGTTCAACTGTTCGTTCTGCACGATCATCAACGTCCAGGGCCGGTTCATGCGCAGCCGGAACGCCGACGCCATCGTCGACCACGTGCGGCAGTACTACCGGTTCGGGCGGCGATCGGGCCTCCGGAACTACTTTTTCACCGACGACAACTTCTCGCGCAACCCGGAGTGGGAAGCCATCCTCGACGGACTGATCGCGCTCCGCCGCGACGAGGATGTCGCAGTGGACTTCATGATTCAGGTGGACACCGTCGCCGCGCGCCTGCCCCGATTCGTCGAGAAAGCGGCTCGCGCCGGCTGTGTACAGGTGTTCATCGGCATGGAATCGCTGCGCGAGGACAATCTCCGAGCCGCTGGCAAGCGTCAGAACAAGGTGAGTGAGTATCGCTCGGCCATCGCGCGCTGGCACGAGGCCGGCATCGTCTGTCATGTCGGCTACATCATCGGGTTTCCGTTCGACACGGCGGAGCGAGTGGAGGCGGACGTGCGTGCGCTCGCCGAGGAGGTGCTGGCGGACCAGGCCTCGTTCTTCATGCTGACGCCGCTGCCTGGTTCGCGCGATCACCGCGACGCGGTCGCGGCGGGCGTGCCGCTCGACGCGGATTTCAACAAGTACGATTCGTTCCACGCGGTGCGATCGCATCCACTGATGTCGGCCCAGGACTGGACGGCTGCGTACGAGCGCGCGTGGGACGCTTTCTATTCGTTTGATCACATGCGGCAGGTGCTGCTGCGGCAGAACCCGCACACCTACTGGGGCATGTTGAAGTGCTTTCTGTGGTATCGCGCCGCGATGATCGAGCGGTCTCATCCAATGGTCACGGGCTTTGTGCGGCTCAAGGATCGGCGATCGCGACGGCCGGGGTTCGCGATCGAAAACCGAATGCGCTTCTTCGTGCGGCGCGTGCGGGAACTATCGCGGTGTGCGCGAGACTACGCGGGTTTGCTGCTCGAAATGCAGGAGTTGTGGTTGGCGACCCGGATCCAGCGCAGCGACGATCGCGCCGGCGGGCTTTTGCGCCGCTGGCGTCTCCGCGCGGCCGACCGCCTCCGCCTGAAGGCGCGGTGGAGTCACTTCGAGCGCCCACTCGCGCCGGCCTGGACACGATGGCCTCGCCCACGCCTGTCGCGTCCGCGGGATCTGCGAAACGCGGTCGCGTTTCTGGTCGCCCTGGCGACAGAACGGTTCTGAGCCGCCGGTTCCCGGACCTGCTACCATTCGCCCACCAAGGGATGAGACCGGCGACCCGGCCGGTTCTGGAGGACTGCCATGAAACGCCTGCGACTCACCGCCGTGTTGATGCTGGTCAGCGCGATCGTCGCGTTTGCGCCGATCGCCGCGCAAAACACGCCCACCCCGCAGACCGCGCCGGCTGCGACGAAGCACGCGATGGATCTCGAGGACATCCTCGCGTTCCGCGCCCCGAACGCGACGTCGCTCTCGCCGAACGGCCAGTGGGTGGCCTACCGCATGTCGCCGCTCGAAGGCGACAGCGAGGTGATCGTCAAAGGCACCGCGCCGGGCGGCAAGGAGACGAAGGTGCCGGTCGGAGAGAACGGCGGGGCGTTCACTTTCTCGCAGGATTCGGCGTGGATCGCGATCACGACGCAGCCGACGCGCCGCGAGGCCCAGGCCAACACGCGCGCACGCCGCCCGAATCAGACGGGCGTCGTCATCCTGAATCTGGCGACCGGTGAGAAGACGACGGTCCCGAAGATTCGGCGCTACGCGTTTTCCGGCGAGTCGGCCGGCTGGATCGCGTTGCATCGGTACGGTCCGGACGCCGCCCCGGGCGCGGCTGCACCGGCGGCCGCCGCGGGACGCGGCGGCGGAGGAGG
>DATEGZ010000024.1:0-5796 GCA_035279905.1 Vicinamibacterales bacterium
AGCCCGGGCGCCTGCGCGCGAAGCCGCGCGCGCAATTCGTCGGCCGCTTGACGGGCCGCCGCGGTCGCGCGATCGCGTCCATGTCGGCTCGCCGCGCCGGCCACCGCGGCGCGCGCCAGCACGGATTCGATCGAGGGAATCAAGCGTAAATCAGGCATCGCGCGGTTGCGGCGTGGCGGACGAACAGGATACCATCGGCCGCGGTTCGTCGATGGCGGAACCCAAGCGTCCCGATCGTGTGTTGCCCGACGAGCCCATCCACCGCCCGCTCGAGCGCTTCTGGCCGTACGCCGACCTCTCCGAGCAGCCGACCGACGAAGAGCTCGTCAAGCTGCGTCCCGAGCTGCGCGAAGTGCTCTTCGGCGCGCCGCCGCTGCCGTTCTCGATCTCGATTGAGTTTCCGAAATTCGACGGCGAGGCCTACACGCGCGCGGTCGACCTGGCGAAAGCGTCCGATGAGTACGTCGAAGTGCACGCCGACGGCGTGCTGCGCCATCGCGCGCGGTTCTATCCCGGCGATCGTCCGACGCGGCTGCGCGACCTCTACGAGATCGTGGCGGCCGTCGACGGCACGGACGTGCTCGTCGACGATCGGCCGATGCCGTACGCGCGCGAGCTCTGGCTGCCGCTCGTGTGGTTTTTGATCAGATGAGGGAAGTTGTTCGGGCTGGGGAGCCCAGAACGGAACGCCGGACGGCGGGAGGTGAGGGACCGGACCGAAGTGCTCCGGTCCCCCGGGGTGGTTTAGCTTGGCTTCGTGACGTTGCCGGCCTGTGGTCCCTTCGGACCGTCAACAATCTCGAACTCGACCTGCTGGCCTTCTTCGAGTGTCCGGAAGCCGGAGCCTTGGATTGCCGAGAAGTGGACGAACACGTCGTTGCCCCCTTCACGCTCGATGAATCCGTAGCCCTTCGCGTTGTTAAACCACTTGACCTTGCCGGTGATACGCATGCCCTTGCCTGCCTTACGAGATACGCGGCGGAAACCGCCGCCCTGCCCCCGGTTGCGTCGTTTGCGGGCACGACCAGGTACAAAAAAAAGAGCCGCTACCTGCGGTCTCAACTTCGACGCCAGCCCGCTTCACGTCAGCCGGGAATGCTAGTCGGGGGGTGCATCGTTGTCAAGCCGGGGGCGGTTTACTGCGGGAAAACGGTCATTTCATGCGCGCGCTGCTAAGTGTTTCCAATAAAACGGGGTTGGTGCCGTTTGCCTCGGCCCTGGCCGCCAAAGGGGTCGAACTGGTGTCCACCGGGGGCACCGCCAAAGCCCTCTCCGGGGCCGGATTACCCGTCGTCGGGATCTCCGACGTCACCGGCATGCCCGAGATGATGGATGGCCGGGTCAAGACCCTCCACCCCAGGGTGCACGCCGGCATCCTGGCCCGCCGGCACCGCGCGGACGACCGCGCGGCGCTCGCCGAGCACGGGATCACTCCTATCGACCTCGTCGTCGTCAACCTGTATCCGTTCGCGCAGGCGGCGGCGAAGCCCGGGTTGCCGTTCGACGAGCTCATCGAGGAGATCGACATCGGCGGTCCGAGCTTGCTGCGCGCGGCCGCGAAGAACTTTCACGACGTGCTGGTCGTGGTCGAGCCCGAGGACTATGACCGCGTCATCGCGGCGCTCGCTGACGCATCCGGGCCGAGCCTCGCGCTGCGGTTCGACCTGGCGAGGCGCGCGTTCGCGCACACTGCGGCGTACGATCGGATGATCTCGGCGACGCTCGAGACTGTGCGCGTCGAGGGCGGCGGGTTCACTCGCGAGCCGCCGGCGTCCGGCGGACCATTGCCGGCCGTCTGGACGCCGCGCCTGCAGAAGCTGCGCGATCTGCGGTACGGCGAGAACCCGCACCAGGCGGGCGCGTGGTACGCGCCGGACGGGCCGCGCGCCGGGCTGGGCGACGCGGTCGTGCATCAGGGCAAGGAGCTGTCGTTCACGAACCTGCTCGATCTCGATGCCGCGGCGAGGATCGCGCTCGAGTTTTCGGAGCCCGCGGCCGTCGTGATCAAGCACACGAACCCGTGCGGGGTCGCGACGGGCGCGTCGGCGGCCGAGGCGTACGTGCGCGCCCGCGAGGCTGACGCGCTCTCGGCGTTCGGCGGAATCGTCGGGCTCAACCGGCCGATCGATCTCGAGACCGCGAAGGCGCTGACCTCCACGTTCATCGAGGCGGTGATCGCGCCGGGGATCGCCGGAGACGACGTGCGCACGGCGCTGTCGGCGAAGGCGAACATGCGGGTCGTCACGGCGTCGTTCGATCGGCTCGGCGGCGATCCGGACGTGCGGTCGATCCTCGGCGGATGGCTCGCGCAGACGCGCGATCGCGTCGAGGAGGCGGCCAGTCCGTGGCCGGCCGGCGCGGCGCCGCGTGTCGTCACGAAGCGCGCGCCGACGCCCGAGGAGTGGCAGGCGCTGCGCTTCGCCTGGCGGGTGTGCGCGCACGTCAAGTCGAACGCCGTGATCTTCACGGGACCCGACGTGACGCTCGCGGTCGGCGCCGGCCAGATGAGCCGCGTGGACGCGGTGAAGGCCGCGGTGATGAAGGGCGGCGATCGCCTGCGCGGCGCCGTCGCGGCGTCCGACGCGTTTTTTCCGTTCCGCGACGGCCTCGACGCGATTGCGGCCGCCGGCGCCACCGCCGTGATTCAGCCCGGCGGCTCCGTCCGCGACGCCGAAGTCATCGCCGCCGCCGACGAACACGGCCTCGCGATGGTCGTCACCGGCGTGAGGCATTTTCGACATTAGGGGGACGGATCTGTTTTCCACAGAAACGGGCAAATCGGGGACAGGTCTCGGTGGGGCGAATGCCCCCCGGGGACCTGTCCCCGCGGATGCCGTTTCTGTGGAAAACAGATCCGTCCCCCTCCTCCTTCTCGCCCTGCCCGTCTTCTTTCTCTTCCTGGGCGCGAACGCGATCTGGGACGCCAACGAGGCGTTCTACGTCGAGACGCCGCGGCAGATGGTGCAGAGCGGCGACTACGTCAATCCGTCGTTCAACGGATTGCCGCGCTTCAACAAGCCCGTTCTCAGCTACTGGATCGTCGCTGGGCTGTACAAACTGTTCGGCATCTCCGTCGCGGTCGAGCGCGTCGGCATCGCGATCGGCGCGCTCGGGATCATCATCGCGGCGTTTCTCATCGGCCGGGCGTTACGCGGACCGCCGACTGGCTGGCTCGCCGCGCTCATCGTCGCCACCGCGCCGCGCGTGGTGATGTACTCGCGCCGGATCTTCATCGACGTCTACATCACGGCGTTCATGTCGCTCGCGCTCGCGGGCTTCGTCCTCGCACTGCGCTATCCGGAGCAGCGCCGGCGCTGGCTCGTGATGATGTACGTCGCCCTCGGCCTCGGCGTGCTCACGAAGGGGCCGGTGGCCATTGCGCTGCCCGTGCTCGCGTGCGGGCTCTGGCTGCTCGCGGAGCGCCGGCTGCGCGACCTCGGCAGCTTCATGATTCCCACAGGCGTCGCGATCATCGCGACGATCGTGCTGCCGTGGTGCGTCGCCGTCTACCGGGAGCACGGCTGGACCTACATCTCCGAGTTCATCTTCGGCGAGAACCTCGAGCGATTCGCGACGACGTCGATGACGCCCGCGGGCCGCGACTTCTGGTTCTACCTGCCGGTGCTCCTCACGGACCTGTTTCCCTGGGCGCCGCTCCTCGTCCTGCCGCTCCTCGTCGCGTGGCGCGGCGCGGGGCCGGGCGAGTCCGTGACGCACGCGTCGATCCGGCGGCTCCTCTGGATCTGGATCGTCGGGATCGTCGCGTTCTTCTCGCTCTCGAAGACGAAGGAAGATCTCTACATTTTTCCCGTCGTCGCGGCCGTGGCGGCGCTCGTGGCCGATCTGCTGACGTCCGAGGACGGGCTGCGCCGCCGCGCGACCGGCGCGATCTTCGTCGCGACCTCCGCGATCTGCATCGCGCTCGCCGCGGGCGTCTTCTGGTGGTTCCGCGACGGCTACTATCGCCTCGACGCCACGGTGCCCCTGGCGTTGGCGCTCGGCGCCGGCGGACTTGGCGCGGGCGTGCTCTGGCTGCGTGGCCGGCGCGGGCCGGCCATCGCGACGCTGGCCGCGGGATTCATCGCGTTCAACTATTTGTTCGTCGGCCGAGTGCTGCCGGACGTCGAGCGGCTCAAACCGGTGCCGCCGCTCGCGCGTACGTTCACTTCGCGCGCCGCCGCCGACGCGAAGCTCGCGCAGCTCAACATGAGCCTGCCGAGCCTGACGTTCTACCTCAATCGGCCGGTGCCCGAGCTCTTGTCGAGCATCGACGCGGTCGATCTGCTCGGCGGCGCCGCCGAGGCCTGGCTCGTCACCAACGACGCGACCTGGACGATCGTGCGCGCGCAGGTGCCGGCCGCGTGTCTCGCGGACCGCCGGCCGCTCTTCGCGTTCGACAGCGCGAAGCTCACCGACCTGCTGCGCGGCACGCCGCCGCCGGATGCGCTGCTGGCGACCAACAAATGCGGGAGATGATTTAGTTCTACGCAATTCTCGGCAGGTACGGCCCGACGACGATCCGCAGCAGCATCAGCAGCAGCCACACGATTGCCGGCAGCGCCGGCACGCGCGCGTCGAGCGTTGTCACGGCGCGGCTGAGCCCCGGCCACGTGCGCAGCGCGATGACGACCCCCGCGGCGCCGATCATGTAGGCCGCCGAAAACGTGTAGCGCTCCGCGAAGCGGCTCGACGGACTGAGGAGCAGGATCGCGAGCGCGGCGAATCCGAGCGCGAAGAGCAGCCCGCGCTTCGACGTCGGCGACAGCCGCGCCCACGACGACGGCTGCTTGCCGTCCGGCCGCTGGCGCCACAGGAGCCACGCGCCGGTGAGGAGCGCGACGCTCCACGGCGCCGGAAACCACAGCAGCCGCGTGACGTAGAACCCGAGATGTCCGGCCAGCGTCGACGCGTTGTCGAGCGGCGTCGCGATCGTGATCGGCCCGAGCTGCCGCTGCCAGTACGCGGCCCAGAACGCCTCGCCGGTCGCGCGCACGTACGCCGCGTCGTAGAGCACCGCGATGCCGGCCGTGATCGCCGCGCCCGCCGCGCACGCGAGGATCACGCGCCAGAACGTGCCTCGCAGCCGCGTCGGATTGAGCAGAATCCACAGGCCCGCCGCCAGGACCACCAGCACGACGAACACGCCCTTGACGAGCAGGCCCAGCGTCAGACCGAACGCGATGCCCGCGATCCACCACCACGATCGCCGCGCGCCCTCGACGCTGACGATCGTCACGAGCAGCGCGACGAGCATCGGATACTCGTGATTGGCGCGCACGCGAAAGAGGAACGCGACGGGCATCAGCTGCAGCAGGATCAGCGCCGCGCGGCCGTCGGCGGCCGACGCCAGCCGCGAGATCAGCAATGCGATGAGCAGCAGCGACGCGAGCCCCGCGCCGACGCCCGCGATGTACGCCGCCTGCTCGCCGGGAATCCCCAGCCGGCTGAGCGCGACCGGCACCAGGAACACGCCGGCCGGATGCTCGCGGAACAAGCCCGTCATGTGCGTCTCGGGCCAGAAGTCCCACCACTCGGGCGCGATCCAGTGCGAGACGGGCTCCTCGGACAGCCGGCCGGAGATCGACGCGTAGAGCTGGGAATCGGGGTCGGTGCTGGAAAACTGCGTCAGGACGATGAGCGCGGCGACGAGGACGAACGCCACCGCCCAGAACACGCCCTCGCGCGGCGACAGCAGCCGCGCGCGCATCATCGGTCCGGCGCTCCGGCGGCCGCCCGGAGCTCGTCGATCGTGACGGTGGCGGGGCCGAAGCGCGCGACGACCAGGCCCGCCGCGCG
>DATEGZ010000025.1:0-9097 GCA_035279905.1 Vicinamibacterales bacterium
GACCGCCGCCCGCCCCACCAGCTCGGCGTCCATCCGGCTGACGAATCCGGCCCGGGGCGCCACCCACGGCTCGCGGTGGCGGACGGACGGCAGTCGATCATAGTCGTCCAGCACCCGGGGATCGCCCCCTTGCGCGGCGACAATCGCGCGAAACGCCTCCAGCCCGGCGCCGTTCGCGAGCGCGGTCCGCACCCGCCGCTCCGCCTCGGCCTCGTCTCCGGCGATGCCCGCGCCGACGAGCATGCGCGCGGCCAGCCGGACCGACAGGCTCTCCAAATCCTCGGGGCCCTTCCCTTTCAGCGTCTCGATCGACTCGATCACTTCGTTCGCGTTGCCGACGGCCCGTCCGAGCGGGGCCTCCATCGAGGTCAGCAGCGCCTCGGTCCTGACGCCGTTGCGCGTCGCGATCCCGCACAGCCACTCGGCGAGCTGGCGCGCGTCGGCTTCTGTCTTCATGAACGCGCCGCGCCCGACTTTCACGTCGAGCACCAGCGCCCCGATCCCCTCGGCAATTTTCTTGCTCAGGATCGACGCGCAGATGAGCGGAATGCTCTCGACCGTCCCGGTGACGTCGCGCAGCGCGTAGAGCCGGCGATCGGCCGGCGCGATCTCGTCGGTCTGGCCGATCATCACGCAGCGCGTGTCGCCGAGCACGCGCCGCATCTCATCGAGGGACAACCGCGTGCGAAATCCGGGGATCGCCTCGAGCTTGTCGAGCGTGCCGCCCGTGTGCCCGAGGCCGCGTCCCGACATCATCGGGACGATCGCGCCGCACGCGACCGCCAGCGGCGCCAGGATCAGCGACGTCTTGTCGCCGACGCCGCCGGTCGAATGTTTGTCGACGGGCGTGCCGCCGAGCTCGGAGAGATCGAGACGCTGCCCGGACCGCACCATCGCGTCGGTCAGCGCCGACGCTTCTTCGAGCGTCATGCCGCGCCAGACGATCGCCATCAGCAGTGCGGCGACTTGATAGTCCGGCCACGAGCTGTCCGTCACGCCGGCGACAAACGCGCGCACGTCGGCATCCGCGAGCGCGCCCCCATCGCGCTTGTGACGAATCAGATCGACCGCGCGCATGCGGGGCCAAGTATAGTGGGAAACCATGACGGACACCGGCCGCGTGCTGCTGACTGCCGTCGCGCTTTCCGCGTCGGCGTTCGGCGTGCTCGCCTGGCGTGTGAGCCGCATCGATCCCGCGCAACCCGAGCGGCTCGTCGGCGAGCTGCGCGTGGCCCAGTGGGCCGCGATGCTGCTCTCCGCGACGGCCGGCATTCCGATCGGACTCGCGGTGGCGCTGCCGTCGATGCCGGGCGGACATCTCGACGCGACGCTCGCCGTCGGGTTCATGCTGCTCGCGGGCCTCGTGCTCTTTCGCGATCCGCGCGAGGGGCTCTTCCTCGTGTCGATCGGCTTCGTCGTCCACGCGCTCGTCGACATCGCGCACCGGCCCGGCTGGTTGTCCCCCGATCTGGCGCCGCGCTGGTATATCGTCGGGTGCGCGACGTTCAACGTGTACCTCGCGGCGCTCTGCTATCTGGCGCGACGCCGCTGACATAGCGAGCGATGATGCTCACCACCTCGATGCGATGTGCCGCGCTGGTCGCCCTGCTGGCGCTCGCCGCGCCGGCGCCCGATCCGCCCCGGCTGGTCGTGCTGCTGGTCATCGATCAGTTCCGCGGCGACTACCCGGAGATGTACGGGCACGAGTGGTCGCGCGGCCTCGCGCGGTTGTTCAACGGCGGCGCCGTCTTTCCGCTCGCGGCCTATCCCTACACCAACACCGTGACGTGCCCGGGACACGCGACGATCGGCACCGGCACGCTGCCGCGAACGCACGGCATGATCGGCAACACGTGGTACGACCCCGCGCAGCGGCGCAACGTCGCGTGCGCCGCCGATCCCGCCGCGGCGTCGGTGGCGTTCGGCGGCGTCGCCGGGTCGGAGCATCAGAGCCCGCGCGCGCTTGCCGCGCCCGCGTTTGCCGACGAGCTGCGCCTGCAGTCGCGCCGCCTCCCGCGCATTCTCTCGATTTCGCTCAAGGCCCGATCGGCGGTCGGCCTCGGCGGGCACGGCGGTCCCGGCACGATGGTGCTGTGGGAAGAAGACAACGGCACGTGGGCGACGTCAGACGTCTACACCAAAACGCCCTGGCCTGAGGTCGACGAGTACGTCCGCGCGCATCCGGTCGCCGCGGTGTACGGCCAGACGTGGTCACGCATGCTGCCTGAGTCCTCGTACTCGTTCGAAGACGACGGTCTGGCTGAGAACGCACCCGGGCAGTGGAAGAAGACATTCCCGCACATGCTGGACAGCCCGTCCGGCAAGCCCGATAACGCGTTCATCACGAACTGGGAGCACTCGCCGTGGAGCGACGCGTACATGGGCGACATGGCGGTCGCGCTGAGCGCCAGGCTGAAGCTCGGCCAGGACGCCGGCGGCACCGACATGCTGGCGATCAGCTTCTCGGCGACCGATCTCGTCGGCCACGAATACGGCCCGCGCAGCCACGAGGTGCAGGATGTGCTCGTCCGGCTCGATCAGGTCATCGGCAAGCTGCTCGACGCGCTCGATCGATCCGTCGGCGCGGATCGCTACGTCGTCGCGCTCTCGGCCGATCACGGTGTGGCGCCGATTCCGGAGCAGGCCGCCGCGCTCGGCATGAACGCCGGGCGCGTGCTGTCCGCGGATATCCGCACCGCCGCGCAAACCGTCCTGGGCAAGCTCCTGGGCGAGGGAACGTTCTACGGCGCGTTCTCAGAAACCAATCTGTCGCTGACGCCTGGCACGCTCGATCAACTGCGCGCGAAGCCCGGCGCGATCGACGCCGTGAAGGCCGCGCTCCTGGCAATCCCCGGCATCGCGCGCGTGTACGGGCCGGACGAGCTCGCGGCGACCGCGCCCACCGACGATCCCATTCTGCGCGCGACCCGGCTGAGCTACTACCCCGGCCGCTCCGGCGACTTCGTCGTGATCCCGAAGCCGTACTGGACGATCGTCAGCCGCGGCACGACGCACGGCACGCCGTACGGCTACGATCAGCACGTGCCGGTGCTCTTCTACGGCGCCGGCATCAAGCCTGGACGCTATTTCACGGCGGCCGCGCCGGTGGACATCGCGCCGACACTCGCCGCGCTGGTCGGCATCACGCTCTCGCACACGGACGGCCAGGTGCTGGTCGATGCGCTCAAGCGCTAGCCTCCTCGCGCTGCTGCTCGCCGGCGCGGTCGTCGCTGCGGCGCCGCGCGGGATGCGGGTGCAGCCCGCGGCGAACGGACGCCAGATCATCGCCAGCGCGTCGAGCTTGCGGCGCGGCTTTTCGAGCACCGCCGCGGTCGTCGAGCTGCGCGCGTGGAATCAGGTCGTCGACGACTGGTGGCACACAGGCGAGCTCACTCGCGTGTCGGTCGCGCCCGATGCCCTCGTCAGCGGGCGCACCCACGAGCAGTTCCAGCAAGTGCACCTCGGCGTCGCCATCTGGAGCGGCGACCTGCGGCGCCAGCTCAACGCGTTCGGCCAGACGGAATCGATCTTCGGCACGTACTACCCGAACGTCGACGTGGACGTGACGCCGGCAGTCGCCGCCGCGCACGCGTCCGTGCTCCTGGCCGAAGCGGGCGACGGCGCGCCGGGCCCAGCGAGCCCGACGGATCTCGTGATCGTGCCGACCAATCAGGGCTTCCGCCTCGCGTGGACCGCGCGCGTGGTGTCGCTCAAAGACGATGTGATGCGGCGCGTGTTTCTCGATGCGCGAAGCGGCGACGTGCTCTTCAGCTACGACGACACGTGGCGGCAGAACGCGGCCGCCTATGACATGCACGGCGATCGCGCGCGTGTCACGCGTGTCCTTGCGGGTTTGCTGGGTCTCGGCGCGCAGGAACCGGCCGCGAACGCGGCCGATCCGCCGGCCGGCCTCTCGGCCGAGGACGCGCAGGCGGCGTTGCGCACGGCGCAGGAGTTCTTCCTCGCGCGCTTCGGACGCCGAGGCCTTGCCGCGCGTGCGCAGCCCGTGCGATTGATGTTCAACGCCGATCGCCAGGACGATGCCGCGTACTACGGCGGCGGCGACATCGTGATGAGCGCGCGCATCGCCGCGCTGGGACGCGCGGACGTGACCGCGGTGGTCGCACACGAGCTCGCGCACGGCATCACCGAGTACACGTCGAATCTGATCTACCTCAACGAGTCGGGCGCGCTGAACGAGGCGTTCTCCGAGATCATGGCCGTGTCGGCGAAGCGCTACGCACAGGACGCCGGGAGCGCCGGCGCGGACGACACGGGCGCGCGCGCGAGCCTCGCTGCTCAGGTCTTCGAGAGCGCCGTGCGCGGCTTGGGTCTCGATCAACGCGAGAAGATCGAGCGTGTGATGTACCGTGCGTTCACAGCGCTGCTGCCATCGAACGCCACGTTCGAGATGGCGCGCTGGGCAATGCTCGAAGCCGCCGTCGATCTCTACGGGTCCGGAAGCGACGTCGAACGGGCGCTCGCCGACGCCTGGACCGCCGCCGGCCGATGACCGCCTTCGCGCGCCGCGTCCTCGGCATCCTCAAGCGCATTCCGCCCGGGCGCGTCGTCACCTACGGCGATGTGGCTCGGATGGCCGGGCGGCCGGGCGCTGCCCGCGCGGTCGGCAACATCATGCGGCAGGCGGATGCGCCGGGCCTGCCCTACCACCGGGTCATCGCGGCCGGCGGGCGCGTCGGCGGCTACGGCGGCGCCCCGGGCCTCAAGGCCGCGCTCCTCTCCGCGGAAGGGCTCGTCGTCCGGCGCCACCGGGTGGTGCACTTCTCCCAACACCGGTGGCCCTCGACGGGCGTCAAACCCCGCAAGGAGCGATGAGGAACCGACAGCGCCGCCTGTTCGTTTTTGTAAGAGTGACCATCTCCGGCAACGCCTTCGGCCTGGCGGGCCGTCTAACCCTATGAGCGAAGCCGGGTCCGGCCACCGGGATCTGGCCCTGGCCGAGCGGTGCCGCGCGGACGCGCCGGGCGCCTTCGAGGAGTTGTATCGAGCCCACGCGCCGCGCCTGTTCGGGCTTGCGTGCCGCATGGTGGGCCGGACCGAAGCCGAGGATTTGCTGCAGGATATCTTCCTGACGGCCCACCGGAAGCTGGCGCTCTATAAGGGCGAGTCGTCGCTTGGCACGTGGCTGTTCCGGCTGGCCACGAACCAGTGCCTGGACTACCTGCGGAGCCGCGGCGCGCGGTTCTCGCAGCTCACCGACACGCTCGACGACGATCCGGTGTCGCTGGGCGCGGGGACGATGCGGAGCGCGGTGGATCGGCTGGATCTCGAGCGCGGCCTGTCGACGCTGCCGCCGGGCTGCCGGACAGTGTTCGTGCTGCACGACGTCGAGGGCCTGGAGCATCGCGAGATCGCCGAGCTGCTCGGCATCTCGGACGGCACGTCGAAATCGCAATTGCACAAGGCGCGCTACCGGTTGCGCGCCACGTTGACGACGCAGCCCGCAGGGGCGCGAGGACAGAATCGATGACTTGCCAGGATGTCGAGCGGCTGCTGAGCCGATTCGTCGACGGCGACGTGAACGCCGACGAGCAGGCCGCGGTGTCGAGCCACCTCGACACGTGCCCGGGCTGCCGCGCGATCGCGTCGGATCTGACGCGCATCCGCGACGCGGCGCGCGCATTGGGGCCCGTGGCGCCGCCGGAACACATCTGGCTGGAGATCGCGGGACAGATGCGGCTGAGCGATCGGCCGACGCCCGCCGACGCGCCGGCGCCTGTGCGTCGCGCGTCATCGCCGGCGTGGCAGTGGCTCGGTCTCGCGGCGGGGCTCGTGCTCGTGACGCTCGTCGCCTACCTCGTGTTACACCTGCGCGGGACGGCGCCTGATGCGACGACCGCCGGCAACGGCGCAGCGACGGGCTCCGTCGAATCGGTAGCGCAGGAGCTGTCGCTGGCGCTCGAGCACTACGACAAGGCCATCGCCCAGCTCGAAGTGCTCGCGAAGAACAGCGACGGCACGATCGACGCGACGACAGCGGCGACGCTCCAGCACAACCTGAGCGTCATCGACCAGGCAATCGCCGAGAGCCGCGCGGCGCTCGCGGCCGATCCGCAGAGCGAGCCGGCGCTCGACAGCTTGATCGACGCGCTGCGGCGCAAGGTCGGCGTGCTGCAGACGACCGTGGCGCTGATCAACGAGATTCGACGGGGCAATCAGGAAGGCGCGGCCAGGTTGACTGGCGGCGGCAGGTCCTAGAGGTGAACATGCGACGGCAGAGGGTGATGAGAGTCGCGGTGGCGTGCGGGGTGATGGTGGCCCTGACCGCGCCGACGCGCGCGCAGGAGATTCGCGTCAGGGTCAAGGTCGACCCGGTCGTCGTCGAAGACATGAAGGCGGCCATCAAGGACGCGATCAACTCGGACCTCGGCCGCGAGATCAGCGACGCCATCCGTGACGCGGCGCGCGAAACCCGCCGGACGATTCCGGAGCTCGCGCGGCTCGCCGACGCGGCAGCCGCCGGCTGGCAGGACCGCAACTTCCGCTTCGAGCAGAAGGACACGGAGACGAAGACGCTGCAGCTGGGCGCGACCGGCTCGCTCGAGCTGAAGAACGTGAGCGGCAACATCACGGTGACCGCCGGATCGGGCCGCGACACGACGGTGCAGATCGTGCGGACCTCGAAGGGCCGCACCGACGCGGACGCCAAGCTCGGGCTCGAGCGCGTCAAGGTCGAAGTGGATGCGCGTGGTGACCGCGCGACGGTGGACGCGAAGTATCCGAGTGAGAATCGCCCTCCCTACAGCGTAAGCACGGACTACACGGTGACGGCGCCCGCCGGCACGCGGCTGACGGTCAGAAGCATCTCCGGCAATTCGACGGTCAAAGGCATCACGGGCGACGTCGCGGTTGACGTCACGAGCGGCGAGGTTCGCATCACCGACGGCAACGTGTCCTCGGTGACGGCGATCTCCGGCGACGTGCAGATCACGAACGCCACGGTCAATGGCTCGATGAACCTGAGCACCGTCAGCGGGACGCTCACCCTCGATCAGATCAAATGCCGCCGGCTCTCCGGCAGCGTCATCAGCGGCGAAGTGCACGCAAAGGACATCACGTGCGACAACGCCGAGCTCAAGAGCCTGTCAGGCAGCGTGGACTACACGGGATCGCTCGCCAGGAGCGGCCGCTACGAGCTGCAGACGCACTCGGGCAACGTGCACGTGACCGTGACGGGATCGGTGGGATTCGAGCTTCAGGCAAGCACGTTCTCAGGGGAGGTCCGGCTGGACCCGCCCCTGCAGCTGCAGCGCTCGACGTTGACGCGCAAATCCGCCCGCGGCACGGTCGGCGACGGCAGCGCCGTCGTGACCGCGACCGCGTTCAGCGGAAATGTGGTGATTACTAAGAAGTAGCCAGCGTCAGGTGGATCAGGTACGTTGACCCGCCCTTGTTGATCCACACGCGGACGTAGTCCGCGCCTTTGAGCATGTCGACGCGCGCAGTACCGGCCGCCGGCGCCTTGCCCTTGAGCACGGTCTTGGCGTCCGCGCCGGTGACCACCGTCGCGAGCTCCTTGCCTTTCACCTGGCCGCCCTGGACGAACTCCACCCACTTCTCGCCGTCCGGCGACTGACCCACCACCGACGACACCGAGTCGTTGGCGAGACGGACCGTGTAGGTCCCCGCGGCCAGCGGCTGGCCGTTGGCCATCACTTTCTTCGAAAGCGTCACGGAACCCAGCGACTGGGCCGCCTGTGCGTGCAATCGGGCCGGGAGCAACCCGAGCACGGCCACGCAGGCAAGAGTGGCGAGCACGTGCAGTCTCGTTCGAGCCATGTGAACCCCCCTCAGGGATTATAGCGACTAGATGGCCATCAAATCGAACTGCTCATGGTGCAGCTGTTCGTCCGACCGGACGGTGACCGGGCGGCCGACCGAGGCCTCGAGCTCCTTGAACACGCTCCGGCTCTCCTCCTTCAGGGCCCGGGCAATCTCGGGATTGACCCTTAGGACAAGGCTGTAGCCGTCGAGGTCGCCGCTGACTTTCTTCACCTCGGTCAGGATGTCGTAGCAGATCGTCGCGCTGGTTTTGATCGCGCCTGTGCCCGAACAGTACGGACAGGGCTCGGTCAGCTGGCGCTCGAGGCTGCTCTTCACGCGCTTGCGCGTGATGATGATCAGCCCGAAGTCCGACACCTGCACGGACTTGGACGGCGCGCGGTCTTTCCTCAACTCCTGCTCGACGGCCTGCGCGACCTTCTGGCGGTTCTTCTTCTCCTCCATGTCGATCAGGTCGAGCACGATGATGCCGCCCAGATCGCGGAGGCGCACCTGGCGCACGATTTCCTTCGCGGCCTCAAGGTTGGTCTTGACGATCGTGTCCTCGAGGCGCCCCGCCGACTTCTTGCCGATGTAGCGGCCCGTGTTGACGTCGATCGCGACGAGCGCTTCCGTCTGGTTGATGACGATGTAGCCGCCGGACTTGAGCCAGACCTTGCTGCGGAGCGCCTTGTCGATCTCGCTCTGCACGCCGTACTCGTCGAAGATCGGGTACTCCTTCGTGTAGCGCTTCACGCGGTTGAGCATGTTCGGCATGATGCGGCCGACAAACGACGTCACCCGCCGGTACTCCGGCTCGTCGTCGATCCGGATTGCCGAGTACTGCTCGTTGAGAAAATCGCGCAGGAGCTTCGTGACGAGGCTCTCCTCGCGGAACAGCACCGCGGGCGTGCGCTCGGTCTCCTTCCGCCGCTGGACCTCGCTCCAGACCTGCTGGAAGTAGGTCAAGTCGGCGAGCAGGTCTTCCTCGGACCGGTTGGCCGCCGCGGTACGGATGATGACGCCGCCGGGCAGGCCCGACTGTTCGCGGAAGCGCTGGACCACGCCGCGCAGCCGCCGCCGCTCGTCGCGCGAATCGATCTTGCGGGAAATGCCGATGTGATCGACCGTCGGCATGTAGACGAGAAACCGCCCCGGCAGGCTCAGGTGCGACGTAATCCGCGCGCCCTTGGTGCCGAGCGGCTCCTTGACGACCTGGACGACGACCTCCTGCCCCTCTTTCAGCAGGTCTTCGATCTTGGTGGTGGGCGGTGTGCGGTCGCGGCCGCGCCGCTCCTGGCGCTCGGGCCGCTCC
>DATEGZ010000026.1:0-25712 GCA_035279905.1 Vicinamibacterales bacterium
GCCGCCGGCCAGGGCGCGAACCAGACGAAGCAGTGGTGGCTCGTCTACGAGTTCGCGACGGGCAACCTCGTGCTCGACGAGAAGTACGAACCGGAGAAGGCCAACCCGACCTGGGCGACCGTGTCGCCGGACAAGCAGGAAGTCATCTTCGCGCGCGGCCACAACCTGTTCATGATGGACGCGAAGAACTACGAGGCCGCGAAGAAGAAGGCCGACGATCCGGCGATTCAGGAATCGCAGCTCACGACCGACGGCGAGAAGTACTACAGCTACGCGCGCAACGGCGCGGGCGGACAGCAGCAGGACGAGCAGCAACAGCAGCAGGATCAAGGCGGCCAGACGACCCAGGGTGGCGAGGGCGCGAACGCGCGCCAGCAGCAGACCGAGCAGGACAAGAAGTTCGGGCCGCGCACGGCGGCGATCGGCATCACGTGGTCGCAGGACAACAAGAAGTTCGCGGTCATGCGGCAGGATCAGCGCAAGGTCGAGGATCTGTGGGTGATCAACGCGCTTGCGAATCCGCGCCCGCGTCTCGAGACCTACAAGTACGGGATGCCCGGTGAAGAGAACCAGCCGCAGACCGAGCTCGTCGTCTTCGACATCGCCGCGAAGAAGGGCACGAAGCTGCCGACAGACCTGTTCAAGGATCAGCAGCTCGCGCTCGTCACCGCGCCGGCGACCAACCTTCAGCGTGAGAAGCAGGAGACCGCGCCGCGCTGGGTCTCGCTCACCGGCGACCAGATCTACTTCACGCGCACGAGCCGCGACCTCAAGCGCATCGACATCGTGAACCTCGACGTCGTGACGGGCGAGCCGCGCGTCGCCGTGCAGGAGCGGTCGAACACGTACATCGAGATCCAGCCGATTCGCCTGATCGGCGGCGGCAAGGAGCTGATCGAGTGGTCCGAGCGCGACGGCTGGGGCCACTACTACCTGTACGGCGCCGACGGCAAGGTGAAGCGCCAGGTCACCTCCGGCGAGTACGTGGCCACGGGCATCGAGTCGGTGGATGAGAAGACGCGCACGCTGTACTTCAACGCGGCGGGGCGCGAACCAGGCGAGGATCCGTACTTCACGCACCTCTACCGCGTGAACCTTGACGCGGGCGACGTCAAGCTGCTCAACCCCGGCAACGCGTCGCACGCGGCGGACATGAACGACAAGAACACGTTCTTCGTCGACAACTCGTCGCGCATCAACTCCGCGCCCGAGTCGGTGCTCTACGACGCGCTCGGCAACAAGGTCATGGACCTCGAGAAGACGGACACGTCCGCGCTGATGGAGGCCGGCTTCAAGTATCCCGAGGCGTTCACGGTCAAAGCCGACGACGGCATCACGGATCTCTACGGGACGATGTACAAGCCGTTCGACTTCGATCCGGCGAAGAAGTACCCGGTGATTCTGTACGTGTATCCGGGGCCGCAGACCGAGTCGGTGACGAAGACGTTCTCGCCGCGCAACGCGAACGTCGCGCTCGCCAACGTCGGGTTCATCGTCATCGAGGTCGGCAACCGCGGCGGCAACCCGACGCGGTCGAAGTGGTACCACAACTACGGCTACGGCAACCTGCGCGACTACGGCGTGCCGGACAAGAAGACCGCGGTCGAGCAGCTCGCGAAGAAGTACGCGTGGATCGACCTCGAGCGCGTCGGGATCTACGGGCACTCAGGCGGCGGCTTCATGACGGCCGCGGCGATGTTCGGGTTCCCCGATTTCTTCAAGGTCGGCATCTCCGAGTCGGGCAACCACGACAACAGCATCTACAACCGCTGGTGGAGCGAGAAGCACGACGGCGTGAAGGAAGTCGTCAAGGACGACAAGGTCACGTTCGAGTACGACATCGACAAGAACCAGGACATCGCGAAGAACCTGAAGGGCCATCTGCTGTTGATGACCGGCGACATCGACAACAACGTGCACCCGTCGAACACCTACCGCGTGATCGACGCGCTCATCAAGGCCAACAAGCGCTTTGACTTCGTCCTGCTGCCCGGCCAGCGCCACGGCTACGGCCCGGATCAGGACTACGTCTTCTGGCGCCGCATCGACTACTTCTCGAAGTGGTTGCTTGGGGTCGAAGCCACGGACACGGACATGGTCGAACTGGATAGAGAACGGCAGCTGAAGAGATAGCGTGCAGGTTCGGCAGGTTCGACGGGTTCCGCGGGTTCAGAACCTGCGGAACTTGTCGAACCAGTCGAAGTCGTCGAACCCGTCCTACATCTTTGTCGTCGAGATCTTCTTCACCAGATCCGTGACCGCCTGCTGCAGTGCTTTCCCGAGCGGCGACTCCAGAAACACGCTCGAGTGGCCGTCCCACGCGCCGAGGTTCGTGTAGACGCCGCCGCCGAACTTGTTGTCCGTGTGGCTGCCCGGCACGCGGAGGCTCGCGACTTTGCCGCCGTCGGCGATGCGATAGAGATCGCTCTGCAGCATGACGTTCGCCTTGACCGAGCGAAGCTGCACGCTGGCCGACTGGCCCGCGATCGACGGCAGCCATCCGCCCTTCGTCGATTCCGACGACTTCGCCTCGAGCACCGTGCCGAGGAGGACGACGTCCACGTTGGCGCCCTTCGCGATCTGCACGGCTTTTTCCTGATCGAGATCTTCGAGCTTCGTCGACGCGTCGAGCGTGATGACCTTGGCCGACAGGTTCGTGGCCGAGTGGCTCATCTCGGCCTGCACGAGGCGGCCGATGGCCGCGGCCGTGTCGCCGCGCATCGTGCCGCTCGCGTCAAGGAAGGGGAGGATGCCGATCTTGACCGGCGGTGCCTGAGCCGACACGAGGACCGGGATCGCCAACGCGACCGCGAGCAACCGGATTGTTCGGATCATGCAGAAATCCTAGCACCTATCGCTGCACGCGTCCCGAAGCATCGCCGCCCGCCAGGTGATCGACTTCGGCGACCGAGACCCGGTTGAAGTCGCCGGGGATCGTCTGCTTCAGCGCGCTCGCCGCGACGCCGAACCGCAGCGCGGCGTTCGGCGCGCGGCCCGCCAGCAGCGCGTAGATCAGGCCTGCGGCGAAGCTGTCGCCGCCGCCAATCCGATCGACCAGCCGCACGGCGTAGCGCTGGCTCTGATGAAACGCGCCGGCCGCCTGGTCCCACAGCACGCCGCTCCAGCCGTTGTCGCTGGCCGACAGGCTCTCGCGCAGCGTGATCGCGACCATCGAGACCCGGAAGTCGCGCGCGACCTGTTCGGCCGCCGACTGATAGCCGCCGAGGTCGAGTCGTCCTCCCGTGACCTCCGCGTTCTCGACGGGAATGCCGAGCACCGCCTGCAGATCCTCTTCGTTCGCGATGACGACGTCGACGCCGTCCGCGATGGGACGCATGACGTCCTGCGCCTGCTTCTCGGACCACAGCTTCTTGCGGAAGTTGAGGTCGATGCTGACCCGGGCCTTCGCCGCGCGCGCCGCGGCAATCGCCGCGCGGGTGGCCGCGGCCGCCCGCGATCCGAGCGCCGGCGTGATGCCGGTGACGTGCAGCCACGACGCGCCGGAGAGCGCCGCCGGCCAGTTGACGGCATCCGGCTCCATCTCCGCAATCGCCGAGTGCGCGCGGTCGTAGATCACGGTCGAGGCGCGCTGGCTCGCGCCCATTTCGGCGAAGTAGATGCCGAGCCGATCGCCGCCGCGCACGATCGCGTCCGTGCGCACGCCCTCGGCGCGCACCGCGCGCAGCGCGGCGTCGCCAATCGCGTTCGCCGGCAGCTTCGTCACAAACCAGCTCTCGCAGCCGAAGTGCGCCAGGCTCACCGCGACGTTCGCTTCGCCGCCGCCGAACGTTGCCGTGAGCGCCGGTGACTGAAACAGCCGCTCGAACCCCGGCGGGCTCAGCCGCAGCATGATCTCGCCGAACGTGACGACCTTGGGCATCAGCGATCCTTCCGCGCCGCCTGCACGTTGGCGACAATGCGCGTGGCGTTGGCGGTGATGACGGAGAAGTTGCCGGAGGCGATGGCCGCCGAGTCGAGGAGCGCGCCGCCGACGCCCACCGCGACCGCGCCGGCGCGAATCCAGTCGCCGGCGTTTTCGATCGAGACGCCGCCGGTCGGCATGAGCTTCACGTCCGGCATCGGACCGCGCACGTCCTTGAAGTATCCGGGACCGAGCGCCGTCGCCGGAAACACCTTGACGATGTCCGCGCCCGCGTCCCACGCAGTAAGAATTTCCGTCGGCGAAAAACATCCCGGCAGCGCGGGGATGCCGCGACCATGACAGGCGGCGATGACATCGGTCCGCAACACCGGGCTCACGACGAACGCGGCGCCCGCGTCGATGACGTCGTTCGCGGTGACCGCGTCCGTCACCGTGCCCGCGCCGAGGAGAAACCCCGGCGGAAGCGTTGCCCCGATCTTCCGGATCAGCTCGACGGCGCCAGGCACGGTCATCGTGATTTCGAGCACGTGCACGCCGCCGGCGACGAGCGCCTCGACGACCGACGCCAGCGCCTTCGGATCCTTCATCCGGATGACGGCGACGACGCCGGCGCGCTCGATCGCCGCGACGACGTCCTGCCGATCCCGGCGCGCGATCGTCATCGGCCCATCCATCCGCCGTCAACGACCAGCACGTGCCCGTTGACGTAGTCGGCCGCCGGCGATGCGAGGAACACGACAGCGCCGGCCAGATCGGCCGGCTCCCCCCACCGGCCCGCGGGAATGCGCTCGAGGATTTGGCGCGATCGCGTCGGATCCTCCTGCAGCGCGCGCGTGTTGTCCGTGCGGAAGTAGCCGGGCGCGATCGCGTTGACCTGGACGCCGCGGCCGGCCCACTCGTTCGCGAGCGCTTTGGTCAGCTGCGCGAGCCCGCCTTTGGCGGCCGCGTACGCGGGCACCGTGATGCCGCCCTGAAACGCGAGCAGCGACGACACGTTGACGATCTTGCCGTGCCCCTGCGCGAGCATGACCGTGCCGGCCGCGCGGCTCAGGCGAAACGCGCTGGTCAGATCGATCTCGATCACCGCGTCCCAGTCGGCGTCGGGGAACTCCGCCGCCGGCGCGCGCCGGATGATCCCGGCGTTGTTGACGAGGATGTCGAGACGGCCGAACGCGTCGATGGCCGCCGGGACGAGACGATCCGCGGCGCGCCGATCGCTCAGGTCCGCGATCACCGTCTTCGTCCGCGTCTGGCCGAGCCCCGCGATCGCGCGCTCGGTCGCCGAGGCGGCCTCGCGGCTCGAGTGCAACACGACGCTCGCGCCGGCGCCGGCGAGCGCGCCCGCCATCGCGGCGCCCAGACCGCGCGACGCGCCTGTGACGAGCGCGACGCGGCCGTCGAGACGAAAAGGATCGCCAGCCACTATTTGCGCGTGGCGCGGCCGGGATCGAGCCCCGACCCGCCCTGGGCAAAATCAGGATGCACGTTGACGACGCCGAACTGTCGATCTTCGCGCTCGCGGTGGGCCGCCATCATCCACAGAAAGTTGATCGAGCCGCCGGGCGCCGCCACGTTGGGATGATAGCCCTGCGGCATGAGGACGACGTCGCCCTCGCGCACAATCGTCGCCAGCTCCGGCTCGCCGGCGTCCGAGTAGACGAGCTGCACGCCGAACGCCGGCGCCGGCATGTCGATGTAGAGATACGCCTCCTCGAGCATTACGCCGTGCTCGTGCGGCGGCCACGACGTCCAGTTGCCCGGCGCGCTGAACGTGACGCCGGCGAGGATGCGTCCGGCCTCAACGTTCTTGCCGATCAGGATGTTCAACGTGCGCTCCGACGCGGCGCCGCCCGCGCGGAAGTGCAGGCCCGGATCCTTCTGCACGTCGGCAAACCGCACGAATTGCAGCGGGTACCGGTTGGCGACCCTGGCGGCCAGCTCCGCGAAATCGCAGCCAGCTGCGCCGGCCGCGATCTCGAACGTCATGTCGCGCGGCACGTAGAGCGTGTCGTACGGCGTCACCGCGAACGTCTGGCCGCCCGCCGCGATCGTGGCCGCGCCCTTGAGGCAGATGAGGCCCGTCTCGAACTCCGCGGGGTCCACTGTCAACCGCTCGCCGCCGTCGAGGATGATGCGTCCGTAGTTGAGCTCGCGCATCGCCGTCGTGCCGGGCGCGACACTTCGCGATCGGCCGTGGCGCGCCGCGGTGTTGCGCACGATGCAGGTGTCCGAGCGAATATCCGACAGCGGCATGGTCAGCCTTCAGGGAACGTCGTGAATCCAGCGATGCGCCGGGTCTTCGTAGAGCGCGAGCTTGCGCTCCGCGCCGGCCATCGCCCAGAGGTAGTAGAGATCATAGCCGGGCGGCGACGACACCGGATGGTATCCGTAGGGCAGCAGCACGACGTCGCCGTCGCGCACGGTGTGTGTGACGGTTTCGCCGTCCGCGGCGTACAGCATCTGATGGCCGAAGCCCTGCGGCGGATTGATGCGGAAGTAGTAGACCTCTTCGAGCGTGGCCTCGCCGTCGCGGCCGTCGTGTTTGTGCGGCGGAAAACTGCTCCAGTGGCCGGGCGGATTGAACGTCTCGCCGACCATCAGCCGGCGGACGAACGCGTCGCGCACGAACACGTCGTGCACCTGGCGCGAGTAGATGCCGCGCCCGCGGTCGTTCACGACGACGTCGTTCGGTGAGGCGAGCGCGGGCGTCCCGCCCCGCGGCGCCGGCGTGGCGATCAGGATCGCTTCGAGGGCCGTCTCGGCCGTCGCCTCGAAAGATTCGCCGGGCGGCACGTAGCAGGCGGTCGCGCGCTCTGCGAAGACGTCGCGCCGGCTGACCGTCCAGCGGAGCGGGCCGGCGGCGAACGTCCCGCGTCCGGACTGCAGCACGACCACGGTCTCTTCGTCATCGAGCCGGTGGCTCGCGCGCTCGCCGGGCGCGAGCCGCAGCCGCCACGTGGACAGCTCGCGGGCGCCGCTCCGGCCGCGTGATTGCAGCAGCTGGAGTCCCGGGGTGCGGGGCGCGCGGATGAGGGTGTCGCTCAGCATCATGCCGATCGGGCAGGCGCAGGAAGCGGGCTCAGATTACAATTGGCCGGACCACTTGGCAAGCAAACCTCGGATTTGCTCGCGAGTTGGTGAGTGGCCAATGACAGTCGGGCCGCGTGGTCAGACCACTTGGCGAGGCACTCATGCGTGTTTCACGCCGTGATTTTTGCGTAACCGGCGGGCTTGGCGCGGGCGGCCTGCTGCTGTCCCGGAACGTGTGGGCGTCGGCGCAGCCTTCGGGCTGGGCGAGCGTGCCGGCGATCCTCGCGCGCATCGTCCCGCCCACATTCCCGAATCGCGACTTCGACATCACGAAGTTCGGCGCGAAGACCGACGAGGTGACCAACGCGACCGCAGCGATTCGCGCGGCCATCGCGGCGTGCGCGGCCGCCGGCGGCGGGCGGGTCGTCGTACCGGCCGGACCATTCGTGACGGGCGCCATCCGGCTCGAGAGCCGCGTCAACCTGTATCTGGCGGAGGGCGCCGTGCTGCGCTTCAGCCAGGAGCCGCGCGATTTTCTGCCGATGGTCCTGACGCGGTTCGAGGGCGTCGAGCTCTTCAACTACTCGCCGTTCATCTACGCCCTGGACGCGCGGGACATCGCGATCACGGGCCGCGGCACGCTCGATGGCCGCGCCGACGCGGATCACTGGTGGGCCTGGAAATCGCAGACTGCGGATCGCACGCGGCTGCTGCAACTCGCCGAGCAGGGCGTGCCGGTGGCCGAGCGCCGGTTCGGCGACGGCCATTTCCTGCGGCCGAATTTCATTCAGCCGTATCGCTGCACGAACGTGCTCATCGAGGGCGTGACGATCGTCAACTCGCCGATGTGGGAGATCCATCCGGTGCTCTCGACCAACGTCACGGTTCGCGGCGTGACGATCGTGAGCCACGGGCCCAACAACGATGGGTGCGATCCCGAGTCGTGCCGGGACGTGCTGATCGAGGGGTGTACGTTCGACACCGGCGACGACTGCATCGCCATCAAATCGGGCCGCAACGCCGACGGGCGCCGGGTGAACGTGCCGGTCGAGAACGTGATCGTCCGCGACTGCGTCATGAAAGACGGCCACGGCGGTGTGACGATCGGCAGCGAGATCACGGGCGGCGCCCGCAACATCTTCGCCGAGCGCTGCCGGATGGACAGCCCGAGGCTCGACCGCGTCCTGCGCTTCAAGAACAACGCGATGCGCGGCGGCACGATCGAGCACGTCTACATGCGGGACGTGACGGTGGGCGAGGTCGCCGAGTCGATCGTCAACGCGGACTTCTACTACGAGGAAGGCGAGACCGGCGGCTTCACGCCCGTGCTGCGGGACGTCGAGGTCCGGGCCGTCACGAGCACGAAGAGCAAGTACGCCCTGTACCTGCGCGGGTTTGCCCGGGCGCCGATCGCCGACGTGCGGATCGCCGACTGCACGTTCGACGGGGTGGCGCAGCCGGAGGTCCTCGAATCCGTGCGGGATCTGACCCTCTCGAACGTGCGGATCAACGGCCAGATGCGGAACGAGCGGATCAGCCGCTGACGGCCGGAAACGGGCAAGTGGTTTGTCCACTTGCGCCGCCCGGACCCGCCCCGAAGGCGATTTCGACACCGCCACAGGCGGATTAACAGCATTTTTCGTCCGGGAATGGAATTGCCACTTGACAGACGAATTTTACAGGTGGTAATACCTCATCGGTTTCCGGCCCGCTCCACTTGGCCGGGCGTTGGACAGACGGCAACAGACGACCAGAGAGGACCCATGATGCGGTTTCTGCTTCGTCGGCTCACCTTGGCTGCGGTCCTGGTGGGCGCGCTCGCCGCACCGGTCGCCGCGCAGGATTTTCGCGGCTCGATCGTCGGCACCATTACGGACGCCACCGGCGGCGTGCTGCCTGGCGTGACCGTGACGATCACCAACAGTGAGACCGGAATCGCCCAGACCGTCGTCACCGACGTCAAGGGGTTGTATACGGTGCTCTATCTCAACGCTGGCACGTACTCGGTGACAGCGCAGCTCTCCGGATTCAAGAAGGTCGTGCGCGGCGGCATGGAGGTGAAAGTCGGCGAGCCGACGCGCGTCGACCTCACGCTCGAGACGGGCGTGATGAGCGAGACGGTCACGGTCCAGGCCGAGACGCCGCTCCTCAACACGACGACGGGCATCAGCGGCACGACGATCAATGCGAAACAGATCGCGCAGCTGCCCCTCGGTGATGGCACTGCCTACATGCTGACGCGCCTGGCGCCCGGCATTGTCGATTCGTCGGACCTGCACTTCGCCCGGCCGATGGACAACGGCAACCTCGGCGGCATCGTCACCAACGGTGTGCAGGGCGGCAACGAGTTCACGATCGACGGCGCGCCGAATCTTTCGAACGCGCGCGGCGTCGGGTTTTCGCCGCCGTCGGACGCGATCTCGCAGTTCAAGGTGCAGACCAACGCGTACGACGCGCAGATTGGCCACACCGCGGGCGCGACGGTCAACCTCGCGCTCAAGAGCGGCACGAACGCGTTTCACTTTCAGACCGGCTACTTCAACCGCGATGCCAGCCGCACGGAAACGCCGCTGCTGACCGAGCGCGCCGGCGGCACCAAGCCGACACGGACGTACAACCGGTTCACGGGCACGGTGGGCGGCCCCGTCATCAAGAACCGCACGTTCTTCATGGCGTCCTACGAGCATTTGCGCGACGTGCAGCCGGAGCCGGCGACCTACACGGTGCCGACCGAGAAGATGCGCGCCGGCGACTTCAGCGAGTTCTCGACGCTCATCTATGACCCGAACACGGTGACCAGCACCGGCACGAGGACGGCGTTCGCCAACAACAAGATTGATCCGAGCCGGATCAACTCGGTCGCGGCGGCGTATGCGGCGCTGTATCCGCTGCCGAACCGGCCGGGCACCAACGGCAACTACTTCACGAACGGACTCCGGCCGTACGACTACAACTCGTACCTCGGCCGCGTCGATCACAACTTCACCTCGGCCAACCGGATGTTCGTGAGCACGTACTACAACAAGCGCCAGGAAGATCGCTACAACTGGGCGCAGGACGCGTCGAACGCGACGAACAACGGCCAGATCAATGGCATCGCGGTGACGCAAGGCTTCGACTACCGGTCGAACACCGGCCTGTCGGGCGGCTACACGTCGACGTGGTCCGACACGATGCTGATGGACGTGCGCGTCAGCTCGACGCGGTTCGGCGAATGGCGAGACCCGGCGCAAACGATCGATCCGGCCAAGCTCGGCTTCTCGTCGACGGCGGTCGGGCTGATGAACGGCTATCAGTACCTGCCGTTCTTCACTTTCGGCAGCTTCAGCTCGACGAACTCGGGGTCGACGATCTCCTCGCTCGGCGCGATGCGCTCCGACTGGAACGACGGCTTCGCGCGGCCGATGTACACGGTGTCGATTTCGCCGACGCTCACGAAGGTGTGGGGCGAGCACACGTCGCGCGCGGGCTACGAGTACCGCTACCAGCGCTGGAACATCATCAACGACGGATATCCCGCGGGACGGTATCTGTTCAACGGCGCCTATACACGCCTGAACAACTCGGCGTCGTTCAACGATCGGGCGCAGTCCTGGGCGCAGTTCCTGCTCGGGTTGCCGACGACGCAGACGGGCACGGTGGCGACGGCGTCGATCTCCGGCGTCACGTCAAACGGCGCGAGCCAGTTCGAGATCGCGTCGCCCGGCTCGTTCCGTCAGGCGCAGAACGGATTGTTCCTGCAGGACGACTGGCGCGTGAGCGGCAAGCTGACCGTCAATCTCGGCGCGCGACTCGAAATCAACACCGGCATGTCGGAAGTCGACAACCGCAACCTCGCGGGTTATGACTTCACGACGCCAAACCCGATCGAGGGGCAGGCACAGGCCAACTACGCCAAGGCGCCGATTCCCGAGATCCCCGTGGCGAATTTCCACGCGACGGGCGGATTGCTCTTCGCGGACGGCCCGGTGAACAACACGAAGTTGAAGTTCCTGCCGCGCGGCGCTGCTGAATACGCGGTCAACGAGAAGATGGTCGTGCGCGGCGGCGTGGGGCTGTTCTCGTACGACTACTTCTTCGACAACATCAACCAGGCCGGGTTCTCGCAGCCCACCGCGATCATCACCAGCACCGACAACGGCATCACGTTCACGGGCGCGAACCTGACCAATCCGATTCCGAGCGGCCAGCTCACGCAGCCCGTGGGATCGGCCCTGGGCCTGCAGAGCCAGCTTGGACAGAACCTCGGCACGATCTACCAGCCGGACCGCGAGACGCCGTACTACACCCGTTGGGAGCTGAGCGCGCAGCGCGATCTCGGCATGGGATTCGTCGCGGCCGTGACGTACCTCGGATCGCGCGGCAGCAGTCTGCCGGTGGTGCAGCAGGTCAACAACATTCCGATCCAGTACCTCTCGACGTCGCGCACACGTGACGCTGCGGTGGAAACGGCGCTGTCCGCGAACGTCGCGAACCCGTTCCAGGGCCTCCTGCCGGGGAGCGCGATCAACGGAGCGACCGTCGCGAAGAACCAGCTGCTCCGCCCGTATCCGCAGTTCGGCACGTTCGCCATCGAGAAGTACGTGGGCTCGGATCGCTACAAGGCGATCACGTTCCAGCTCGACAAGCGGTTCCGCAGCGGCAACTCGTTCACGATGCAGTACACGCACTCGTCGCTGCGCGACAAGATGAACTACCTCAACCCGGCGGACGGCCAGCTCGAAGATCGCGTCTCACCGAACGACCGGCCGAATCGCTTCTCGGTTGGCGGAAGCGTGCGGCTGCCGTTCGGCCGCGAGGAGAAATGGGGACACGAGTGGGGCGGCACGACGGACGCCGTGCTCGGTGGCTGGCAGTTGAGCGGCACCTATCAGTATCAGTCCGGCTTCCCGCTGACGTTCACGAACAACATCTACTGGGACGCCAGCTGCGGCGATCCGGGCTCGCTCGTGTCGCACATCGGCGAGAAGGTGAGCGGCGGAATCGCCGGCCTCGACGTGCCGGGCTGGGACACGAAGTGCTTCTACTTCCACGACGCGGCGGTGCAGACCAACGGCGCGGACGATCCGGTGAAGCAGCGCGCGGACACGCGCATCAACCTGAACAACAACGTGCGCTACTTCCCGTCGACACTGCCGAACGTCCGGAGCGACAATCTCCACCTGCTCGACATGGGGCTCTACAAGAACTTCTCGCTGCCGCGCGAGATGAAGCTGCAGGTGCGGTTCGAGTGGATCAACGCGCTGAACTACACGGTGCTGTGGAACCCGGGCGTCGATCCGAAGGCGAACAACGGGCTGTTCGGTATCGTCAACACCGATCGCAACAACCCGCGCGACCTTCAGATCGGACTGAGGTTGACGTTCTAGGGACGGAGCTTTTTTCCGCAGGTGTGGGCACAATGGGGACGGAGCTCGGGTGGACCTCCGTCCCCCGACGGCCCACATCTGTGGAAAAAAGCTCCGTCCCCATCGTTCTCGCGTTCCTGTGCCTGGCCGCTGCGCAGGTCGAGCGGCCTGACGCGGTCGTGGCGTCCGACGGGAGCGCGCAGTACCGCACGGTGCAGGAGGCGATCAACGCCGCACCGCAGTCGACCGACGCGAATCATCGCTGGGTCATCTTCATCAAGGCGGGCACGTACCACGAGCTCGTGTACGTCCAGCGCGAGAAGCGATTCGTCGCGCTCGTCGGCGAAGATCCGGCCCGCACGATCATCACCTACGGCCTCAAAGCGTCCGACGCCGGACTGGACGGCCAGCCGATCGGCACGTTCCGCACGCCGACGATGTACGTGGATGCCGACGACTTCTCGGCCGAGAACCTCACCATTCAGAACGACGCCGGTCCGGTGGGGCAGGCGCTCGCGATTCGGGTCGACGGCGATCGCGTCGTGCTGCGCAACTGCCGCTTCCTCGGCTGGCAGGACACGATGCTGCTCGATCGCGGCCGGCAGTACATCGAGGACGCGTTCATCGCCGGGCACGTCGACTTCATCTTCGGCGGCGCGACGGCGTTCTTCGAGCGCGCGCACGTGCACGCGTGGCGCGACGGCTATCTGACGGCCGCCTCCACGCCCGCCGAGCAGCCGTTCGGCTTCGTGTTTGCGAACGGACAAATCACCGCGGACTCGCCCAACGTGAAGACGTACCTCGGCCGGCCGTGGCGCGATTTCGCCCAGGTCACGTTTCTCAACACGCGGATGACGGACGTCATCCGGCCCGCGGGGTGGCACAACTGGGATCGGCCGGAGCGTGAGCGCACCGCGCGATTCAGCGAGTTCGGGAGCACCGGCCCCGGGGCGAGTGCCACCGAGCGTGTCGCGTGGGCGAAGCCGCTCTCGGCCGCCGACGTGCAGGCAATCACCGTCATCCGCGTGCTCGCCGGATCGGACGGCTGGGATCCTGCTCGCGTGCCCGCGCATCCCTCAGCGGGCAAGGCGAACGCCGCGCCGTTGCCGCGCCCACCGGGCGCCGCAACCGCCACGCCGCCGATCGCGTGGGCCGACGTGCTGCGCCAGCCGGACGCCTGGTATGGGAGCGACGAGTCGATCCGCATCGCCGGCAACGTCGTGCTGTACCAACGGCACACCGGCGGCTGGCCGAAGAATCTCGACAAGGCGCGTGCGCTGAACGCCGACGAGCGCGTGACGCTGTTGCTCGAGCAGGCGCAGGACGACTCGACGATCGACAACGGCGCCACGGTCACTGAGATGCGGTACCTGGCGCGGGTATACGCCGCGACGCGCGACGATCTATTCCGGACCTCGTTTCTGGCCGGCGTCGATTTTCTGCTGGCGGCGCAGTACGCCAACGGCGGCTGGCCCCAGTACTTTCCGCTGCGCGGCGACTACTCGCGCCGCATCACGTTCAACGACGAGGCGATGACCGGCGTGCTGCAGTTGCTCGATGACGTCGCGCGGGCGCGTCCGATGTTCGCGTTCGTGGACGCCGCGCGCCGCACGCGCGCGAACGACGCGGTCGCTCGCGGCGTCCGCGTGATTCTCGCGACGCAGATTCATGTGGGCCCGACGCTGACCGGCTGGTGCCAGCAGCACGACGAGACGACGCTCGCCCCGGCGGCGGGGCGCGCGTACGAACACCCGTCGATCGCGAGTCGCGAGACAGTGAGCGTCGTACGATTCCTGATGCAGATCGACAAGCCGGACGCCGCGGTGATCGCGTCGATCGACGCCGCCGTGGTCTGGCTGAAAAAGGCACAGCTCAGCGGCATTCGCGTCGATCGGCGCCCCGACCCGGCTGCCGCCGGCGGCTACGATGTCGTCGTCGCCGACGACGCCGCCGCGCCGCCGATTTGGGCGCGCTTCTATGAGATCGGCACGAATCGCCCGATCTTCTCCGGCCGGGACGGCATCGTTCGCTACCGGCTCGCCGAGATCGAGCTGGAGCGCCGCACGGGCTACGCGTGGTACGGCACCTACGCGACGGCGCTGCTCGCCGACGAGTATCCGGCGTGGGTCAAGCGCGTACGGTAGCGGACGCGCTAGGATCTTCGCGCCTTGTCGCTGTATCTCGGTCTTGACGCCAGCACGCAACACCTGACGCTGCAGGCGCTCGACGCGTCGTCAGACCCGCCGCGCCTGGTGTTCGAGCACACGACGAACTTCGATCGCGACCTGCCGGCGTACGGTACCCGGCACGGCATCCTGCCCTCGGCCGACCCGCGCGTCGCGGTCGCGCCGCCGCTCATGTGGGTGGACGCGCTCGATCGCGCGATGGCGGCGGTCGCGCGATCGGGACTCGATGTCTCGCGCGTCGCCGCGATCTCGGGATCCGCGCAGCAACACGGGAGCGTGTATTTGAACGCGACGGCGGCCCGGACGCTCGCGTCGCTCGAGTCGTCGCGGCCGCTGGTCGAGCAGATCGCCGGCATCTTCGCGCGCCCGGTCGCGCCTGTGTGGCTCGATACGAGCACCGCCGACGAGTGCCAGGAGATCACGGCGGCGATGGGCGGCGCGGCGGAGGTCGCGCGGCTCACGGGATCGCGCGCGTTCGAGCGCCTCACGGGGCCGCAGATTCGCCGGTTCGCGAAGACGCAGCCGGAGGCGTACCGGCAGACCGCCCGGATTCATCTCGTCAGCTCGTTTCTCGCGTCGCTGCTTGCCGGCGGCGACGCGCCGCTCGAGCCGGGCGACGCGTCGGGGATGAATCTCATGGACCTCGCGCGGCGTGTGTGGGCGCCCGCCGCGCTCGCGGCCACGGCGCCGGATCTGGCTGAGAAACTTCCGTCGATCTCGCCGTCATCGACGGTCGCCGGCGCGCTCGCGCCGTACTGGCGCGATCGCTACGGCCTTCCAGCCGCGAGCGTCATCGTCTGGTCCGGCGACAACCCGTGCAGCCTCGTCGGCACCGGGTTGGTCGACGAAGGACGCGTCGGCATTTCGCTCGGCACGAGTGACACGCTCTTCGGGCTCATGCGAGCCGCGCGCATCGATTCGGGCGGCACGGGCCACGTCTTCGGCGCGCCGACCGGCGACTTCATGGGACTCACGGTCTTCAGCAACGGATCGCTCACGCGGGAGCGCGTGCGCGATACGTACGGGTTGGACTGGCCGGGCTTTTCGGCAGCGCTTGCCGCCGCGCCGCCGGGGAATCGCGGCGCGCTCCTGCTGCCCTGGTTCGTGCCGGAGATCACCCCGCACGTGCCGGCGGCCGCGGTGCGGCGGCGTCACCTCGATTCGGGCGACGCGCCCGCGAACGTCCGCGCCGTGGTCGAAGCGCAGATGATCGCGATGGCCAACCACTCGGCGTGGATGGGCGTCGCGGCGCACACGATTCATGCGACGGGCGGCGCGTCCGCCAATCGCGACATCCTGCAGGTGATGGCCGACGTGTTCGGCGCCGACGTATTCCAATTTCCCGTCGGCAACTCCGCGTGTCTGGGCGCCACGCTGCGCGCGTGGCACGCGGACGCGCGATCGCGCGGACGCGAGATTCCGTGGACGACGATCGTCCGGCACATCGCCGAGCCGATCCCCGGCTCGCGCGTCGCGCCCGTGCCGGAACGCGTGAAGATGTACGCCGATCTGCGATCTCGGTACGCCGAGTTCGAGCGTGACGAGCTTGCGCTACTCGCGCACGCCCAGTAGCAGATCGATCACGAGCTGATCCAGCTGCTCGTAGGGCAGCCGCCTGGCCGCGAGCGCCTGCCGATCGAACTCGCGCCGCTTGAGCAGCACCGCCGCGTCGCGTGAGTACGCGGCCGGCGGTCCGTCCCGGCCGTCGCCTCGAATCTCGGCGAGCAGCGCCTGAATCTCGCGATCCTGCCGGAATTGCCGCGCCTTGTCCTTGAGCAGCAGGTAGGTGCGCATGCACCCGCGCGCGAAATCCCAGACGCCGTCGGCATTCTCCGTGCGGTACGGATGCGCGTCGAAGTGCCGCGGGCCGTCGTAGCCGGACTCCTCGAGGAGCTTGACGACGAAGAACAGCGTCTTCAGCGACTCGGATCCGAATCGCAGGTCCTGGTCGAAGCGCGCGAACTTCTGATCGTTCAAATCGATGTGGAACAGCTTGCCCGCTTCGATCGCCTGCGCGACGACGTGATACACATTGAGGCCGGACATGTGCTCGTGCGCGACCTCGGGATTCACGCCGACCATGTCCGGGTGGTCCAGCGTGGAGATGAACGCGAGGTACGAGGCCGTGGTGGGGAAGTAGAGGTCGCCGCGCGGCTCATTGGGCTTGGCCTCGAGCGCGAATCTCAGCTTGTAGCCGTGATCGATCGCGTGCGCGCAGAGGAAGTTGATCGCCTCGCGGAATCGCTTGATCGCCTCGATCGGATCTTTCGCGGCATCGACCTCCGCGCCCTCGCGTCCGCCCCAGAACACGTAGGTCCTCGCACCAAGCTCCACGCCCAGCTCCATCGCGCGCATCGTCTTCTGAAGCGCGTAGGCCCGCACGGCGGGGTCGTGCGACGTGAACGCACCGTCGCGAAAGACCGGGTCCGTGAAGAGATTGGTCGTCGCCATTGGCACGACCAGGCCCGTGGCGCTGAGCGCACGCTGGAAGTCGCGGACGATGCGATCGCGATCGGCCGGGGACGCGTCGATCGGCACGAGGTCGTTGTCGTGCAGGTTGACGCCGTACGCGCCCGCCGCTTTGAGGTGCTGCAGGGCCGCGAGGGGATCGAGCGGCGGCCGCACCGGCTCGCCGAACGGGTCGCGCCCGCGATTCCCCACGGTCCAGAGTCCAAACGTGAACTTGTCGGCAGGCGTCGGCGTCAGCGCGGCCATAAGCATGCGCATTATGAGGGGGTCGGATCCAGATCCGACCCCCTAAAGTGGCTATACCATTCGCCTTCTGGCCCCGGGTATCGCGCGGGGCGGGAAACGGCGGGATCGCGCGATACCGCATGGAATTTGTTGATTCCGGGCTCGAAAGTGGTTATACCAGTACCTCCATGACCCGGCACCGGGCGGCGCGGCAGGGCCTTGTCTTCGTCCTTCTGGCCATGAGTCCGGTGGCCTGCACCCGCGAGGCGCAGGCGCCCGGCACCGCCGCCCGCGACTGGCGCGCGACGGGCCGCAGCGATCCCGCGTACCAGGCGCCGTCGCTCGCGCCCGGTGTGGACTACACGGTGCCCGCCGAGGCCGACATCACCGCGGCGCTCGGCCGCGTGCGCGACCACTTCGTTCGCTCCACGCCGTACCGCCTCGTCGACACGGCCACGGGGCAGACGGTGACCGATCCCGCGCCGTCCAAGACCATCGGCATCGATCTGAGCCAGGGCGAGTTCAACGACTGGACGTACTCGATGGGCGTCGTGCTCGCCGGCATGCTGCTCGCGAGCGACGTGACCGGCGATCAGTCGTTCCAGCAGTACACGCTCAAGAACTTCGACTTCATCTTCGACCACCTCGACTACTTCCGCGATCAGGCGAAGACGTTCGGGCCGCAGCCGTACGGCTACCGCCGCCTGCTCGACATGCGCGAGCTCGACGACTGCGGCGCGATCGGCGCGGCGCTCATCAAGGCGTTTCACAAGAAGGCCGATCCCCGCTACCGCGCGACGATCGACGTCGTCGCGGAATTCATCTCGCACAAGATGACGCGCCTCCCCGACGGCACGCTCGCGCGCAAGCGCCCGCAGTGGCCCACCGTCTGGTCAGACGACGCGTACATGAGCATCCCGTTCCTCGCGCAGATGGGCGATCTGACGGGCGATCGCGCGTACTTCGACGACGCCGCGCACCAGGTGCTGAAGTTCAGCGAACACCTGATGGATCCGGCCACCGGGCTCTTCGATCACGCGTGGTTCGCGAGCGCCGGCGAAGCCGATCCTGCGTTCCACTGGGCGCGCGGCGACGCGTGGGTGGTCATGGCGATGGCCGAGCTGCTCACCGTGCTGCCCGAGACGCATCCGGATCGCCCGAAGGTGCTCGACCTCTTCCGGCGTTCCGTGCGCGGTCACGTGCCCTTCCAGAGCGCGACGGGCTTCTGGCATCAGCTGATCGATCGTCCCGACAGTTACCTCGAAACGTCGGCGACCGCGATGTACACGTTCGCGATCGCGCGCGGCGTCAATCGCGGCTGGCTGCCGCCGATCTACGCACCGGTCGCGCAGGCGGGCTGGCAAGCGGTCGCGCAGCGCATTCATCTCGACGGTCAGGTCGAAGGCATCTGCTACGCGACGACGGCCGCCTACGACGCGCTCTACTACTACAACCGGCCGACGCGGCTCGACGCGATGCAGGGCTACGGCCCCGTGCTGATGGCCGGCGCCGAGATGCTGACGCTGCTGCGCTCGTTCGACATCGATCACACGCTCAACACGTTCCACTACCGTCCGAAAAACGCGCCCAAGACGCCCGGAGGCCAGCCGTGACCCGCACGATCACCCGCGCCCTCGTCCTCGCCGTGCCGTTCGCGCTCGCCGCCGCGGCCGCCGGCGTGTCGGCGCGCGACCAGCAAGCACCGCCCGCGAAAGGCGCCGTGATCACCGTCAAGAACCCGCTCGCGATCGCGCGCCCGGCGGAGACGATCGAGATGCCGGTTGCCGACCTGCAGCGCGTCCTGACGTTCGACGACGTGCGCAAGGTCCACGTGCGTGACGACGCGTCCGGTAAGGACTTGCTGACCCAGGCCGTCGATCTCAACGACGACGGGACGTTCGAGCAGGTGATCTTCCAGGCGGATCTGGCAGCCAGCGCGACGCGCACGTTCACGCTCAGCGTCGCCGATCGGCACATCCCGTCACGCGACGAGTTCAAGGCGTACGGCCGGTTCGTTCGCGAACGGCGCGATGACTACGCGTGGGAGAACGACGTCGTCGCGCATCGGATGTACGGCGCGGCGCTCGAAACATGGGCGCAGGAACCGCTCACGAGCAGCGCCGTCGACGTGTGGGTCAAACGCACGCACCGGCTCATCATCAACGACTGGTACATGATCGACGACTACCACCGCGACAGCGGGGAAGGCGCGGACCTGTACTCGTCCGGCAGCTCGCGCGGGTGCGGGGGCAACGGCATCTTTCAGGACGGCAAGCTGTATCCGTCCGTCAATTTCCGCGACACGCGATCGCTCGCCAACGGCCCGATTCGCGTGATGTTCGAGCTCACCTACGACGGGTGGACGGCGGCCGGCCAGCGCGTCGCCGAAGTCAAGCGCGTGACGCTCGACGCCGGCCACCATCTCAATCGCTTCGAGAGCTTCTATCGCGTGCCGTCGCCGCGGCCGCTGCAGCAGGCGGCCGGCATCAAGAACAACGCGGGCTCGCAGGTCTCGGAACGCCGCGACGCCGGCGTGTTGCGCACGTGGGAAGCGTTCAAGGGCGAGGACGGGAATCTGGGCTGCGGGATCATCGTCGATCCCCGCGACCTCGTCGACATGCCGCGCGTGGATCCCAACTACCTCGTCGTGACGCGCGTGCCCGGCGGCACGCCCGCCGTGTACTGGGCCGGCACAGCCTGGGACAAAGCGGGCGAGATCACGAGCGTCGCCGCGTGGGACAAGTACCTGGACGAATGGTCGGCCCGGCTGCGCACGCCGGTGACGACGCAGATTGCGAGCAAGTAGCCGGCGCCGCAAGCGGAAGGACGGAGTCATGGCGGAAGGCAGTACGGAACAAGTCGTCGCGCACGTGCGCGGGCTGATCGAACGCGGATCGCTTCGTCCCGGCGATCGCCTGCCGGCCGAGCGCGATCTCGCGCTGCAGATCGGCGTGAGCCGCCCGACCGTGCGCGCGGGTCTGCGCGCGCTCGCCGCGATGGGCGTCATCCAGTCGCGCCACGGCTCCGGCACCTACATCCCCGAAGGTCCGCCGACGCTCGGATCCGAGCCGCTCAGCTTTCTGGCGGCGCTCCACGGTTTCACGCGCGAGGAGATGTACGAGGCGCGGCGCATTCTCGAAGTCGGCGCTGCCGGTCTGGCCGCCGAGCGCGCGACTCCTGAGCAACTCGCGTCGCTCGCCGAGGAAGTCGCGAGCCTCTTCGCGACGATGGGCGATCCGCAGCGCTTTCTTGTGCACGACATCAACTTTCATCGCACGCTCGCCGCCGCGTCCGGCAATCCGATCGTGGCGTCGATCGTCGAGATGGTCTCCGCGCTCTACTACGAGCGCCGGCGTCAGACCGCCGTGCGCGCGTCGGATCGCGATCTGCGCGATGCCGCGGAGATGCACCGGCGCATCTATCAGGCCGTGCGATCGCGTGACGCGGAAGCCGCGCGGCGCGCGATGCAGGATCATCTGCAGCAGGCCAGCTCGTATCAGGCGCAGGAGCCGACGGACGTGCCGGCCGCGACGCGGCGGCAGGCAGAAGGGGCCGCGGGCCGATCGGCCGCGCGCCGGACGACACCGCGGAAGGGCCGGAACGCGCACTGATGGGGGCATCGCTCTTCGATCTGTCGGGCCGGACGGCGGTGGTCGTGGGCGGCACGAGCGGCATCGGGCGCGCGCTGGCGCTCGGTCTGGCCGACGCCGGAGCGAACGTCGTCGCCACGGGCCGGCGCGAGGCGCTCGTGACCGAGGTTGCGGCCGCGATCGAAGCGCGCGGCCGGCGATCGCTGCGAATGCCGTGCGACGCGAGCGACTCGGCGTCGCTCGCGCGCGTGCGTGACGCGTGCCTCAAGGAATTTGGCGCGATCGACGTCGTCGTCTCGGCCGCGGGGATGACGAAGCGCGTGCCGACGGCGGAGATGACGGACGCCGACTGGGATCAGATCCTCGCGACGAACCTCACGGGCACGCTGCACACGTGCCAGGTGTTCGGCGCGCCGATGCTGGCGCGCGGCCGCGGGCGCGTGATCACGATCGCGTCGCTGGCGTCGTTCGTGGGGTTGCTCGAAGTGGCGGCGTATACGGCGAGCAAGGCGGGCGTCGCCGGGCTCACGCGCGCGCTTGCCGTCGAGTGGGCGCCGCGCGGGGTCACGGTCAACGGGATCGCGCCCGGCGTGTTCCGCACGGACCTCAATCGCGCGCTGCTCGATTCGCCGCGCGGCCAGGAGTTTCTGCAGCGGACGCCGATGCGGCGGTTTGGACAGGTCGAGGAGCTCGTCGGCGCCGCGGTGTTCCTCGCGTCCGACGCGGCCAGCTTCGTCACCGGCCAGCTCATCGTCGTGGACGGCGGATTTCTCGCGAGCGGAGTGAATCAATGAAGCCCGCGCTCGTCATCAGCGATCGCGACAACGTCGCGACGGCGCTCGAGCCGCTCGAGGCGGGCCGGCGCGTCGACGCGGGCGGCCGCGCGGTGGTGGCGTGCGAGCTGATTCCCTCGGGCCACAAGATCGCGCTCGTCGACATCGCGGCCGGCAGCGCGGTCGTGAAGTACGGCAGCGCGATTGGCACCGCGACGTCGGCGATTCGCGCGGGCGCGCACGTGCACACGCACAACGTGTCGAGCTCGCGCGGGCGAGGCGACCTGGCGGCAGGCCGCGTGACGCCCGAGCCGGGCGTGCGGCTGGCCGAGCCGGCGGACGAGCGAAACGGGTTGGGCGCGTCGGAGGCAGCGGATGACTGAGCGGCCGGGATTCTGGGGATATCGGCGTCCGGATGGACGCGTCGGCGTGCGCAATCACGTGCTCGTGGTGCCGACGGTGATCTGCGCGTCGGTCGTCTGCGAGCGCATCGCGAGCGTGCTGCCGGGTGTCGCCGCGCCGCTGCCGCACCTGGCGGGCTGCGGCCAGCTCGGGCCGGACATGCACACGACGCACGAGACGCTCGCCGCGTACTGCCAGCATCCGAACGTCGGCGCCGTGCTCGTCGTCGCACTCGGCTGCGAGCAGGTCATCGCGCAGTCGCTCGCGGAGTCGGCGAAGCGCGCGGGCAAGCCGGCGCAGATCGTCTCGATTCAGGGCGAGGGCGGCACGCTGCGGACGATCGGCAAAGGACGGCAGATCGCCGAACAGCTCGCCGCGGGCATCGCGTCGGCGTCGCGCGAGTGGTGCGACGCCAACTCGCTGATCCTGTCGCTCAAATGCGGCGGATCGGACTACACGTCAGGCCTGGCGTCCAATCCGGCGCTCGGCCGCGTGGCCGATCGGCTCGTCGAGCTCGGCGGATCCGCGGTGCTCGGCGAGATCGCCGAGATCATGGGCGCCGAACACGTGCTCGCCGCGCGGGCGTCCCGGCCCGACGTCGGGCGGCAGCTGCTGCGCGTGATCGATCGCGTGGAGGCCGAGGCGATGGCGCTCGGCCTCGACATCCGCGGCACGCAGCCGTCGCCGGGCAACATCCGCGGCGGGCTCACGACGATCGAAGAGAAATCGCTCGGCGCGACCGAGAAGGGCGGAGAGCGATCGCCGCTCGTCGACGTCGTGCCGTACGCCGGCCGGATCACGCGGCCCGGCCTGACCGTGATGGACACGCCCGGCCTGGACGTCGAGTCGGTCACCGGCATGGTCGCGGGCGGCGCGCAGGTCGTGGTGTTTACGACCGGCCTCGGCACGCCGACCGGCAATCCCGTCGCCCCCGTCGTGAAGATCACCGGCAACGCACGGACGGCGCAGCAGATGTCCGACAACATCGATCTCGACGTGAGCGGCGTGATCGCGGACACCGAGTCGCTCGAGGACGCCGCCGGCCGGCTCTTCGACGAAGTGCTCGCGGTCGCGTCGGGCAAGCTCACGACGGCCGAGAGTCTGGGGCATCGCGAGTTCGCGATTCACCGCCGCAATCCCACGATCTGACGCGCGTCTTCTCGAGGGTCCATGGCCGCACCCGCATCGCGATCCGGCTACCTGCGCTGGTTGATCTGCGCGCTGTTGTTCCTGGCGGCGACGATCAACTACGTCGACCGGCAAGTCATCGGCATCCTGAAGACGACGCTGCAGCATGACTTCGGCTGGTCGGAAGTCGACTACGCCGACATCATCTTTGCGTTCCAGCTCGCCTACGCGATCGGCTTCGTCGTCGCGGGCCGGGTGATCGATCGCGTGGGCACGCGCGTGGGCTTTGCCGTCGCGATCGTGCTGTGGAGCCTCGCAGCGATCGGACACGCGCAGGCGACGCTCTTCGGTCCGGCCACCGCGCGGGTGCTGTCGTTCCTGGGCCTGGGATACTCGACCTCGGTCGCAGGCTTCATGCTGATGCGCGGGCTGCTCGGACTGGGGGAGTCGGGCAACTTCCCGTCGGCGATCAAGACCGTGGCGGAGTGGTTCCCGAAAAAAGAACGCGCGCTCGCCACGGGCATCTTCAATTCCGGCACCAACGTCGGCGCGCTTGTCACGCCGCTCGTCGTGCCGTGGCTCACGCTGCAGTACGGGTGGGCGTGGTCGTTCATCGCGACGGGCGCGCTGGGCTTCCTCTGGCTCGTCGCGTGGCTCGCGCTCTACGACAAGCCCGAAACGCATCCACGGCTCAGCCCGGCCGAGCTCGCCTACATCCGCAGCGATCCGGCAGAGCCCGTCGTGCCCGTGCCGTGGCGGCAGATCCTGCCGCACCGGCAGACGTGGGCGTTTGCGATCGGCAAGTTCCTGACTGATCCGATCTGGTGGCTGTATTTATTCTGGATTCCTGATTTCCTCAACCGGAACTACGGACTCAACCTGACGTCGATCGGATTGCCGCTCGTCGTGATCTATCTGGCTGCCGACGTCGGCAGCATCGGCGGCGGCTGGCTGTCGTCGTCGCTCATCGCGCGCGGATGGAGCGTGAATCGCGCGCGGAAGACGGCGATGCTCGTCTGCGCGCTCGCCGTCGTGCCGATCGTCTTTGCCTCGAACGCGGGCAACCTCTGGCTCGCGGTGTCGCTCGTCGGTCTGGCGGCCGCCGCGCACCAGGGCTGGTCCGCGAATCTCTTCACGCTCACGTCCGACACGTTTCCGCGGCACGCCGTCGGGTCGGTGGTCGGATTCGGCGGCATGACGGGCGCGATTGGCGGCATGCTCATCGCCAAGATCACCGGCTACGTGCTGGAGGCCACCGGCACGTACGTCCCCGTCTTCATTGTGGCCGGGTGCGCATATCTGGTGGCCCTCGGTGTGATTCATTTGCTTGCCCCTCGGCTGGAACCAGTTCGGTTAGGCGTCTGACAGAGTTGTAAGATTGCACCGCTGGTCGTCTGCGGACGATACACGGCCAGAGGAGAGGACTTGGCAAGCACGCGCCAGCAGCGCCGCGAGGCCGATCGCGAGCGCGAGAAACGCCGCGGCAACCGTCAGACGCACAGCTGGAGCCTCCTGCTCGGCGCTGCCGCGGTGCTCGTGGTCTCGGTCGGCTGGTTCGCGTGGGATCGGCTCAGCCACACCCCGCCCGTGCGCGAAGGGTCGCCGGCCTGGGCGGCCGACGGCAAGCACGTCGTCTTCTATTCCGAGCGCGGCGAGAGCAACGGCGACATCCTGATGATGAACGCCGACGGATCCGGGCTCACGTCGCTCGTCCAGAATCCGGCCGACGACGGCTCACCGGCCGTGTCGCCCGACGGCCGCCGGCTGGCGTTCGACACCGACCGCGACGGCAACTTCGAAATCTACGTCGTCAATCTCGACAAGACGCAGCTCAAGCGGCTCACGAAGAATCCGGCGCGCGACGTCTCGCCCGCGTGGTCGCCCGACGGCAAGACGATCGCGTTCATGTCCGATCGCGCGACGCCGGGCAAGGGCTTCGACGTGTACACGATGGCCGCCGACGGATCGAACGTCGAGCGGGTGACGACCGTGGGGTCGGCCTGGTTCCCGCAGTTCTCGCCGGACGGCAAGAAGCTCGCGTTCCACGTCGGCCGCGACGTCAACGTGTTCGACCTCTGGACCAAGGTGATGACGCCGCTGACGCAGGATCCGGACAACGGCATGTACCCGTCGTGGTCGCCGGACGGTCAGCAGATTGCGTTCATGAGCTGGCGGAGCGGACGCACGCAGATCTTCACGATGACCGCGGACGGGAAGGATCAGCGGCCGCTGGTCACGCTGGCCTCGGGCAGCGCGATCGATCCGCGCTGGTCGCCCGACGGCCGCCACATTGTCTTTGTCCAGGTGCCGGAGGCGACGCCCGAGTCGCCGCAGGACAGCAAGCTGCCGAGGGCGATTTACACGGTCGAGATAGCGTCGGGGAAAGTGACGAGACTCAGCAGGTAGTCACGTCATTGGGTCATTGGGCCATTGAGCCATTGGGATATTGGACGACGTGCGCCAATAACCCAATGACCCAATAACCCAATGACTCAATGACTCAATATCCCAATTCGTGCGTCAGTTCCCTCCGCCGCCGGAGTCGCCGTCCTTCAGCAACGGATCCTGACGCACGGTGATCGTGCTCGTGTAGGTCTTGCCGCCGGCGGTCATCGTGACCTTGTAGGTGCCCGGCGCGACGCGGCCGCCGCCTCCGCCGCCGCCGAATCCGCCGCCGC
>DATEGZ010000027.1:0-3121 GCA_035279905.1 Vicinamibacterales bacterium
GCGACGCATCGTCAGTGCCATCTGGTGCGACGTGCTCGGCGTCGATAGCGTCGCGGAAGATCAGTCCTTCTTCGATGCCGGCGGCGATTCGATTCTTGCCGCCCAGGTCCTCTCGCGCGTGCGAGACATGCTGCACGTCGAGCAGTCCGTCGTCGTCCTCTTCGAGGAGCCGACGATCGCCGGCCTCGCGCGCGCCATCGAGCACGCCGGATCGGCGCCCGCGGCGCCGCCGGTCCGTCAACGCCCGGCTGGACCCGTTTCGCTGTCCTCTGCCCAGCAGCGCCTGTGGTTCCTCAATCAATGGTCACCCGGCGACGTGACGTACCACGACTACGCGGCGTGGCGTGTTCGCGGTCCGCTGGATATCCGGGCGCTCGATGCGGGTCTTGACGCTGTGGTGACGCGTCAGGAGATCCTGCGTACCGCGTTTCGAGAGGTCGACGGACAACCTGTCGCGATCGTCGAGCCGCGCGCCGCCGTCGTGCCGGAACGCCGCGACGTCTCGGACGTCGCGCCCGGCGAGCGCGACGCCGCCGTTCATCGCCTGGTGCTCGGCGAGATCGAGCGACCCTTTGACGTCACGAAGGCTCCGCTCGTGCGGTGCCTCGTGGTTCGACTCAGCGAGACCGATCACGTCGTCGTCCTGACTCTTCACCACCTCGTGTGCGACGGCTGGTCGATGGCGGTGCTGCAGCGCGAGCTCGGCGCGGCGTATTCCGCGCACGCTCGGTCGCAGGCCGTGGATTGGCCCGCGCTGCCGGCGCAGTTTGCCGACCTTGCCACCGCGGAAGCCGACTGGCTGCAATCGCCCGACTTCGCGGCGCACCTGAAGCATTGGCAGGACTATCTCGCGCCGCCCCGCTCAACGCTCGACCTGCTCACCGACCGGCCGCGAGGGCGCGGCCGGACGCCAAGACCCGCCAGGCGCTCGCGCGTCGTGCCGCAGGCGCTCGTCGATCGCCTGCACGCGTTCGGCCGTCACGAGCAGGCGACGACGTTCATGCTCCTCACGTCGGCGTTCGCGGCCATGCTGGCGCGATTTGCGCGGCAGGAGGAAATCGCGATCGGCACGCCGGTGGCCGGGCGCGGATCGGCCGGCGCGGAAGGACTCATCGGACCATTCGCGAACACGATCGTGTTGCGCGCCGACGTGTCCGGCAATCCAACATTTCGCGAGCTCGTCGCTCGCGTCCGGCGCGACGCCATCGCCGCGTACGCGCATCAGGCGGTGCCGTTCGAACGCGTCGTCGACGCGCTCGGCGTCGATCGCGATCCGGATCGGCCGCCGCTGTTCCAGGCGTTTCTGAACTACCGGAACCTGCCGCCGCGGCCCTCACCCTTCCCGACGCTGGACGTCGACGAGTACGCCATCGACGTGCCGGGCCCGATCGGCGACGTGGCGCTCGACATCGTCGATCGCGGGAGCGCGGGAAGCGGCGCCGGCCTCGTCTGCCGCCTCGACTACGACGCCGGGCTGCTGGACGAGACAACGGTCGACGCCATGCTCGACCAGTTCGAGCGCCTGCTCGACGATGGCGCCGCGCACGCGGATCGGCGGCTCGACGATCTGGCGCCGCTCGCGGAGGGCGAGCGGCAACTCGTGCTGATGGCGTGGAACGACACGGCGACGGCTTTCGACATCCGGTGCGTCCACGAGCTCGTCGAGGCGCAGGTCGAGCGCACGCCTGACGCCATCGCCGTGCGATGCGCCGGCGCGACGATCAGCTATCTCGACCTCAATCGTTCCGCCAACCGGTTGGCGCGGAGGCTCGCTGCACGCGGCGTCGCGTCCGGCGACCGTGTCGGCATCGCGCTCGCGCCGACGATCGATCTCGTCGTCGCGATCCTGGCGACGTTGAAGGCCGGCGCGGCGTACGTGCCGCTCGATCCGCTGCAGCCGGCCGCGCGTTTGTCAGCGGTCCACGCGGACGCGACGCCGGCGGTCGTCATCACGTCCGGGCAATCGGACTCCTGGCCCGGCGCGTTACGCCTCGATCAGGAGCGTGACGCAATAGCCGCGGAAGCGGACGGCAACCTCGGGCGCGCGTCCTCGCCGGACGATCTGTATTGCATCATCTACACGTCGGGGTCGACCGGTGCGCCCAAGGGCGTGATGCTCTCGCACGCCGCCGTGGCGAATCGCCTGGAGTGGGCGCGACGCGCGCTGCCGCTCTCGGCCGAGGATCACGTCGTTCTCGCTTCGTCGATCGCGTTCGATTCGTCGATCATCGAGATCTTCGAGCCGCTCATCGCCGGCGCGTCGGTCGTCGTGGCCACCGCGGGCGTCACTGATCCGTCGGCGCTCGTCGAGACGATTCTTGCAGACGGCGTGACGGTGCTGGCCATCGTGCCGTCGATCCTCGAGCTGCTCTTCGCCGACCCCCGCTTCAAACAGTGTTCGAGCCTGCGGCGGATCTCCTATGGCGGCGAGGCCCTGGCGCCGGAGGTGGCGCGAGGCATCCTCTCGACGCTCGACCTGATGCTCTCGAACGGCTACGGACCTGCCGAGGCGACGGTGGACGACGTCTGGTGGCACATGACGCGCGCCAACGTCGAAGAGATCGCCGAACGCGCCGTGCCCATCGGCCGGCCGATCGCCAACGTGCGCACGTACGTGCTCGACGCGAAGATGCGGCCGGTGCCTGTTGGTGTGCCGGGCGAGCTCTACCTCGGCGGCGCGTGTCTGGCGCAGGGCTATTGGCAGCGGCCCGACCTGACGGCCGACGTCTTCGTCGAGGATCCGTTCTCGACGCCCGGCCGCGCCTCGCGTCTGTATCGCACGGGCGATCTCGTCCGGTATCGCAGCGACGGCGCGCTGCTGTATCTGGGCCGGGCGGACGCGCAGGTGAAGATTCGCGGCGTGCGTGTCGAACCTGGCGAGATCGAGGTGGCGCTCCGCGCGCACCCGTCGATCCGCGACGCCGCGGTCGTCGCCTACGGCACGCCGCCGCGGCTCGTCGCCTACATCGTCGCCGCAGAAGCTGTCGCGGGCGAGGAGCTCCGCCGGCATCTGGCGACGCGGCTGCCCGCGGCGATGGTCCCCGGCGTGTTCGTGCCGCTCGACGCGCTGCCGCGGCCCGCGGGCGGCAAGCTCGATCGACGCGCGCTGCCGGCGCCGCCT
>DATEGZ010000028.1:0-16406 GCA_035279905.1 Vicinamibacterales bacterium
GGCAAGAACGGCATCGACGGCGCGCCGGGCGCTCAGGGCCCGCAAGGCCTCCCTGGAGTTGGCGCGCTGAAGCTCGTCGATCAGAACGACGTCGCGGTCGGCGTCTTCCAGTACCCGGGTCTCGCGGCCCTGCAGGTGGGCGGGGATCTGGTCTGGGTGGCGGTCAACTGGCGCTCGCGCAACTTCGAGACGGGCGTGCCGGCGTTCTACTACGCGTCAAGCGACTGCTCGGGGCAGGCCATGATGTACGTTGACTTGCTTCGATTCGGCACGGTGCAGGGCACGACGTTGAATTTCCCGCAGGGGAATCCGACGCCGATGACCTATTACTCGGTGAAGGACGAGAACGGCTGCAACCAGTACACGAACGAGGGTGCGCCGACGCCGGACACGTTCGCGCCCGCGGCGACCGCGTCGCTGGCGAGCTTCATCGGGCCGTTCAAGATCGCGCGGTAGGTTCGTAGCAGCAACAGGTGCGACAGGGACTCCGGATCAGGCCAGACGCCCCCAGCCGGGCCATCCAGAGAACCTGTCGTACCTGATCCCCTGATCCAAAGTCCCTTCGTCTCCGCACCATCCGCCGGTGTATAACCTGCGGTCTCCCCGGCCGCGACTCCCCAGCCGCTCACCGTACGACTTGCAGAAGTTGGGGGGATTCCATGGCCAGCGGATATCGTTTGAACCTCACGGGCCTCAAAGCCGGTGAGACAGCGCCGCCGATCGCCGTCGTCTTGACGGGTCGCGACGGCAAGGTGCTGCACACTGCGGCCGTCGCTGCCGACGGCCGATTCGACCTGCCGGCCGACGCGCTGAAGAACGCGAATCGCGTCCTCGTTGGCCCCGCGACGCAGGATGCCGCGAACACGTCGTTCGAAGCGTTCGCGCAGTATCGTCCGGCCGAGTTCACCGCGGCGCTCGAGAAGGGCGAGATCGCGATCGCGCGCGCGCAGTGGGAGTTGTGGCGCATCTACACCACGTGCGTGACCGGTCACGTCAAGCTGTGCCGGCGATCGCGGTGGTGGTACGACGACCTCGTCGTGCTCGCGAAACAGCCGGCGTTGTCGCGCGCGATGAGCACGCGCATGGCGGCGACGAGCGAGCTCAAGCGCCTGCCGGTCGCGACCTCGGTGTCGGAGCTCATCGCGTGGCCGTATCGCTGCTCGGTGATCTGCAACGGCCGCGTCGACGTCTACCGGCGCACGTGCTGCTGCCAGCCGTGGATCGTCAACGACCCGCGGCTCGACGATCTGCTCAAGTACCTGGAAGAAGTCGTCCTCATTCCTGTGCCGATTCCCGGCCCGGATCCCGGCCCGGAGTCGCCGCAGGTTGGACCGGAGTCGGCGTTTTTCCGCGACGGCGCGCTCGACACCCAGGCCGTCTTCGCCAAGCGCGACCTGATGGCGCTGCGGAAGCTGCCGGCCGCGGAGATTCCGGCCTACATCAACGCCCGCGCCTACCTGCGGTGCCGGCACTACTCGTGCAGCACGCCGGTGAAAGTCGGCGAGGGCGACATCAACCCGGACGGCCGCTTCAACATCTGCTGGCGCGACTGGCCGCGGCCGCTGCGCGCGTTCTGTCACGTCGAGTACGCCTACAAGGTCCAGCAGCACTTCGGCCTGGGTTGGATCACGGTCTACGACGGCGTCGCCGCCAACATCTGGTTCGGCCCGAACGACGATGCCGAGCTGGTGTCGTATTCGATCTTCGCGTTCGGTTGCCGCGACAACGGCGATCCGGGCACCGGCACGTTCGTCTACCTCGATGTCATCGGCGACACCGGCAGCAACGAGCTCGAAACGCCGGCGTCAACCGGATGGGATCGCGTCGCCGCGCCGGGCGCGACGAGCGGGCTCGTCTTCCCCACCGCCGTCAACGTGCTCGACCGTCATCGCAACTGGGGCGGCACGCTCAAGCTGAACTACATGTTCAGCGAGGACCTGAGGCTGATGGGGGCGACGCATTACCGGATCAGTGTCACGGCCGCCGACAACACCGGCGCGCCCGTCGGCCCGCGCCACTACTACCAGACGGGTCTGTCCTGGACGAAGGCGATCGGCGGCGGGGTGATCGTCCCGGTCAATCTCGGACCGAACCCCGTCGGAGGCGAGAACTATCTGTACCAGATCCCGTACGACGCGCCGGACAACAACTGGGAGTCCGATCAATACCACGCGCATCTCGACACGACCGACCCGGCATGGAGCGATCCGTTGGTCCGTCATCTGGTGACGATCGAGATCTTCGACAACACCGGCAAGCGGCTCCGGCCCAATGGCACGCCCGCGACCGGCCAGGGCGGCAGCGAGGGCCAGGCGCCGTTCACCTATCGCCGCAAGACGGCGGCGACGGGTCCGACGACCGACGTGCCGTTCGGCGCGCTCACGCACATGTTCTGGTGGGACAACCGGCCCGTGCACGTGGAGATCGTTGAGCTCGTGCAGGACGGCGTCGCCTCGACCGCGGAGTGCCAGTTCATGGTCGGGACGCCCGGCTCGCAGTTCAGCATCAACTACCGCGCGTACCACGAGCAGGTGCTGTTCAACCGCAACCACGCGATCTGGTGGAAGCGCGGCCTGGCGGGTGCGACCGGCGACATCCTCAATCCCGGACTCGGCAACGTCGGCTTCCCCGGCGCGCCTGGCGCAAGCCCGAGCGTGAGCTTCGGGACGATGCTGGGCACGCACAAGCGGTGCGCGTTCACGGTGTTCCTCGGCATCCTCGGCAAGATGACCGACGGCGACAACCTGAACTACCCGTACGCGGAGGACACGGCGGCGTTTGCGTTAGAGATTTCATAGATCTGGGGTTCCTGGAGGTTCCAGGGGGTTCCGAGGGGTTCCAAGGGGTTCGCGGAGATGAACCGCAAGGAACCTCAAGGAACCCCAAGGAACCTCGGTGTACTGTCAGTGAGTGACCGCCGAACAACAACGCCTGGAAGACGCGCGCGCCAGGGACGTCGCGTGGAAACGCTGGGGTCCCTATCTCAGCGAGCGCGCGTGGGGCACGGTGCGCGAGGACTACAGCCGCGACGGCACGGCGTGGGAGTACTTTCCGCACGACCACGCGCGATCGCGCGTGTACCGGTGGAATGAAGACGGCCTCGCGGGATTCTGCGACCACCATCAGTTCATCTGCTTCGCGATCGCGTTGTGGAACGGCCGCGATCCGATCCTCAAGGAACGGCTCTTCGGGCTGACGGGCCACGAGGGCAACCACGGCGAGGACGTCAAGGAGTACAGCTTCTACCTCGACTCCACGCCGACGCACTCGTTCATGCGCTGGCTCTACAAGTACCCGCAGGCCGCGTTTCCGTACGCCGATCTCGTCGACGAAAACCGCCGGCGCGGCAAGCTCGATCCGGAATACGAGCTGATCGACACGGGCGTGTTCAAGGACGACCGCTACTTCGACATCAGCGTCGAGTACGCGAAGGCGTCGCCCGAGGACGTGCTCATCACGATCACGGCCACCAATCGCGGCCCGGACAGCGCGCCGTTGTGGCTGCTGCCGACGATCTGGTTTCGCAATACGTGGGCGTGGGGCTATCCCGTCACCAAGCCGAGCCTGCGGGCCGCGGCCGGGCCGTCCGCGGTCATCGCGCTGGACGAGCCGAAGTACGGCAAGCGCTGGCTGCTTTGCGAGGGCACGCCGCGGCTGCTCGTCACCGACAACGAGACCAACGCGCGCCGGCTGTTCGGCGCGCCCAACTCGTCGGCGTTCGTCAAGGACGGCATCAACGACGCGGTGGTGGGCGGCGACGAGCAGGCCGTCAACCCGGCGCGCGCCGGCACGAAGGCCGCCGCCGAGTACCGGCTCACGATCGCTCCCGGCGCGAGCGCGACCATCCGGCTGCGCTTCACCGACGCGATGCCGGCCGACGTGAGCCAGACGATCGTCGGCGCGGACTTCGACACGGTGCGCGCGCAACGGCGCGCCGACGCGGACGAGTTCTACGCGACGATTGTGCCGGCCGGCGTCTCGCCGGACGCCGCCGGCGTCATGCGGCAGGCGCTCGGCGGACTGCTGTGGTCGAAGCAGTTCTACCACTACGTGATCAAAGAATGGTTCGACGGCGACCCCGGGCAACCGCCGCCTCCGCCCGAGCGCCGCGCCGGCCGCAACCGCGAGTGGATCCACCTCTACACCGAGGACGTGATCTCGATGCCGGACAAGTGGGAGTACCCCTGGTTCGCGGCATGGGATCTCGCGTTTCACTGCGTCGCGCTCGCGATCGTCGACAGCGATCTGGCCAAACGCCAGCTGCAGCTGCTCCTGCGCGACTGGTACATGCATCCCAACGGCCAGCTGCCCGCTTACGAGTGGGCGTTTGGCGACGTCAACCCGCCGGTGCACGCGTGGGCCGCGCTGCGCGTCTACAAGATCGAGAAGAAGCGCCGCGGCACCGGCGACGTCGCGTTCCTCGAGCAGGTGTTCCACCGGCTGCTTCTGAACTTCACGTGGTGGGTGAACCGCAAGGACGCCGAGGGCATGAACGTCTTTCAGGGCGGCTTCCTCGGCCTCGACAACATCGGCGTCTTCGATCGCAATCGCCCGCTGCCCTCCGGCGGCCTGCTCGAACAGTCGGACGGCACGAGCTGGATGGCGATGTACACGCTCAACATGCTCGCGATCGCGATGGAGCTCGCGCGCCAGGATCACGTCTACGAGGACGTCGCGAGCAAGTTCTTCGAACACTTCATCTACATCGCCGACGCGATGAACAACATCGGCACCGACGGCCTCGCCCTCTGGGACGAAGACGACGGGTTCTACTACGACGTCATTCGCCTGCCGTCCGGACAGAACCTGCCGATCAAGCTGCGCTCGATGGTCGGGCTCATCCCGCTGCTCGCGGTCGAGGTGCTCGATCCGGGCATCGTGGAAAAGCTCCCGAACTTCCGTCACCGCCTCGAGTGGTTCATCCAGCACCGGCCCGATCTGACGACGAACGTCGCCAGCATGCAGACGCGCGGCAACCGCGAGCGCCGGCTGCTCTCGGTCGTGCCGGGCTACCGGCTGCGGCCGGTCTTCAAGTACTTGTTCGACCCAGGCGAGTTCTGGTCGCCGTACGGCGTACGCTCGATGTCGCAAGTGCATCGCGACCACCCGTACATCCTCGACATCAACGGCCAGGAGTATCGCGTGGACTACGCGCCGGCGGAGTCGAGGACCGAAGCGTTCGGCGGCAACTCGAACTGGCGCGGCCCGGTGTGGTTTCCGGTGAACTTCCTGCTGATCGAGGCGCTGCAGAAGTTCCACCATTACTTCGACGACAGCGTGAAGGTCGAGTGCCCGACCGGATCAGGTCACATGATGACGCTCGCCGAGGCTGCGACCGATCTCTCGCGACGGCTCTCGCGGATTTTTCTCAGGGACGAGCACGGCCGGCGCCCGGTCTTCGGCAACGTCGATCTCTTCCAGCGCGATCCGCACTGGAACAACTACATCTCGTTTCACGAGTACTTTCACGGCGACACGGGCGCGGGCCTCGGCGCGAGCCACCAAACGGGATGGACGGGACTCGTCGCTAAGCTCATTCAGCAAAGTGGGACTTAGGGGTTCCTGGGGGTTCCCAGAGGTTCCTCGAGGTTCCTTGAGGTTCAGAGGTTCTCGGTGTCGGCGCCGGGCAGCGCACTGAACCCCCGGGAACCGGCGGGAACCCCAAGGAACCCCAAGGAACCCCGAGAGATCTAGTCTGCCTGTGTCACGCTCAGCAGGCGGAGCAGCTCCCCCATCGACCACGCCTGAAATGGACACCCGCGAGGCGTGAACGGCGCCTCGCCGTCCGCGATCTCCGGCAGATGGCCGAGGCTCAGGCGATCGAGCTCGCCGACGAGCGGGCGGACGAAGCGATCGCGCGCTTCCATGCGGGCGGCGCGGGTGTTGTCGCGCACGCGCACCCAGGCTTCGACGAACGCGCCCATCAGCCACGGCCACACCGTGCCCTGGTGATACGCGTGGTCGCGTGCGGCGGGCGTTCCTTCATAGCGCGGGGTGTACCCGCGATCGCCCGGCGCGAGCGATCGCAAACCGAACGGCGTGACGAGCGCGCGCTCGACGGTGTCGACGACCTGCTGCGCGCGATCGCCGCTGATGAGCTGCACGGGCAGGCCGCCGACCGCGAAGATCTGATTCGGGCGCAGCGATCCGTCCACTTGCCCCGGACGGTGATTGACGTCGACGACGTCGTAGAGACAGCTGCGCTGGGGATTCCAGAACTTGGCCTGGAACAGCGCGAGGCCGCGCTCGAAGAGGCGGCGCCACTCCGCTGAATCGCGCGCGGCGAACGCCAGCGCGTTGAGCCACAGCGCCTGCACTTCGACGGGCTTGCCGATTCTCGGCGTCACGACCTCGTCGCCGACCCGCGCGTCCATCCACGTGAGCTGCTGGCCAGGCACACCCGCGGCGAGCAAGCCGTCCGTGTCGAGGTGGATGCCGTAGCGCGTGCCGCGCACGTAGCCGCGGAGAATCTGATCGACGGCGACGAGCAGCCGGCGCCGGTGCGCGTCCGTGATCGTGCGGCTGCCGTCGCCCGCGCGCAGCAGATCGTGCACGGCGATGACGAACCACAACGACGCGTCGACGGCGTTGAACTCGGGCGCGTGTCCTTCGTCGGGAAACCGGTTGGGCAGCATGCCCTCGGAGACCGCGTCGGCCCACTCGAGCAGGATGCGGCGCGCGGTCGGGATCCGGCCCGTCGCCAGGCAGATGCCGCGCAGCGCGATGAACGTGTCGCGTCCCCAATCCGTGAACCACGGATAGCCCGCGACGATCGTGCATCCGTCGCCGCGCTTGACGACGTAATGATCGGCGTTGCGGTGGAGGCGTGACGGAAACGCGCGGCGGCGCTCGGACTCGGCGTGGCGCAGGCGCATCCCGAGCTCGGTCGGCGTCTCGGTGGTTTCAGGCGCGGACGTCGCTTCGACGATCCAGATCGCTTCGCCGGCAGACAGATCGAACTCGAAGATCCCGGGACTCGCGAGGTCTTCGGTGTCGTCGAGCCCGCGGCTCCGCTCCTCGAGATAGAGGAAGTTGCGATACCACACCGGCTCGTGCGAGTACGTGCCGTTCGATCGACTCCGGATCCCCGGCACGCCCGCGTACGGGTGCCACGTCACGACGCCGGCATCCCCGGTCTGCGCGTCGAAGTTGAACGACGGGTTCTCGTGGTGAAGCTGGTGATAGTCGCGCCCGGACAAGAAGGGGCGCACGAAGAGCTTCGCGGCCGTGTGCTTGCCGGTGACGTGCCAGCGCACGATCGCGCGCGGCGATCCCCTCGAGATGAAGACCTCCTGCGTGACGTCCGCGCCATCCGTCAACCGCCACCGCCACGTCGGCCACGGATCGGCGTGAAACTGATCGAGCCGCCAGAAGCCGTCCGGGTGCAGCACGTCGGGAAGATAGCGCTGCGTCGACAGGTTGACGCGGCCTTCCGGCGTCTCGACCCACGCGTCGAGCCCGTTGACGAGCATCATCCGCCCCGTCGGCGGCGTCGTCGCCACGACGAGCAGCCCGTGATAGCGGCGCGTGCGCACGCCGCTCACCGTGCCGGACGCGAACCCGCCCAGGCCGTCGGTCTCGAGCCACTCACGGAAATCCGGGTTCATGAGGGAGGATCAGAATATCAAGTTCGGCGAGTTCGACGGGTTCCGCAGGTTCCTTTGATCCAAGATGCACCCATGCACGGCTGGGCCTCCCGATCTGTCGCCATCGCATCGCTTTGGGTGGCGTTCGCGCCGCAGCAGCCGGCCCGCGTGTCGGCCACTCCCCTGCCGGCGCCAATTGCGCTGGCCTCCGGATGGCTGATGCAGGACGAGGCGAACGTCGACGCGGCGGCGGACCGCATCGCGAGCGTCGGCTTCTCGCCTGATATCTACGTGCCACATCCGTATGTCGCGCCTGCGACGGCGAGCGCGAACCCGCCAACCGATCCCGGGAAAAACGGCGCCGCGCGGCCACTGCGCTCGTCCGGCTGGACCCAGGCGCCAGCGCCGTTGTCGCGCGCGTGGTATCGCGCCACCGTGCCGGGCACCGTGCTGACGACGCTCGTCGACAACGGCGTGTACCCGGAGCCGCTCTACGGCGAGAACAATCGTCCGAACATCATTCCCGAAAGTTTGTGCCGCACGTCGTACTGGTACCGCACGGAGATTGACGTGCCCGCGTCGTACGACAGGCGGCGCGTGTGGCTCACGTTCGACGGCATCAACTACGTCGCCGACGTTTGGGTGAACGGATGGAAGGTCGGCGACATCCGCGGCGCGTTCGCGCGCGGGCAGTTCGACATCACCTCGAGCGTCGCGCCCGGCCAGCGCGCGGCGATCGCCGTGCTCATTCATCCGCCGCCGACACCGGCCGATCCGCTCGAGCAGACACAGCTGTGGGGCATGGGCCTCAACGGCGGCGTGCACTCACACGACGGCCCGACGTTCGTCGCGTCGCAGGGCTGGGACTGGATGCCCGCGATCCGCGACCGCAACATGGGCATCTGGCAGAAGGTCACGCTGTCGGCGAGCGGGCCCGCGGTGCTGCGCGATCCGTACGTGGTGACGGAGTTGCCGCTGCCTCGCACCGACACGGCCGATGTCTCGATCGCGGTAGCGGTCGCCAACGTCACGAGTGTGCCCGTCACCGGCGTCGTCGAGGGCACGCTGGGCGACATCGCGTTTCAATCCGCCCCGGTGACCATCGGCCCAGCCGGGACACAAACAGTCACGCTCTCACCCGCCAACACGGCGCAACTCCGATTGAGCCACCCGAAGCTCTGGTGGCCGAATGGGTTTGGTGACCCGAATCTCTACCCGCTGCACTTGACGTTCGCGGAAGGCGGCATCATCTCTGATGCGATGGACCTGAAGATCGGCGTGCGAAGTATCAGCTACAAGCTCGGCGACCGCGACGACCTCGCGCTCGTCGTCAACGGCGTACCGGTGTTCGCGAAGGGCGGGAACTGGGGGATGGACGAGGCGATGAAGCGCATCCCGCGCGAGCGCCTCGACGCCGAGATGCGCCTGCATCGCGACGCGAACTACACGATCGTGCGCAACTGGGTCGGCCAGAGCACGAGCGAAGATTTCTACGACCTCGCGGATCGTTACGGTTTGCTCGTGTGGGACGAGTTCTTTCAGCCGGCGGCGGGACTCGACAGCGGCCGCGAGCGCGGCGAAACCGGCGAGCAGGATCTCTCGGACATCTCGCTCTACCTCGCGAACGTGCGCGAGAAGGTGCTGCGCTTCCGCAATCACCCGTCGATCGCGCTGTGGTGCGGGCGCAACGAGGGTGCGCCGTCGCCGAAGTTCATGGCCGATCGGCTCGTCGAGATCATGGCTGAGCTCGATCCGGCGCGCGCGTTTCAGCCGGACTCGGATGCCGGCCGCGGCGTGCGATCGGGCGGCCCGTACTGGTGGCAGCCGCCCGCGAGCTACTATGCGGAGGGTCGGGGTGCGCCGCTCACGCCGTTCAAGACCGAGATCGGATCGGTGTCGATCCCGACGCTCGAGGCGATCCACGCGATGATGCCGGCGGCCGACACCGAGCCGTTCCCCAACGATGATTGGGCGGAGCACGATTTCGCGACCGGCGGCGGCAACAATCACAGCGCGCAGTACCTGACGATGCTGGCGTCGAGGTACGGCGACATCTCGACGCTCCCGCGCTTCGTGCGCGCCGCGCAGATGGCGAATTACGAGGCCTACCGCGCGCTGTACGAGGGCCGCTTCGCGAAGCTCTTCAAGCCCTCGAACGCCGTCATCACGTGGATGAGCAATCCCGCGCAGCCGAGCCTGACGTGGCAGATCTACAGCTACGACCTCGAGCCGTTCGCGAGCTTTTTCGCGGTCAAGGTCGCGTGCGAGCAGATGCACATCCAGATGAACCAGACCGACTTCCACGTCGTCGTCGTCAACCACATGTTGTGGTGGCTGGACCAGACCATGAAGTTCCGTCTGCGAGTCGTCACAGCAGATGGCCGGACGGTGCTCGACCAGACTCAGAACGTCGAGGGCCCTCCACGCAGCGCCGCGACCGACCTGGGCGCGATTCCATTTCCGAGCGATCTCTCCGGCGTGCACTTCGTCAAGCTCGAGCTCTGGAACAGCGCCGGCCGCAAGATGTCCGACAACACGTACTGGCGCAACGCCGCCGCGCCCGACGATTTGACCGCGCTGAACGCGTTGCCGATGGTCACGCTCGACGCCGAGGTCACGCGGCACGACGCCGCCGGTGCGGTGCTCATTGACGTCACCCTCGCCAATCCGTCATCGCAGGTCGCGCTGCTCGCGCATGTCCAGTTGCGCAACCAGCGGACGAATCTACGCGTCCTGCCCGTCTTTTACTCGGACAACTACGTCACGCTCCTCCCCGGTGAGCGACGGACAATCACGATCGAAGCGGCGGCGAAGGATCTCGGAAACGACCGGCCGCTCGTGACCCTCGACGGCTGGAACGTCACGACGGCCGCCCGGGATCTCGTCGGCGCCCGCGGGGTCTCGATCGCGCCCAATTTGGCCGCCATCGTGGTCCGCTGACCCGGGGCGAAACCCCGGCCCGGAGGCCGGAATCCCAGAGACAGGCCCGCTGCCGGACGCGCTTCACCCCGCGAGGCCAAGGTTGCTACGATGGCTAGCTCATGTCCGACCGTCCGGCCCCGCCAGATCTCGACGAAGCGGCGCTCGCGCGCGGCATTCGCGACGGCGACCCTCAGGTCTTCGAGCAGATCGTTCGAAACTACGGCGGACGGTTGCTGTCAGTGACTCGACGGATCCTGCGCGACGAGGACGCGGCCCGCGATGCGGTCCAGGACGCCTTCGTCTCGGCGTTCCGATCCCGGCGTCAATTCAAAGCCGATTCGAAAGTGTCGACGTGGCTTCACCGGATCGCGGTGAACGCCGCGCTGATGAAGCTGCGATCGCAACGCCGCAAACCTGAGGCGCCGATCGAGGGTTTCCTGCCCGGGTTCAACGAAGACGGGCATCACACCGAACGGTTCGTCGCGTGGACCGAGCCGGCTGACATCACGGTGTCGCGCAAAGAGACCGCCGAGAGCGTCCGCCGCGCGATCGACCAGCTGCCGGAGTCCTACCGCACGGTGCTCCTCCTGCGTGACATCGAAGGACTGGACACCGAGGAGGCGGCGAAGATGCTGAAGATCACGCCCAACGCCGTCAAGATTCGGCTGCACCGCGCGCGCATGGCGCTCCGGAAGTTGATCGCGCCGGCGCTCCAGGAGGCGCAGTCATGAGATGCCGCGAGTGCATCGTCTTCCTCGCGGACTACATCGCCGAGGAGCTGCCGGGCGAGACCCGCGAGACGTTCGAGGCGCACCTCGACTTGTGCACCAACTGCCGTGTCTTCCTTGATCAGTACCGCGAGACGATTGTCGCCAGCCGCGTCGCGTTGAGGGCCGAGGACTCGCCGGCCATCGCCCTGCCGGAAGATCTCGTGCGCGCGATTCTCAAAGCGCTCGACAAGTGAAAAAGACGCCGGGAGTAGTTTTTACAATTTGCGGAATCCGTAAATTGTAAAAACTACTCCCGGCGTCATCTATCATCTGGCCCATGGGTCATCGCATCTCCCGACGGGCACTCCTGAAGACGGTAGGCGCCGCAGGCGTCGGCGCGGCAGTGGCCGGGCGGCTCGGGTCCGAGCCGATGGTTGCGGCTGCGCAAGCGCCCGCGGCTGCCGACGGCACGATCCTCCCGCTGACGTCCACGAGCGAAGTCTTCATTCCGCCGCGCGGACGGTCGTTTCAAAAGTTCAGCTTCGATTTTCCCGAGCCGTCCGTCGTCGTCGGACCCTACAAGGTCAGCGTGCTCGTGTTCACGTACGAGAACACGTACGCCATGGACGCGGCGAAGATCACGGTCACGCCGGGAGCGACGACGACAATTACCGCTGACGGACTCGTCTGGGCCGGCGGCCAGGAGAAGACGTCGGGCAAAGTGACGCTGCGGTGTGAGACTCCTCCAGGCGGGGATCACATGACGCTGCGCGCGCGCGTCCAGATCGATCAACCGATCCGCGCCGTGTCGATCGTCGTGCGCGGCACTCCGCGCGGTCAGGTGTCGGGCGGAGGCGCGCCGTTCTCAAACCCTGGCGACGGTGAGGTGCTCTTCGGCTATCCGTTCTCGGGCGGCGATCTTTTCGGCAACGTCATCAACAGCGGCCTGACGACGCCGCTCGTGCTGATTCAGGAGGTTGGCGGCAAGTGCTTCTATCTTTCCTCGCGCGCTGACCGCGTCAGAACGACGCGAATCTTCCTTCAGCCAGGCGAAGCCGGCTATCGCACGGAGTTGCTGGTCGAAACCAATGGCTGGGACAAGACGAAGGATTTCGAGGTGCCGGAGTGGCAGATCGGCCGTGCCGCATCGGTGGCCGACGCGGGCCGACTGCACTACGACCACGCCGCGTCGACGTTCAAGCTGCCGGCCTGGTCGTCGCGCCCGGACGTCCCGTCGTGGATGCGCAACCTCGCGCTCGCGGTGACGCTGCACGGCCAGCACTACACCGGCTACATCTTCAACAATTACGCGCGGCAGCTGGAGATCCTGCGATGGATCGCGGGGCGCATCGATCCGCGACGCGTCACGGCGTTTCTCGCCGCGTGGGACGGCCGCTACTACTGGGACTACCCCGGCTACAAGGCGGACGCGCGCATGGGCGGCGAGGCCGGATTCCGCACGCTCATCAGCGAAGGCCAGAAGCTCGGCTTCGCGATGATGCCGATGTTCGGCGCCAACGCCGCGAACCGCAAGCGCGGAGACTTCAAGTCATTCGACGAGGCGGTGACGTTCAAGCCCGACGGCGATCGCATGGATCTGAACTGGGTGGACTGGGACAACGATCGGCATCAGGACGGCTGGCTGTCGTACATGAATCTCGGCGTCGAGTCGTGGCGCAAACACATGTTCGAGCGCATCGCGGACGTGATCGAGCGCTACCATCCCGACGCCTATTTCCTCGACATCGTCGGCGGCTACGTCAACAACGACAAGGCCGACATGCACGAGGGCACGCGCAAGCTCGTGATGGATTTGCGCGCGAAGTATCCGACCGTCGCGCCGGTCGGCGAGATGCACTACGACGCGATGATGGAGTTCATCCCGCTCTATCACTCGTTCGGCCAGACGGAAATCACCGACGTCGTTCAGAAGTACGCGCGGTTCTTCCAGCATCTGAGCAGCCCGGCGCCGGGCCGCGGCAGCTCGGGTGTGCATGAAGCCGGGTTCGGGCGATGGAACGCGCAGACGCTGGGACTGCGCGACTCGCAGATTCCGACGCTGCAGATCGTCGACGACACATTCGACAAGCACCGCGACGAGATGGAGGCCGTCATCACGGCCGCGAGGAAGCGCGCGGGCGTGTGATGGCGGCGACCAGCGCGGCCTCGCCCACGAAGCAACTCGCGGGCTTCATCGCGAAGTTCGATCCCGCGATGCAGCGGCTCATCAAGTCATGTCGCACGGCCGTGCGCGAGCGCATGCCGAGCGCCAACGAGCTCGTCTACGACAACTACAACTTCTTCGTGATTGGCTACAGCTCGACCGAGCGGCCGTCGGACGCGATCGTCTCGCTGGCTTCGAGCGCCCGCGGCGTGAACCTCTACTTCATCTACGGGAAATGGCTGCCCGATCCGGACCGGGTGCTCCTCGGCGGCGGCAGCCAGGGTCGCTACGTTCGGCTGCCGACACCCGCGACGTTGTCAGAGCCGGCGGTCGCCGCGCTGCTCAAGGCCGCGATCGCCGACGCCGACCCGCCGCTCCCGCGCACGGGGCGCGGCAAGCTCGTCATTCGATCGATCTCCGCCAAGCAGCGCCCGAGGAAATGACGCGAACGCTCGCCGTCGGCGTCGTGCTGGTTTGCCTTGCCGCGGGCGCGCCGCAGCCGAAGTCCCCAACCGCGACGACGCTTCTCGACCTCTACGCCGCGGGCGAGTTCGACGCCGTCGTGTCGATCCTCGGCGACTGGAAGGACGTTCACGGCTTCCTCGGGGACCTGCAGCAGAACGGTCCGGCGTGGCTCGACGCCGCCGGTCCTGCGGATCGCGCGCGTCGCGAGCTGACGGCCGCCACGGTCGCGCTCGAGGCGGCACGCGCGGGCGCGTGGCAGGACTGGAAGCTCCTGCAGCGCCTGCCGGCGGTTGGCTTGGTTCAACCGCCGGATTCGCTCACGTGGCGCGCGCCGCCGCTGCTCATCAAGTGGGGCAACGACCTCTTCAAGCGCGACGCGTCTCCGCGGCCGATCGAGCGCTGGTGGCAGCTCGCCGCCGTTGCAGTGGCCGAGCGCTCCGAAGACTTCGAGTTCCTGCTCGGCACGCCGTTCGAAGAGCGCGGCAACCCGCAAGACGAGCTCGAGTATCTCAACGCGCTCTTCAAGCGCTTCCCCACCGAGTCGCGGTTCGTCCTGGCGCAAGGCATCGCGCTCGAGTCGCGGACGTGGCCGAATCCCAGGCGCAGCGGCAGCCGCGAAGCGCAGCTCGTCTACGAGCGGCTGCAGGACGATGAGTGGGTCGGCGCGGAGGCGTCGCTGCGCCTCGGGGTGCTGCGGATGCGTCAGGGCGGCGCCGGGGTAAACGCCGCGATCAAGCTCTTCGATCACGTGGACGAGATCACGCGCGATCCGTTCCTGCTCTACCTCTCGCGCTACTTCAGCGGCCAGGCGCTCGAGCAAACGAAGCGGCCGGCCGAGGCCGAGCGCGCCTTTCGAACCGCGCTCTTGATCGTGCCTCGCGCGCAGTCCGCATCGGTTGCGCTGGCCGCGGTTCTTGCCAGGCGCGGCGCGCGAACGGACGCGGCGGCGATCATCGAAGATCACCTGTCCGCGCCGCAGCCCGTCGATCCGTGGCGGATCTACGCGCACGGCGACGATCGCTTCTGGCCCGAGATCGTCGCGCAGCTGCGCAAGGAGATCCATCGGTGAGACGCGCGGGAGCGCTCGGGATCGTCGCGGTGTGGGCGCTGCTCGCGCACGCCCAGACGCCTACCCCCACGCCGACGCCCGCGCCCACCCCGCAAGTCTTCCGCGCTGGCACCGACGTCGTCACCGTCAACGTGTCCGTGCGCGCGGGCGGCGCGACGGTCAACAACCTCAACGCGTCAGACTTCGTGCTGCTCGACAACGGCGTGCCCCAGCGCATCGAGAGCGTCGAGATGGACGCCGTGCCCGCCGATGTGACGGTGCTCGTCGAGACGAGCGACGCGGTCTCGGGCTACGTCGGATCGGTGAGCAATCAGGTGCAGAAGATCGGCGCGCTCGTCCGGCCCGACGATCGACTGTCGGTGATGACGATCGACACGTACGTCACCGAAGTGCTGCCGCGGCAGCCGGTGCTCAATCCGCAGATCGGACGCTTCACGGCCGGCGGCTTGTCGTCAGCCAACGATGCGCTCGCGATCGCCCTGCTTCGCCACGCCGACCCGGACCGGCCGCACCTCATCATCGCGATCACGAACGCGATTGACACGATGAGCGCGCTCGATCTGAGCGTCGTGCGCGACGTCGCGCGCGAGTCCTCGGCGATCCTCCACGTCGCGCTCATCGACGTCGCCGAAGAAGTTCCCGACCCGCCCGCGAAACCGTTTCTGAAAAGCAGTTGGCAACGGCTCAACGGCTTCCGCTGCGAGACCAGCTTTCAATGCTCGCTGACGCGACTGTTCTGGCGCGCGCGCGACGATCGCCCCTTCGGACTGTTCCACTATGAAGACTTCGATCCGCTGAAAGACGCCGCCGAGCTGACGGGCGGCAGGATGTATCTGCCGGGCGTGTTTACCGATCGCACGGCGGCGGCGATCTTCGAGAAAGTGTTCGCGGACTATCGGCAGAGCTACATCCTCAGATACCGGCCGCAGGGCGTGAAGCGCGAGGGCTGGCACGAGATCGCCGTGACCGTGCCCTCCGCTCCGTCGTACACGGTCCACGCGCGGCGAGGGTACGCCGTGGACGCGCGCCCGCCCGACGCGGCCGCGGCGACGAACAGTTCGGTCGCGACGGCGGTCCGGCCGGCGAGCGCGAGCTCGAGTCCCGCGCTGAGCGTGCTCGTGAACGCGTACGGCCGCGGCGACTATCCCGCCACGCGGACGGCCCTCGCGGCGACCGCGGATCGCGCGAAAGTGATCCGCGACTTCCGCGCCGGCGGCAACCCGTGGCCCGGCGATCCGCGGCGTGAAGCGGTGTTCGCCCTCGAGCTCGCCGAAGCCGGCCTCGTCGCCCACAAAGACGATGCGCGCCTGGCGGCGCGGGATCTGCTCGTGTCGTACGCGAAGCTCGTGCGGCAACCGCTCACGCCGGACGAGTTCGAGCGCAACTGGCTCTGGGGCGAAGTCGCGCTGCTCGAGGGCGTGCTGCAGCCCGCCGCCACCGAGAGCGTCGTCGCCGGCGCGCTCAAGCGATTTCCCGAGGAGCCGCGTTTC
>DATEGZ010000029.1:0-3192 GCA_035279905.1 Vicinamibacterales bacterium
CCGCAGGCGCCGCCCGCACAGGTCGTGGTTCAGGCCGCCTCGACGCCGCTGGCCGTGGGCGGTGTGCCCGCGACCGTGCCGATCATGCTGACGGGCGTGTCGCAGCTCTCGACGGTGTCGGTGACGATCACCTACGACCCGAAGGTCGTGCGCGCCGTCTCAGTCTCTGAGGGCTCGTTCATGCGGCAGGGCGGCAACACGCCGACCTTCACGCAGAAAATTGACGCCGTGCTCGGGCGCGTGGACATCGCCGTGACCCGTCCGAACGACGAGTCGGGCGCCTCGGGCACCGGGTTGCTCGCGGGCGTGCTGTTCCAGGCCGTTGCGCCGGGCAGCTCGACGGTGAACGCGACCGCGGTGACGCTGAATGCCAAGGGCCAGCCGACGCCCGTGACGGTGGTGCCGGCGACGTTGACGGTGAAATGAAACTCTTTCGCAAGAGCTCCGGCGGGTACACTTTCATCGAGCTCGTCGTCTCGACGGCGGTGATCCTCATCCTCGCGTCGGCCGCGCTTCCGTTGATCCGCGTGTCCGTCCGGCGGCAGCGCGAGGCGGAGCTGAAAGCGGATCTGCGCATCATGCGCGCCGCGATCGACAAGTTCAAGGACTACGCGGACTCCGGGCGCATTGCGGCGACCGAGCTGCAGTTCGGCAGCGAGAACTACCCGGCGTCGCTCCAGCAGCTGGTCGACGGCGTGCCGCTTGCCAACGACGCGAGCGGGCGCAAGATGAAGTTCCTGCGCCGCATCCCGATCGATCCGCTGACTAATTCGACCGACTGGGGCCTGCGCGCCTACCAGGACATGGCCAATTCGACGGCCTGGGGCGGGCAGAACGTCTACGACGTCTACTCGAAAGCGGACGGCAAGGGCCTCGACGGCACGAAGTACAAAGACTGGTGAGCCATGAAGTCACTTACTCGCAGCAGGGCGGAGGGCGGCTGGACGCTGATCGAGTTGATGGTCGTGATCTCGCTGATCATGATCCTCTCGTCGATCGCCCTCGCGTCCTACCGCAACTCGATCACGCACGCGAAAGAAGCGGCGCTGCGATCGGATCTCATGCTGATGCGCGACGCGATCGACCAGTACTACGCCGACAAGGGCAAGTACCCGGAGTCGCTCGACGCGCTCGTGTCAGAAAGCTATTTGCGTACGGTTCCGAAAGATCCGTTCACGGATTCCACGACCACCTGGCAGACCACTGAAGCCGACGCGCCGCCCGGAACGGTCTCCACGACCTCACCGGGCATCTTCGAAGTGAAGAGCGGATCGCAGTTCACGGCGCTCGACGGCAGCCGATACGCGGACTGGTAAGCCTCAATCGGGCAATTGGGCTATTGGGCTATTGGGTCATTGGGCTATTGCCGAGCCGCATGTAGAACTTGTATTCGTCCTCGTGCGTCAGTCGAAATCCCAGGCGCTCGTAGAGGCGAACCGCCGGATTGTTCTTCATCACAGCCAGCGTCAAGGCCTTCGACGCGCGTTGTGATTCAGCAATCAACTCGCGCAGGACGTGGGTGCCAATGCCGCGCCGCTGCATTTCCGGGACGACGTAGAGCGAACCGAGAAACAGCTCACTCTTGCTGGTGCGGATCTGCATCCAACCGACGTCTCGTCCGTCAACCGTGATGATGCTGGCTGGCTGGGGTCGAACCAGCTCGCGAAGCTCGCTTTCTTGTCGGGGCTGATCCCAGCCAAACAGGGGCTCGATCAGTCCGCGCATCGTTTCGAGGTAGAGCGCGCGTGCGAACTCGATATCGCCCGAGCGCGCCTCGCGCAGGCGGATGTCCATCTATCGGAGACGCGCGTGATTCGCGTCAGTTGATCACGATCGGCACTTGCAGTACGAATGACGGCCCCGCCACAGGGAAGACTGTGATGATCGCCGTGTGCCCACCCTTCGTCAGGTACACATGTGATTGGGCGTTGCTCGGGCCTGATGCGCCGTCGCCGTCGCCGAAGTCGAACACGTAGTGATCGATCAGCGCGCCGGCGGTCGTCGTGACGGTAAAGAGAATCGATCCGCCTAACGCGACGCTGCTCGGGTTCGCGACGCCCACCGCCGAAAGCGGTGCGACGACAATCGGCGACGATACCGTGGTCGTCTGACCGTCGGTGTCGGTCGCGGTGACCTTCACAGTGGTTGCGCCGGCCTTGCCGAAGAGATTCGTCGCCTGCGCGCTCGACGTAACCTGACCGAGCGACTGCTTGTTGCCGTCGCCGAAGTCGATGACGACGTCGTTGACGATCGCCGCGCCCGCCGCTGCCGAGACGGTCACCGCAAAGGTCGCGGGCACGCTGACCGTAATGCCGGTCGGGGCGGTCAAGGTCACGGTGACTTTCGTCTTGATGGTGACGTTGACCGTGGCGGTCAGGCTGGTGGCCGTGCCTCCGGAAGTTGCCGGAATCCCGGCGGTCGTTGCGGTTACAGCAGCCGCGCCCGTGCTCGTCAGGGTCGTCGTCGCGAACCCGTTGCTGTCTGTCTGCGCGAACGTCGGGGCGAGTGTGCCGGCGTTCGTGGTGAACGTGACGGTGGCCCGGTTGACCCCATTCCCGAACTGATCCTGCACTTGAGCGACAACGGTCGTCGACCCGCCGCCTGCTGGAAGGGCGGCAGGATTGGCCGTCAGAACGACGTGCGCCGGCGGAGAACCGACGGCCAGGTCAAGCGTCTTCGACGATGCACCAGAGATCGCCGTAATTGTCGCGGTGCCGATTTGTCCGTCGCCGAAGTACTTGGTCGTGGCCTTGCCGTTCGACGTGCGGGCCTCAGCCGGCTCAACGTGCCCGAGCGACGTCGTAAAGGAGACGAGCGTACCGTTTTGCACCGGGGTGCCGGCGCCAGGTGTGACGGTTGTGCTGCCGCCGGTACCTGAACTGAGACCGCCTTCGATGACGACGGCGGTGATTTCAACGCTGCCGTCACTCGTCACGCTGGGCGAGGCGAGGAGCGTGATCGAGCTCCCGGACGGGGCAACGAGGGGCGTCTTGTTGCAGGCCGCGCCCGATATACCTAGAAAGACGGCGGGGGCCAAGGCAAGCCACGCCACCCGGACGATCTGGCGGCTGTTGAGAGGTAACACCATGCGGGCGAGTAAGTATAATAGTCTCATGGACTTAGCCGGTCAAGGCGCTTCAGCCGGTTCGCGCCCCGTTCGCTCTCGACTCTTGGACGACCGGGGCTACCTGA
>DATEGZ010000030.1:0-44931 GCA_035279905.1 Vicinamibacterales bacterium
TCAGCCGCGACGATGTCGGTGAGCTGCTCGAAGGGCGGCGCCGACGTACCGTCGAGCGACATCAGATACAGATTGCCGTCACGCACGAACGTGATCGCCGTGTCGTTGCGCGCCCATCGGGCGTTGCTCTCGACGACCGACGTGCGCGTGATCACGCGGCGCGCGCCGGTCGCGGCGTCGTAGATGACGACGTCGCCGTTCTCGACGGCGAGCAGCCGCTTGCGCTCGCGATCGAGTCGTCCGGCCGGCGGCGTATCGATCGTGCGCGTTTCGTCCGCGCTCATCTGCCGCAATCCGGTGCCGTCGCGATTGACGACGTAGGTCGACGCGCGATCCTGATCGGCTTTCTGCCAGGAGAAGTAAATCTTCGACGAGTCCTTCGACCAGCGAACGGCGGTGGGCGCGCTGCCCACGAGCTTCGGCCCCCGCATGATCCCGTCGACCGTCAACATCGTCATTGGCGCCGCAGCAGGCGGCGCGGCGGGGCGCTGTTGGGCGTCCACCCAGGGGGTCAGAGCCAGCAGGAACACAGGAATCAGGAGTCGGCGCATGGTTTGCACTCTCTGTCGGTGGAGATCGGCGGCCGGCTCGAAAGCGCCCGAAAATCGGGGCCCGGCGTGCCGCTCACGGGACCCAGGGGTCCCGAAAACGCGAAATTCCGGCGATTAGTATAGTCGGCCCGGCGAACCGTCCCCCGGGTGAACACGTCTTAGATCACCGCCGGGATTAGGACCCGGCCTCGGAGATATCGAAATGCGCACTCAGATCTTGCGTCGAACCCTGCAGCGACTTGCTGCGACCACGGCCATCGCGGCGCTCGGGGCCGCGGCGCCAGTCGGCGCCCAGACCTTGACCGCTTCCACACGGCAAGCCATTCAAACACCGCCGCCGGCGCAGCAGACCGCGCCTGCCTCGCAGGGCCCGGTGGTGCAGCTCTCGATCGAACAAGCCGTGGACATGGCGCTCGAAACGAGCCTCGGGCTCAAGTCGGATCGGTTGACCGTCGACATCGCGTCGCAGAACATCGCGAGCGCGAAGTCCGCGTTCGTGCCGACGGTCACGGCCGGATTCAGCGGCAACACGACGCAGCGGCAGCCGACCGACTTCACGCAGGGCAGCAGCGACATCTCGAGCCACAACATGGGCGGCACGGGATCGTTCGATCAGCAGCTGCCGTGGTTCGGCAACCGCTATCACGTGGGCTGGAACGCGAGCCGCATCACGCAGATCGGCGGCAACGCGACGTTCAACCCGCAGCTCGGCTCGACGTTGTCGTTCAACATCACGCAGCCGCTCTGGCGCAATTTCATGATCGACCAGCCGCGCGGCAACGTGCTCTCGACGGAAATCAACCGACAGATCTCGGACGTCAACCTCCAGTCGCGCGTCGTCTCGCTCGAAGCGAACGTCCGCAACGCGTACTTGAGCTACGTCGGCGCGATCAAGGGCCAGGAAGTCGCGCAGCAGAACATGGACATCGCGCAGGAGTCGCTGCGCGCGGCGCGCGCGCGCGTCGCGGTCGGCGTCGGCGCGCCGATCGAAGTGATCCAGGCCCAGGCCGTGGCCGCCAGCTTCGAGGACCAGCTCATCTCCGCGAACTCGCTGATCTCGACGGCCGAAGACAACCTGCGGTCGCTCATCCTCGATCACGACCGGCCGGACTACTGGCAGGTCAAGCTCGAGCCGACGTCCACGATCCTGCTCACCGAGCGGCCGGTGGACGTGAACGAGGTCATCAAGACCGCGCTCGCCAACCGGCTCGACTCGCAGGTCATGCGGCAGCAGATGCAGGTCACCGACCTCAACCTGCGCGTGAACGAAAACCTGACGCGACCGTCGCTCGACTTCTCGGTGTCCTACATCGCGACGGGCACGGGCGGCACGCAGCTCAGCTACGGACAGGGCTTTCCGCCGCCGATCCTGAGCTCGACGGGCCGCAGCTTCAGCAGCGCGCTCGGCGACGCGTTCCTCGGCTCGTACCCGAACTGGACGTTCGGCCTGGTGCTCGGCTACCCGATCGGCAAGTCGGGCGCGGAGGCGGCCGTCGCGCAGAATCAGCTGCAGAAGCGGCAGCAGGAACTCGCGCTCCAGCAGCTCGAAACCGAAATCGTGCGCGAGGTGCGCGAAGCGGTGCGCCAGGTGCAGACGGCCTACCAGCGCGTCCACGCGTCGGAAGCCGCGATGCAGGCCACCGAACAGCAGCTCGACGCCGCGCAGCGCCGCTTCGAAGTCGGCCTGGCCTCGAGCTTCGAGGTGCAGCAGAACCAGCGCGACCTCGCCAGCGCGCGGCAGAACAACCTGCAGGCGAAGATCAACTACAACCGCGCGCTGATCTCGTTGAACGCTGTTCAAAAGATTCCACAGTAAGGCCGCAGGTTCGGCGGGTTCGACGAGGTTCGACGGGTTCCGCGGGTTCGACCGCGGCGCGCGTGCCGCGAACCTGTGGAACCTGCCGAACCCGTCGAACCCTGTCGAACCTGCCCTCTGCTATAGTCGCCGACCGTGACCCCCGTGTCCGTCACGGTCATCACGCGCGACGAGGCCGCCAACATCGAGGCCTGTCTGGCGTCGGTCGCGTGGGCCGACGAGGTCCTCGTCGTCGATTGCGGCAGCACGGATCGCACGGTCGAGATCGCCAGGAACACGGGCGCGCGCGTCATCGTCAAAGACTGGCCGGGGTACGGCGCGCAGAAGAACTTCGCCGCGGCCGAGGCGGCGCACGACTGGATCCTGTCGGTTGACGCCGACGAACGCGTCACGCCGGAGCTCGCCACGGAAATCCGCGCGCGGCTGGCCGGCCAGGTGTCGGCGGCCGGATTCCGCATCCCGCGCGTCACGTTCCACCTCGGCCGCTGGATTCGCACGACCGACTGGTATCCCGACTACCAGCTCCGCCTCTACGACCGGCGCCGGGCCCGCTGGAAGGAACGGCGCGTACACGAGTCGGTCACGGCCGACGGGCCCGTCGAGCAGTTCGCCAACGACCTCCAGCATTACGCCTACCGCGACATCACGCATCATCATCAGACGATGGATCGGTACACGACGCTGGCGGCCGAGGACATGTACGCGTCCGGCCGGCGGGCCGGTTTCGTGGACGTCGCGTTGCATCCGCCGGCGGCGTTCCTCCGCAACTACGTGCTTCGCCGCGGCTTCATGGACGGCGTGCCCGGCTTCATCATCTCCACGATGAACGCGCACTACGTGTTCCTGAAGTTCGCCAAGTTGTGGGCGAAGGGCAAGTGATTCGATCGCTCCACGTCGATACGGCCGAGACGTGGCGCGGCGGACAGAATCAAGTCCTGCTCACGGTCACCGGCCTCGAGGAGCTCGGGCATCCGGCCGTGCTCGTCGCGCACGCCGGCGGCGAGCTGCGCCGGCGGGCGCAGGAGGGCCTGCGGTTCGTCGGCTTCTCGCCGAAGAGCGAGTTCGACGTCCACGCGGGCTGGCAGCTCAACAAGATCATCACCGACGTGAAGCCCGACGTCGTGCACGCGCACGACGCGATGGGCGTCGCGCTGACGGCGATGGCGCTGCAAATGCCCTCGCGTCCGAGCCCGCTGCCGCTCGTCGTCGCGTCGCGGCGCGTGGACTTTCACCTCAAGCGGCACGCGTTCTCGCGCTGGAAGTACCGGCAGGTCGACGTGTTCATCGCCGCGTCGAGCGTGATCGCCGGCATGCTGGCGGCCGACGGCGTGCCCGCCGAAAAGATCACGACCGTGCGCGACGGCGTCAATCTCGGGTGGATCGACAAGCAGCCCGTCGTCGACGCGCGGGCGACATTCTGGCTGCCGCACGGCGCGCCCATCGTCGGCAACGTCGCGGCGCTCGTGCCGCACAAAGGTCAGAAGCATCTGGTCGCCGCGGCGGCGAAAGTGCATCGCGAGGAGCCCGACGCCCGCCTGCTGATCGTCGGCGAGGGCGAGCTGCGCGAGCCGCTCGAGCGGCAAATCAAGGACCTCGGGCTCGAGCGTCACGTGTACCTGACCGGATTTCGCAGCGACGCGCTCGGCCTGATGAAATCGTTCGACCTCTTCGCGATGAGCTCGATCACCGAGGGGCTCGGGTCCGCGATGCTCGAAGCGATGGCGTGCCGCCGCGCGGTCGTCGGCACGCGCGCCGGCGGCATCCCGGAAGTGGTGGTCGACGGTCAGACCGGCCTGCTGGTGCCGCCGCACGACGACGCCGCGCTCGCCGCGGCCATCGTCCGGCTGCTGCGCGACGCGAGCCTGCGCCAGGCGCTGGGCGAAGCCGGCCGCAAGCGGGTCGAGGACGAGTTCAGCGCGGAGCGAATGGTCGCGAAGATCGTGATGGTCTACGAGCGCTTTCTCGCCGCACGACCGGTCGCCCGCTGACGTGGCCGCGCTCTCGGATGGCACAAGGGCCGCAGCGGGCATTGCGTGTCGCCTTGCTTGGTGGCGAAGCCGCACGCGCCCATCATGCTCAGGTGGCACAGCGAGAAGTCATAGCGGACGGGATCGTCAGGATCGATCGCGCGCAGCGCCTGCGTGATGTCCACAGCCATCTTCCAGCCGGGCGTCGTGCGTCTTGTGAGGCGCAGACACTTGCCGACGCGAATCGTGTGCGTGTCGAGCGGGACGACGAGCTGGCGGCGCGGGATCGCCAACCAGCCGCCGGGATCGACGCCGTCCCGGCGCACCATCCACCGCAGAAACAGGTTCAGGCGCTTGCACGCCGAGCCCGTCGAGGGCCGCGCGAAGAAGTAGTAGACGCCCGGCGATTTCTTCGCCCGTCCGTAGGCGGGACGCAGATCAACCGCGCGCGCCGCGTTTCCGAGCCGCTCGAGCGCCGGTCCGACGTCTTCGGCGGCCGGATCGATCCCGGCGGTCATCGCGCGCTCGATCGATCCGTGCTCGTGGAGCAATCCCCGCAGAATCCACAACAGCGCGACGAAATCGTCGCCGCGCGTCCATCGATGCACGAGCGCGCGCAGCGGCTCGCCGTCGCGCTTCGGATCGAATCCCCGCACGAACGCCGCCGGCGCCGGGCCGAGCACGCGGCACACCGCCTCGATCGACTGGACGACGGACGCGACGCGTCCAAACGCGAGTCCGGCCGCGACGAACGCGACGATCTCGCGGTCGTCGAGCCGCTCGTAGCGCCGGACGACCTGGATGGGATCGAACGCGGACTCCGGATGGTTGAACGAGACGTACAGCTCGTCGAGAAGCGCCTTCACGTTAGAAGCTCGTAATCGGCGTCCCCGCCCTGCACATCGGACAGTCCGCGACGGCGTAGTTGTCGGGCGCCTTGTACTCCACCAAAGCGAAATTCGGCACGCCGAGATCGACGATGGCCTCGAGGCGATCGTAGATCTCGATCGTCGCAATCACTTTGCCGCCCGCCTGCTCGATCACCGTCTTCGCCCGTTCGAACGTCTTGCCGGTGTTGCGGACGTCATCGGCGACGAGCACGCGCTGGCCGCGCACGACCGACTGATAGAACGGCCGCAGGACGAGCCGATCGCCGGCGTCCGCTGAGAGCGGCGCGAAGCTCGCGCGCGGACGCGTGAGGCTGCGGCGGCCGTCGAGCAGCCCGGCCACCGTGTGCGCCAGCAGCGCGCCGCCCATCACCGGACCGGCCACGACGTCCGTCGCCTCGCTGATCGCCTCGGGCAGGATGTCGATGAGATCCTGCGCAAAGCGCCAGATCAACGACGGCTGCCGGAAGATGCGGTGCGGGTTGAGATACACGCGCCCGTGAAAGCCGTTGCCATAGTCGAAGTGCCCGTCGAGCATGAGCACCTCGTTCTCCTGGAGGTTCGCGAGCGCCTGGGGCCGGGGGTTATGACGCACGAAGGGCTCCGAGTCCGGCGTCCGCATGGACGAAGACGACGCGGCCGCCGACGATCGTGGCCGCGGGCGCGCCGCGCAGCGTCCAGCCGTCGAACGGCGTGTTCTTCGACTTCGAGCGAAGCGCGCTCGCGCGAATCGTCACCGTCGCGTCCGGCGCCAGGATGCTGATATCGGCCGGGCCGCCCTCGGCGAGCGTGCCGCCGGGCACGCCGAGCACCCGCGCGGGGCCGGCGGACAAGAGCTCGACGAGCCGCGGCAGACTCACGATGCCCGTGTGGACGAGCCGATCGAAGCACAGCGACACCGCGGTCTCGAGCCCGACGATGCCGAACGGCGCGCGATCGAACTCGAGCGCCTTCTCGTCGGCGTGATGCGGGGCGTGGTCGGTGGCGATGACGTCAATCGTTCCGTCGCGCAGGCCTTCGATCATCGCATCGCGGTCGGCGGTTTCCCGGAGCGGCGGGTTCATCTTCAGATTCGTGTCATAGCCGCCGCGCTCCGCCAACGCGTCGTCGGTGAGCGTGAAGTGATGCGGCGTCACCTCGCACGTCACCTTGACGCCTGCCGCCTTCCCCGCGCGCACGGCGCGCAGCGACTGGCGCGCGCTCATGTGCGCCACGTGGAAGCGGCCGCCGGTGAGCTCGGCCATCGCGATGTCGCGCTCGACCATCACCGACTCGGCCGCGCCGGGAATGCCGCGCAGGCCGAGCAGGCCCGCGACCGCGCCCTCGTGCGCGACGCCGTCGCCCTTGAGCGTCGGATCCTCGCAGTGGTCGATCACGGGCAGGTCGAACATCGACGCGTACTCGAGCGCGCGGCGCATCAAGAGCGCCGTCAGCACCGGGCGGCCGTCGTCGGTCACGGCGACGCAGCCGGCCTTGCGCAGGTCGCCCATCTCGACGAGTTGATCGCCGCGCGATCCCATCGAGACGGCGCCAATCGGATACACGCGCGCGAGATTCGCTTCCGCCGCGCGCTTCAGGATGAACTGCGTCACGGCCGCCTGGTCGTTGATTGGATCCGTGTTCGGCATGCACGCGACGGCCGTGAATCCGCCCGCGACAGCCGACGCCAGGCCGGTGGCGATTGTTTCCTTGTGCTCCTGGCCGGGCTCGCGCAGATGCACGTGCATGTCGATGAGCCCGGGGGTCACGACGAGCGACGCCGGCACCTCGACGACGCGCGCGGCGTCGGCGGGCAGATCGCGGCCGATGCGCGCGACGCGATCGCCGTCGATCAGGATGTCGAACGCGCCGTTGCGCCCGGCGACCGGGTCCACCACGCGCGCGGCTTTCAACAGTAGTTTCAACGCTCTCCCTCTTCTCCACCTGCCAGCAGGTACAGCACGGCCATCCGGACCGCGACGCCGTTCGCGACCTGATCGAGAATCACCGACCACGGCCCGTCGGCGACGGCCGAGTCGATCTCGACGCCGCGGTTCATCGGCCCGGGATGCATGACGATCACATCGGGCGCGGCGCGCTCGAGGCGCGCCGGCGTCAACCCGAACTCCGTGAAGTACTCGCGCACGGACGGCAGGAAGAGCCCGTGCATGCGCTCGTACTGCACGCGCAGCATCATCACGACGTCGGCGCCCTCGATCGCGGCATCGACCGACCGGCACACGCGCACGCCCAGGCGATCGAGGCCGGGCGGGACGAGCGTCGCCGGTCCGCAGGCGCGGACGTCGGCGCCCATCTTCACCAGCAGCAGCGCGTTCGAGCGCAGCACGCGGCTGTGCGCGAGGTCGCCGACAATCGCGACGCGCAGGCCGCGCAGCCGGCCCTTGCGCTCCATCATCGTGAAGGCGTCGAGCAGCGCCTGCGTCGGATGCTCGTGCATGCCGTCGCCGGCGTTGATGATGCTCGCGCGGCAAATCCTCGCGAGCTGGTGCGGCGCGCCCGACGACGGATGCCGCAGCACGATCATGTCGGGCGCCATCGCTTCGAGCGTGCGCGCGGTATCGCCGAGCGTCTCGCCCTTCGACACGCTCGATCCGGCGGTCGTCATGCCGAGCGTATCCGCGCTCAATCGTTTCTCGGCGAGCTCGAAGGACATGCGCGTGCGCGTGCTCGCTTCCATGAACAGATTGATCACGGTGCGGCCGCGCATCGTCGGCACTTTCTTGATCGGCCGCGTGCCGATCTCCTTCATCGCCACGGCGGTCTCGAGGATGAGCTCGATTTCACCGGGCTCCAGCTCGGTGATCCCCAGCAGGTGGCGGCCGCGCAGCCCCGTCATGGTGCTCATCCTTCCACCTCCACTTCGTCGCGGCCGTCGATCTCGGCGAGCCGCACCTGCACGCTTTGCTGGCGGGAGGTCGGAATGTTCCGGCCCACGTAGTCGGCGCGAATCGGCAGCTCGCGATGCCCGCGATCGACGAGCACGACGAGCTGGATCTCCTTCGGGCGCCCGAAATCGATGAGCGCATCGAGCGCGGCGCGAATCGTCCGCCCGGTGTACAGGACGTCGTCGGCGAGCAGGATGCGTTTGTCGTCGATGGAAAACGGGATCTCGGTGCGCCGGATCACCGGCTGCGGCGCCACGGCGTGCCGCATGAGGTCGTCCCGGTACAGCGTGATGTCGAGCGCGCCGGTCGGCACTTCGTGGCCGGCGATCGCCTGGAGATGCGCGGCCAGGCGCGCCGCAATCGGGACGCCGCGCGCGCGAATGCCGACGATCGCCAGGTCGTCGGTCCCGCGGTTGCGCTCGAGGATCTCGTGCGCGATCCGCGTCAGGCTTCGATGGATTCGTTCCGCGTCCATTACGACCGGCACGGCAGGCTCCGGTCGGACCACGGGTTCGAGACAGACGTCATGCTCACCTCTTTGCGGCCTCGCGGGACCGCGTTAAAGAGCTCGGCGTGATCATAGCGTACGAAGGACCCCTCGGGTACGACAGGTACGTCAGGTACGAGGAACCTGCATTCCAGTCGGCTTCTCTTAGGCTTTTGAAGAAAAGTCAGCACGCGATAGCTCGTTCCAGGTACCTGACGTACCAGTCGTACCTGAAGGACAAGCTCACTTCTCGTGCGTCGCGATGTAACTGACCGAATGTTCCATCGTGTAGGTCCGCGCGAAGAGGTCGGTGCGCGCGAAGCCGTCCATGTCGCGGCCGACGGGCAGGCCCAGGTAGTAGAGCACCGTCGGCGCCAGATCGACGATGGCGCCGCGGGCGAACGCGCCGTGCGCGACGTTCGATCCGTAGGCGAGCAGAAACCCGTCCGGCGCGCGCTCGTGCGAGCCGCTGCGCACCGGCCAGTCGAGCAGCCTCGCCAGCAGGCGCTTCGAGATCGACTCCTGCTCGATCCCGAACCCGGACATCACCAGCAGCAAGTCGTCCGGCTGCAGCTGCGCCATCGTCTTGCCGATCTCGGTGTCGATGTAGGCGTAGTACCGATCGAGCACCGATCGCGGCGCCTCGTCGCGTCCGGGCTCGCCGAAGACCTCGGGCTGCGCGTCGCGGAGATACGTGTGGCCGAAGATGTCGAGGCCCTCGTAGCGCACCGCGGTGAGGCGCGTCGCGAACTTCTGCTCCAGTTCGACCGCGGCCTGCGCGTACGCCATGTCCCAGCGCGCCTGCAGGAATCCGCTCGGCTGCGGCTCGGCGGCGCCGAACGACGGCAGGATGTCGTGCCACTGGCGCGGCTGGAAACGATCGAACACCTCGCGCGCGATGTCCACGGCCGTCGTCGGGTACGCGGCCTGCGCGTTGGCGAGCCGCAGCGGCTCGCTCACGGCTTCGTCGAAGTAGTCGCTAACGACGTAGCCGGGGCTCGGCCGCACCGGGTGCGTCAGCGGCCAGCCGACAATGCCCGACACGACGCCGTAGTCACCGACGATTTCCCACAGCGGGCGCGCGCGCAGTGAGAACGACGTCACGGGCTCCTCCGTGATGAAGCTCTGGTAGTACAGCGCCGCCGCAAAGCAGTAGTCGGGCAGCAGATCGACCGGGTCGGCGTCGTCCGGGCGCACGCGATAGATCGCGTTCGATCGGATGCCGTCTTTCGGCGGGTACTTGCCGGTCGCCGCCGCGGCCCAGACGGGCTCGGCCTGCGTCGGCTTGATCGTCGCGAGGTCGATCGCGGCGCCGCGATCGAGCAGATAGCCGAAGTTCGGCAATTGCCCGGCGGCGACGCGCTGGCGGATGAAGTCGAGCCACGCGCCGTCGAGCAGGATGATCCGCACGCGCGGCGGCGTGGTCGCGAGCGGCGCGGGCTGCGCGATCGGACGCGCCGGCGGCACCGGCAGATCGCCGGGGCCGCGCAGCCAGAGCGGCACCGTCACCGACAGCACCATCGAGGCGAGGAGCAGCGCCGCAGCCGTGCGGCTGCCTTGCCGGCCGAACGAGTAACGCAGCAGCACGATGACGACGAGCACGATCGCGAAGATCGTCGTGGCGACGGCGCCCTGCCGCATGCGCTCGGACGCGCTGGCGTTGAGCACCGAGAGAAACCCACGGAGATTCCGCCACGTGATGATCGAGGCGGCGACCGCGTAGAACGCGCCCACCCAGCCGGCCAGCCGGACGCTGAACCACGCCGGCTGCAGCGGCCGCGAAGCGAGCACCTCGCGGGCCAGGATGAGCAGGTACACCGCCGCGCTCAGGTAGAGGCCGTAGAACGCGATGAGCGTGACGAACCAGCGGGCCGCGCTGATCGAGACGATCGGCACCTGCGGATTGAGCTGGAGCACGAGCACTGCCAGGTACGCGGCGCCCAGCACGCCGCCGACCATCGCGTTGCTCAACATGCGGAGATAGCGCATCAGCCGGCATCAATGATAGTGCTGTCTCATATACTTGAGCCGCATGCCCGTCGACGTCCGCGCCGAAGTGATCGCCAACACGCGCCTGTCCGAGTCCTACAACGTGATCGCGCTCGCGGCGCCGGAGATCGCCGGAGCGACGCGGCCCGGACAGTTCGTCATGGTCAAGCCCACCGCGGGACTGGACCCGATGCTGCGGCGGCCGTTCTCGGTGTTTGAGATCGTGCGCGACCGCACAGGCGGCGTGCTCGGCCTGAGCCTGCTCAACAAGCGCGTCGGCGTCGGCACGTCGCTCCTCTACGACGCGAGACCGGGCGATCGCGTCGGCGTGCTCGGGCCGCTGGGCCGGCCGTTCGTCCCAGTCGATCCGCCGGCGGAAGCCTGGATGGTAGCCGGCGGCGTCGGCCTGGCGCCGTTCGTGACGCTCGCGGAAGCGCTGGCCGCGCGCCACACGGCGATGACGCTGTTCTACGGCGCGCGCACGGCCGCGGATCTGTACTACGCGGATCTGTTCGCCGAGCTCGGCGCCCGGCTCGTGCTCACGACCGAGGACGGCAGCCGGGGCGAGCGCGGGCGCGTCAGCGTCCCGCTCGAGCGCGCGCTCAGCGAGCACGGCGCCGGCGGCGACGTCACGATCTACGCGTGCGGGCCGACGCCGATGATGTCGGCGGTCGCCCGGCTGGCTACGCGCGCGAACCGGCCGGTGTTTGCCTCGCTCGAGCCGGTCATGGGCTGCGGCATGGGCGGCTGCTACAGTTGTGTCGTCCCGGTCCGGCAAGGCGCGCGCAGTCACTTCGTCCGCTCGTGCCTCGAGGGCCCCGTGTTCGACGCGACAGCCGTCGTCTGGGACGAGCTGTACAGCGTGGGTCACTAAGCGATGGCGAATCTCTCCGTTCAACTCGGCGCGCTCCACCTCAAGAACCCGATCATCGCGGCATCCGGCTGCTTCGGGTACGGCCTCGAGTACCAGCACGCCGTGGACCTCGCGTCGCTCGGTGGCGTCGCCGTCAAGGGCTTGTTCCTCGCCGAGCGCGAGGGTCATCCGCCGCCGCGCATCGTCGAGACGCCGGCCGGCATGTTGAACGCGATCGGCCTGCAGGGCATCGGCGTGCACCGCTTCGTGGCCGAAAAGCTGCCCGAGCTGCGCCGCCTGGGCGCGACGACGATCGTCAACATCTGCGGATCAACGCTCGACGAGTACTGCGAGGTCGCGCGCGTCCTGTCCGACCACGAGGGCGTCGGCGCGATCGAGCTCAACATCTCGTGCCCGAACATCAAGGAGGGCGGCATCCAGTTCGGCTGCAGCCTGACGGGCACGTTCGACGTGGTGAACGGCGTCCGCAAGGTCACGTCGCTCCCGCTCATTCCGAAGCTCACGCCGAATGTCACCGACGTCGCGTCGTTCGCGCGCGCGTCGGAGGAAGCCGGCGCGGACGCGATCTCGCTCGTCAACACGTTCCTCGCGATGGCGATCGACGTCGAGACGCGCAAGCCGAAGCTCTCGAACGTGCTCGGCGGCCTGAGCGGCCCCGCGATTCGTCCGATTGCCGTCCGGATGGTGTGGGAGTGCCACCAGGCCGTGAAGCTGCCGATCCTCGGGATGGGCGGCATCGCGACGGTCGAGGACGCGATCGAGTTCATCATCGCGGGCGCGTCGGCCGTGCAAGTCGGCACCGCGAACTTCGCGGATCCGTTCGTCTGGAGCAAGCTCATCGACGGGCTCGACGCGTACCTCGAGCGCCACAAGATCGCGCGCGTGCAGGATCTGGTCGGACGACTCGAGATGCCGCGACGGGAGCACGCGTGGACCGAATCCTGATCGCGCTCGACACGCCACAGCCCGCGGCCGCGCTCGCGCTCGCCGACACGCTCCGCGGCTCGGTCGGCGGTTTCAAGATCGGCAGTCAGCTGTTCACGGCCGCGGGCCCGGAGATCGTCCGCACGCTGGTCGCGCGCGGCGACCGCGTCTTTCTCGATCTGAAGTTTCACGACATTCCGAACACCGTCGCCGGCGCCGTCGCGGCCGCGACGGAGCTCGGTGTGTGGATGCTGAACGTGCACGCGAGCGGCGGGCCGGAGATGCTCGAGGCCGCGCGCGACGCCGCGAGCCAGACGGCCGCGCGCCTGGGACGGCCGCGGCCGCTCGTCATCGCGGTCACGGTGCTCACGAGCCTGGATCAGACGCAGCTGCAGTCGATCGGCGTCACCGCCAGCCCGCTCGACCACGTGCTCCGGCTCGGCAAGCTCGTCCAGGCGGCGGGGCTCGACGGCGTCGTCGCGTCTCCGCAGGAAACTGCCGCGCTGCGTCAGGCGTGCGGGAAGGATTTCGTGATCGTGACGCCGGGGATTCGCGGCGGGGCCGCGGCCTCGAAAGCCGACGACCAGCGCCGGACGATGGATCCGGCGTCGGCCGTGCAGGCGGGCAGTTCGTATCTCGTTGTCGGACGACCGATTACAGGCGCACCGGATCCCCGCGAGGCGGCCCGGCGCGTGGCGGCCGATCTCAGCGCTACTTCGCGGTAATGATGAAGTGGCCGCGGCGATTCTTCGCCCAGCAGGCCTCGTTCTCCTCGCGGCACACCGGCTCTTCCTCGCCTTTGCTCACCACACCCAGGCGTGACGCGGCGATGCTCAGCGTTCCCAGGTATTCGCGGATCGACGAGGCGCGCCGCTCACCCAGGGCGAGGTTGTACTCGTTGGTGCCTCGCGCGTCGGCGTGTCCTTCCACGGTCACTTTCGTCGACGGCCACTTCCGCATCCAGTCGGCGTCCTTCTGCAAGCTCGCGCGCGCGGCGGCGCTGAGCTCCGACTTGTCGAACTCGAAGTACACATCGTCGAGTGGATGCGAGTTGTTGAGCTCGGCCAGCGTCATGCGCGCGAAGATCTCGGCCTCGGTCGGCGCCGGCGGCGGCGTCGGAACCGTCGGATTGTTGGGTCGTGCTGGCGGCGGTGGTGGTGGAGTGTTGGCGACCTGCGCGGGCGGAGGCGGCGGCGCTGGCGGCGGTGCTGCCGGGGGCTGCTTCTTACCGCAGGCGCCCGTGAGCGCGACGACAGCAGCGACAACAACCAGGGGGAGCACACGGATGGGCAGTCGCGACATCAATTTCTCCCGTGAAAACGCCCGATGAACGACCGGCGTGGTTAAACAAGCGGTGCGGCCGAGAGTACCAAGCGCGCGGTGTACCTGTCAACGAAACTCGCGCGATTTCTTTCGCAGTCCCGGCGAAATCGGTGACAATCCGCGTCGATGGAGCAGATGCTCGAAGCGACCGCGGGCGCCGAGGACCGGCATTTCTGGTTCACGGGCATGCGGCGTCACGCGCGTCAGATGCTCGACACCGCGCTCGGCGGCCGCGTCGTACGCGTGATCGTCGATTGCGGTACCGGAACCGGGCGCAACCTCGACTGGCTGCAGCGGTACGGATTTGCGGTAGGGATCGAGCGGTCGCCGGTCGGCCTGCGCCTGGGTCGCGCACGCCGCACGCGTCTGGTGCAAGGCACGGTGACCGCCCTGCCCGTGGCCTCCGAGTCAGCGGACATCGTCACCTCGTTCGACGTCCTCTACTGCCTCGACGATGCGAGCGAGGCGCAAGCCATCGCGGAGATGTTTCGTGTGCTGAAACCGGGCGGAATCGCGCTGATTAACGTCGCGGCCCTCGACATCCTTCGGGGCGCACACTCGACCCTGACCCACGAGGTGCGCCGCTACACGCGGACCCGGCTGGCCGCCCGGCTCGAAGAGGCGGGTTTCCGGCCCGAACGGCTCACGTACACGAACATGATGACCTTCCCCATCACGCTCGCCTCCCGGCTCACCGACCGGCTGACCGGCCGCGACGCCAGGCCCTCAGCCGTCGAATTCACCGTCCCGCCCGCCCCGATCAACGCCCTGCTCGACGCTGCCCTGGCGGTCGAAGCCGGCCTGGCCAAAGTCGTCAATTTGCCCGTGGGCTCGTCGATTATGGCGGTGGCCAAGAAACCGCTGTAGGCACCAGGCAAGAAAAGCAAGGCACTGGGCACTAGCGTTGCCAGCGTGCACTCGCTGGTGCCTAATGCCTGATGCCTAGTGCCTGATCCCTTACTTGATATCTACCCGGGTTAGTTTGAGCCCCAACTTTCTCTGATCCGCGCTCTGGTGCCGCTCGGCCGGCGAGAAGGTCAAGTTGGTTTCGATCGTGATCCGGCCGCCCGAGGCCAGGAGGGCGTCGCCCGGAATCGAGACGGCCTGGCCGAAGTCGGAGGCGGGCGCGAAACGGCCGATCTCGCGGTCCCCCGCGCGCACGATCACCGTCGGCGCGTGGTCGAAGTAGCGCAGCGGCGACTCCCCTTCGATGACGAGCGACGTCGCCGGACGCCAGTCCTTGAGCTCGAGCGTGCTCCGAGCCGAGGTCCAGCGCCACAGGCGGCCGGTGGCCGGGTCCTCCTCGAGCTCGTGCCAGCCGTCGACAAACGCATACATCGGGACGCCGGCGGGCGCGGCGTCGAACTGCTCGAGCCCGACCGGCGGCGCCGGACGGCCCGGCAGCACGGGCGTGACCCGGACGCTGAGCCGCGCGTACGGCGAGGACCCGGCGGGTACGCCGGCGGGGAGATCGATCCATCGCACGAACTGCGGCAGATCCCGGCTCACCTGCAGCTGATCGAGCGGGTGGCCGTCGATCTCGATCGAGACGACGCCGGGATCCGCGCCCGGGGCGAGATCGCGGCCGCCGATCATCACGCGCATCGGGCCGGATCCGCGGCGCAGAAACGCTTCAGCGGGCCTCACGTGCGGCCCGGTCTTGTCCTGATCCGTCATCCCGCCGACCTCGGGGGTGAGCGACCAGCCGCTGCCGAGCATCCAGCCCGGCTTGTCGATGGCCCACCAGTCGAGGCTGTCGAGGCGCGCGCCGCCGACGAGCTGTCGAATCTGCGGCGGCAGCACGTAGCGCGCGCGGCGTGTGGTCGCGCGGGGATCGAATTGCGTCAGGTCGTTGCGTGTCACGTCGCTCAGAAACCAGGCCGGGCGATCGTCGCCCCCCGTGAAGTGATTGACGACGCTCAGCCACTCGCGCGATCCAGGATGCAGCAGACGATCGATGTTCCAGTAGGGCCGGTACCACTCGGCGACGCGCTCGATGCCCCAGAACACCTGGTGGTGCATGTGCACGTCGGGCGCCGGCGTCGTAGCCGGCAGGGCCGCCTGCATGTCCTGAAACGCGCGGAACACCGGCGCGCCGTCGTTCGCGTAGGCGAGGAGCCGCGGCTGGACGACGGCCAGGCTCCACACGGCCGCCAGGGTCCCGCCGACGACCGCGACGCGCGTCCCGGCGAGCGACAGGCCAATCACCGCGAGACCCGCGACCGGCACGACGAGCGGCAGCGCGTAGCGCAGCGTGATCGTCTCGTGAAACGTCAGGTGAAAAACCAGGTACGGCCAGAAGACGAGCGAGATCGCGGCGAGGATACGGCGGCCGCCGCGAACGAGCCGGACGGTGCCCGCGAGCGCGAGCACGAGCACGGCATTGCCGAGCGCCGCGGCCTGCCACGGCTCGACGAAGGTCCGCGACAGCGACGTTCGCAGCAACCGCCACGTCGGGCTGGTGGCGAGCATCTCGATGGCCGCGAAATCCTGCGTGCCCTGCCACGTCAGCGACTCGAGATATCTCGACAGCCCGCCGGTCACGATGACGAGGGGCACGGCCCACGCGAGCGCGCCGACCGCGGCGGCGCCGGCGAGCACGAGCGCGTCTCGCACGCGGCGGCGCAGCAGCAGCTCGCCGACGATCCAGCCGAGCAGCGGTCCTGTCAGCCACATCGTCTGGGTGCGGATGCCGATGATCAGGCCCGCCGCGGCGGCCGAAACCAGCCACGATCGCGGCAGCCCGCCCACCCCGGAGTGCAGGCTGCGCAAGCCCCGCAGGAGGCCAGTCGCGACCGCCAGCGATAGTACGAGCGCGGGCGTGTCCGACAGCGGCCGCGCCGCCGTGAACCAGAAGAGCGGAGACATCACGGCGAGCAGCGCCGCGAGAAACGCGATCGGCGGCGCGAGACCGACCGCCATCCAGAACTCGGTGACGACCAACAACGCGCAAGTACCGGTCACCAGCCCCCAGAACGCGAGGCCGGCGGCCGCGCGGCGATCGCGGTCCCAGCCGGGCACGATCCAGGCGATCGCACGCGTCGAGACGCGCGCGAGACCGATGAACACCGGATAGCCGGGGGGATGCGGGCGATGGAGCGCGACGTCGAAGTGCTCGACGCCCAGCGCGAAGTTGATCGAGTCGATGTCCTCGAGCGTGCGAGGCAGCGCGCGCAGGTGTGCGACGAAAAACACCAGGCTGGCAAGCGCGACGAGCAGGCGAAGTCGAGGTGTCACGCTAGACCGGACGCAACCTGACTCCTTCGTTGAGGCTGCCCAGCCTGTAGCCCTTCAAGTCAAGCGCGACGAAGCGGAACCCGATGGCGGTCAGCGCCTGCGTGATCGCGGCCGCGGTCGCCGGGTCGATCGCGCGCGCCATCTCCTCGGCGCCGAGCTCGAGTCGCGCGACCTGATCGTGGTGACGGACTCGGACCACGCGGAAGCCCAGCGCCCGCACGGCTTCTTCGGCGCGCTCGATGGTCCGCAGCTTCTCGTCGGTCACCTCCGAGAAGTACGGAATGCGCGACGACAGGCACGCCGACGCCGGTTCATCCCACGTCGGCAGGCCCGCGTCGTGCGACAACGCGCGGATGTCGTCCTTGGACAGCCCGGCCTCGTCGAGCGGGCTGATCACGCCGAACTCGCGCGCGGCGCGGCGGCCCGGCCGGTAGTCGCCGCGATCGTCGAGGTTGCTGCCGTCGGCGACCGCCGCGAACCCGCGCGCTCGCGCGAGGTCGCTCAGGCGCGTGTAGAGCTCGTGCTTGCAGTGGTAGCAGCGATCCGGGGCATTGGCGCGGTACTCGGGCCGGCTCAGCTCCTCGGTGAAGATGATTTCGTGCTGAAAGCCGAACTGCCCGGCGACGCTGACGGCCATCGATCGATGGCGATCCGGATAGCTGGGGCTGTCCGCCGTGACGCACAACGCGCGGTCCCCGAGCGCCCGCGTGGCCGCCCACGCCAGAAACGCCGAGTCGACGCCGCCGCTGTAGGCGACGATGAGCGAGGGCAGCGCGCGGAGGCGCGCGTCGAGCGCCGAGACGCGCGCGTCGAGCCCGGCTCGATCCGCCAGATCCGTCGTCTCGCGCGGGATCACGTCACTCGTCCCAGTTGCCGCCGCCGCCGTCTTCCGAGTCTTCGCTGTCGTCGTCCTCGAGATCGTCGTCGTCGTCGAAATCGTCGTCGTCGTCGCCCTCACCGCTCTTGGACTCGCCGTCGGCATCTTCCTCGTCGTCGTCGTCCTCTTCACTTTCGAATTCGAGCGGATCGAGATTCGCTACGCGCAGTCTGCTGCCACACGCTTCGCAATCCCAGGGATCGCCGATCTCCATTTCCTCGAGGTCGTCGTCGTCGATCTCAAGTTCCGCGTCACATTCGGGGCAGGTCGCCATACACTCTCCTTACGCGCAGAGGGCATCGTGCGTCAACTGTGAATTACCGGCCAGTTGAGGCACCCGAGCGATTATAACGAGGCCAACCCCGAAATGTCGTCCTCCGCAAAGACCATCCTGATCGCACACCGGCAGGCCGCCGTGCGCGACCGATTTGCGGCGGCGCTGGCCGACGCCCGACACGAATTCGTCACGGCCGACAGCGAAGCCGGCGCCCGGCGCGCCGCGGCCAATCGTGACCTTCCGATCAGTCTGGCGCTGGTCGACCTTGGCCTGTCGGCCGACGGCGTCGCGTTCGTGCGCCTGCTGAAACAGGACGCCGGGCGCGTGCTGCCCGTCGTGGTGTTCTCGGGCACGCTCGCCTCGGCGGCGCAGGTGCCGATGCTGCTGGCGCTCGGCATCGGCGGCTACGTCAACGAGCACGCGGCGACGCCCCAGATCCTTCCGGCGCTCGCGCCGCATTTGTTTCCGGACAACTTCAACCGCCGCGCCAGCCCGCGCGTCGCGCTGGGCGTGCCCGTGTCGTACCGCGCGGGTCAGACGATCGCCGGCGCCGTCACGCTCGACGTCGGCAAGGGCGGGCTCGCGATCCGCACGATGAACCCGCTCGCGTCTGGTACTGAGGTCCTGCTCAAATTCCGTCTCCCCAATGCCACCGAGGACATCGAAGCCGCGGGCAGGGTCGCCTGGAGCGACCGCAAGGTCGGGATGGGCGTCCAATTCGAGCGGGTCGGCCAGGATGACCAGACCGCGATCGACGCGTTTGTCGACGATCACCGGCAGTGATACCATTTCGCGTTATTGTTTGGTTCGGTGTCCTAATCCATATGTTTGGGCCGGTTTCGCCTGCGTTTTGACGACTAGACGGCCAGATTTCACACCTCTGTCCACCAGATCCCGCGAGAAACGGAGCACGCATGATTGAGGTGCAGCACCTCACGAAGCGTTACGGGCCCGTCACGGCCGTTGACGACGTGAGCTTCAAAGTCGAGAAAGGCGAGATCCTCGGCTTCCTCGGCCCTAACGGCGCCGGCAAGACGACGACCATGCGCGTCCTGACCGGCTACATGCCGGCCAACGAGGGCAAGGCCGTGGTCGCCGGCTACGACGTCTTCGCCAACCCGATCGCCGCCAAGCGCCGGACCGGGTACCTCCCGGAAACGCCGCCGCTCTACCCCGATATGACGGTGAAGGAGTACCTGGCGTTTGTCGCGAAGATCAAGCTGGAGAGCGCGACGAAGTCCGACCGCGCGATGCGCGTCGACCATGCGATGAAGAAGACGCACGTCGACGACATGGCCAATCGCCACTGCGCGAAGCTCTCGAAGGGCTACCGGCAGCGCGTGGGTCTCGCGCAGGCGATCCTGCACGACCCCGAGGTGTTGATCCTCGACGAGCCGACGGCCGGGCTCGACCCGAAGCAGATCATCGAGACCCGCGATCTGATTCGCAGCCTCGCCGGCAATCACACGATCATCCTGAGCACGCACATCCTGCCGGAAGTGGCCCAGACGTGTCAGCGCGTCGTGATCATCAACAAGGGCCGCGTCGTCGCCGAAGACACGCCGGACAACCTGACGCATCAGCTGAAGGGCGCGGCGACGCTCTACGTGCAGGTCGAGACCAAGCAGGACGTCACGCCGACCCTCAAGGCGGTGCCGGGCGTGATGAAGGTGGCGATTGAAAGCCGGCACGAGCAGTACACGGCCTACGAGATCGAAGCCGAAGCGAATCACGACGTTCGGCGTGACGTCGCGCGCGCGGTCGTCGACGGCGGGTACGGCCTGCTCGAACTGCGGCCGACGCGGATGAGCCTGGAGCAGATCTTCCTGCAGCTCACGACCGAGGAACGCCCGTCGGAATCGGCGGAGCCCGCCAAGGAGGTGCAGCATGGCTAGCCTGCGCAACATCATGGCGATTGCCGGCAAGGAGCTGCGCGGCTACTTCGCCTCGCCGATCGCGTGGCTCATGATGGGCTTCTTCGCGATCCTGTTCGGGTACTTCTACACGGTGTACCTCGCCTACTTCGTGCGCCAGGGCATGCAGGCGCAGTTTGGCGGCGGGGCGCCGACCCAGAACATCAACATGGACATGATTCGACCGCTCCTGAGCAACGCGAGCGTGCTGATCCTGTTCCTGCTGCCGATGGTCACGATGCGGACGTACTCCGAGGAGAAGCGCTCGGGCACGATCGAGCTGCTGCTCACCTCGCCGCTGACGGACTTCGAGATCGTCATGGGCAAGTTCCTCGGCTCCGTCGGCCTCTACGCCGGCCTGCTGGGCGTGACGCTCATCTACATGGGCTTTCTGTTCTACTTCGGCAGCCCCGAGTGGAAGCCGGTGTTGACGGGATACCTGGGGCTGTTCCTGCTCGGCAGCTGCTTCATCTCGGTCGGGCTCTTCATCTCGAGCACGACGAAGAACCAGATGGTGGCCGGCGCCGCGACGTTCGTCGTCGCGCTGATGTTCTGGATCATCAACTGGTTCTCGGACAGCGTGGGCCCGACGGCGTCATCGATCCTCACGTATCTCTCGATCACGCAGCACTTCGATGATTTCTCGAAGGGCCTGCTCGACACGACACACCTGGTCTTTTACTTGAGCTTCATCTCATTCGGGCTGTTCCTCACGCTGAAATCCGTGGACAGCGAGCGGTGGAGGGGCTAGCCGTGAAACGCCTTCTTGGACTCCTCGGCTGGCTGGGCGTCGTCCTCGTCCTCGCCGCCGTCGTCATTCGAGTGACGAAGCCGGAGCTGCAGCCCTGGTCGCAGGGCTTCGCGCTCGCCGGGCTCGTCACGACGGCGCTCTACGCGCTCAGCCAGTGGCGCGACATCGGCCGCTCGTTCCAGGGCCGCAACGTGAAGTACGGATCGGTCGCGATCGGCAGCGTGCTGCTCTTCCTCGCGATCCTCGTCGCCGTCAACTGGATCGGCTCGCGCGAGCACAAGCGCTGGGACTTCACGCAGAACCAGCAGTTCACGATGTCCGATCAGACGAAGAAGATCCTGGCGGGCCTCAGCAAGCCGGTGTCCGTGCACGTCTTCTACGATCGCCAGTCCGGCTCGGCCGCGGACTACAAGGACAAGTTCGACGAGTACCGCAATCTCTCGCGCAACATCACCGTCGAGTACGTCGACGCGATCAACGACCCGGTCCAGTCGAAGAAGTACACCATCACGGCGCTGCCGACGATCGTCTTCGAGTCGGACGGGCGCACCGAGCGCACGAACTCGACCGACGAGCAGGGCATCACCAACGCGCTCAAGAAGCTCTTCACGGGCGCGACGAAGAAGATCTACTTCGTCCAGGGCCACGGCGAGCACGGCACCGACGACACATCCGGCAAGCTCGGATACGGGGGCCTCGCGGGGTCGCTCAAAAACGACAACTTCGAGGTCGCCAAGGTCACGATCGCTCAGGAGGGCAAGGTTCCGGACGACGCGTCCGTCGTGGTCGTCGGCGGACCGAAGATCGACTACCTGCCGGCGGAGATCGACCTGCTGCGCGGGTACCTGCGGCGCGGCGGCAAGCTGCTGCTCCTGATCGATCCGCCGGACAAGCCGGACGCGCCGCCGCTCACCAACCTCGTCGCATTCGCGCGCGAGTTCGACATCGAGATCGGCAACAACGTCGTTGTCGACGCCAGCGGGCTGGGGCAGCTTTTCGGCGCAAATGAGGCGATCCCCATCGCCATGCCCTCGAACCCGCCCCACGCGATCACGCGTGACCTCGGGCAGATGATGGCGGCGTTCCCGCTCACGCGGTCGGTCACGCCGATCGAAGGCGGCGTCAACGGCAAGACCGCGCAGAAGCTGCTCGAGACCAGCCCGCGCAGCTGGGCCGAGACCGACCTCAAGGCCCTGTTCACGACCGGCAAGGCGTCGCCGGATCCGGCCCAGGGCGACAAGACGGGGCCGATCTCCATCGCGGCCGCGGTCTCGTTCCCGGCCGACGCCACCTCCGCCGCGCCCGGCGCGAAGGCGGAAGCCCGGCTCGTCGTCGTGGGCGACAGCGACTTCGTCGCGAATCAGGCGCTCAACCTGGCCGGCAACCGCGACCTCGGCCTCAACATGGACAACTGGCTCGCGCAGCAGGAAGACCTGATCGCGATCCGTCCGAGAGAAGCTGCCGACCGCCGCATCACGCTCACGCAGGACCAGAGCAACTGGATGTTCTGGACCGCGATCTTCATCATCCCGGGTCTCTTGTTCGTCAATGCATTTCGTGTCTGGTGGAAGAGGCGCTAAGTACATGCGAGGCGGAAAATCCTTTCTCGTGCTCCTGGCCGTGGCCGTCGCGCTCGGCGCGTACATCTACTTCATCGAGTCCAAGCGGACCGGGTCCGACGAGAAGAAGAAGGACAAGGTCTTCACGGTTGACGCGAGCAAGATCGAAGAGATCGAAGTCCACGCGGCGTCCGGGGAGACGACGACGCTGAAGAAGGCCGGCACGGATTGGCAGATCGTGTCGCCGGAGGCCGTGGACGCGGACGCCGCGACCGTCGGCACGCTCGTCTCGGCGATCGAATCGCTCGAGGTCAGCCGCGTCGTCAACGACAACCCGACGTCGGTGAAGGAGTTTGGCCTCGATCCGGCGAAGAGCAGCGTGGCCTACAAGCTCGCGGGCGAGACCGCGTTCCACAAGCTCAACCTCGGCGACAAGACGCCAACGGGGTCGGATCTCTACGCGCGCGTCGAGGGCCAGCCGAAGCTGCTGCTCGTGGCCGCGTACAACACGGATGCGCTCAACCGGACGCCGTTCGATCTGCGTGACAAGGCGATCCTCAAGATCCAGCGCGACGGCGTTGACTCGGTGAAGCTCGAGGGATCGGGCCCGGCGATCTCGCTCGCGCGCAAGGCGGACGAGTGGCGCCTGAGCGAGCCGGTGTCGGCCAAGGCCGACTTTGGCACGATCGACGGCCTCGTCGGGCAGGTGGCGTCCGCGCGCATGAAGGCGATCGAGACGCCGGGCGCGGCGTCGGCGGCCCAGCTCAGCGCGGCGGACCTCAAGAAGTTCGGCTTCGAGAAGCCTCAGGAGACCGCGACGCTCGGCGCCGGCTCGTCGCGCGCGTCGCTGCAGATCGGCGGGAAGAAAGACGACACGTCGCTGTACGCGCGTGACCTGGCGCGGCCGGGCCTGGTGTTCACCGTCGAGACGGCGCTGCTGACGGCGCTCCAGCGCAAGCCGGACGACCTGCGCGTCAAGGACGTGTTCGAGTTCCGGTCGTTCTCGGCGCAGAACGTCGCGTTCACGATCGGCGGCCAGACGTACACGTTCGGGAAGGAAAAGGCGGCGCCGAAGCTGCCGGCGCCCGGCGCATCGCCCACGCCGACGCCCACCACGACCCCGGCGCCCCCGGAGCCGGACGTGTGGAAGCTCAAGACGCCGACGGCGAAGGACCTCGATCAGACGAAGGCGACGGATCTCCTGAGCGCGTTCTCGAACCTGCGCGCGGACAAGTTCGCCGACAAGGCCTTCCCCACCGGTACCGACATCGTCGTCGTCGCGAAGTTCGGCGACGCGGGATCGGCGAAGGAAGAGAAGGTGACGTTCCGCAGGATGGGCGACACCGTGCAGGCGATCCGTCAGGGCGACAGCGGCGCCGCCGTCATCTCGACCACGGACTTCGACAAGGTGATCGCGCAGCTCAAGGAGCTGACCGGAGCGAAGTGAGGAGATCTCTCGCCCTCGTCGCGCTTGCGGTCTGGCTGATCGCGCCAGCGCTGTCGGGGTTTCAGGGAAGTCTCACCGCGGATCTCAATCAAATCTTCGACGCGCCCGTGCTCGCGCGCGCGCTGGTCGGCGTGCGCGTCGAGTCGCTCGCGCGGCCGGGCGTGATCTACGAGCGCAATGCGAACTCGCTCGTCATGCCGGCGTCCAACCTCAAGCTGTTCACGCTGGCCGCCTCGGCCGAGCGGCTCGGCTGGAACTTCACGTTCGAGACGCGCCTGGAATCCGCCGGGACGATCGCCGACGGCGTCCTGCGCGGCGATCTCGTCGTCGTGGGCGGCGGCGATCCGTCGATCGCGTCGCAGGATTTCGGCGCGTCGCCGATGTTCGGCGAGTGGGCCGACGCGCTGAAGCAAGCCGGCATCCGGCGCGTCGACGGCCGGCTCGTCGGCGACGATCACGTGTTCGATCAGGCGAATCTCGGCGCCGGCTGGGCGTGGGACTACCTCGCGGACGGCTACGCGGCACCGGTCGGCGGCCTCAGCTACAACGAGAACGTCGCCGTCGTGCGGATCTGGCCGGGGGACGCGCCCGGCGAACCGGTGCGGGTCGAGGTTTCGCCGCCCGGGCACCAGCTCGAGGTCACGAACACCGTCAAGACCGCCGACGGAACATCGACGGCGTCGATCGATCTCGCGCGGCTGCCGGGCAGCGCGAAGCTGACGATCTCCGGGACCGTGCCGGCCGGCGGCAAGGTCGTCACGCGTACGGCGGCCATCGACAACCCGACGCGGTTTTTCGTGGAAGGTCTGCGGCTCGCGCTCGCCGATCGCGGCATCCGCGTCAGCGGCGGCGCGTGGGATCTGGACGACGTCAGCAATCCGCCGGGCGAAGCGGGGCGCCGCGTGATCGCGCGCCGCCAGTCGCCGCCGCTCTCCGCGCTCGCCGGCTACTGGCTCAAGGTGAGCCAGAACTTCTACGCCGAAACGTTCTTCAAGACGCTCGGCCGTGCTCCCGGCCAGCCCGGTTCGGCGGAGGGCGGGCGGAAGGCCGTGCGCGAGGTGCTCACGCCGTGGGGCATCCCGCCGGATTCGTACGTCATCTACGACGGCTCGGGACTCTCACGGTACAACTACGTCACGGCGGCCGGGGTCGTCACGCTGCTGCGCCACGTGTGGGAGGACGAGAAGCTCCGCGGCCCGTTCGTCGCCGCGCTGCCGGTCGGCGGCCACGACGGCACGTTGTCGTCGCGGATGAAGAACACGGTGCTCGACGCCAACGTCGAAGCGAAGACGGGCACGATCTCGAACGTGCGGTCGCTGTCGGGGTATCTCGAGACGAAGGCTCACGAGAAGCTCGTGTTCTCGATGATCGTGAATCACTTCACGGCGAGCGATGCGCAGATCGACGCTGTGGTGGAAAAAGCGCTGGCACGGCTGGTCGACAAGAACTGACGGCAATCCGGCGCTGGGTCGAGGTCCCCACCGGCCTCAGCGGAGCTGCCGCGGAAACCGTTCGCTCCGTCCGCTCGGATTTCGACCTTCGCGCATCGCGCCGCTCCTATCCGGCCGAGTGATCGGACGGCCTACGGAGCCGGATCGCCCCGCCTTCGCCGAGGCTTCGGCGGGTCCGCCGTAGCATTCGCGGAGGCGGATCGAAATCCTCGCTCCCTCCGCTCCGGTTTCGTACCATTTCGTCGCGGCACTCCGATTTGGCCGGTCGGAACCTCAACCCAGCGCCGGATTGCAGCCCAGCGCCCGTTCTATGACAGCTGCGAAGGGCGTCTGACGCGTCCGACCAGGATCGTCGTCAACGCGATCAAGCCCGCGGCCAGAAGAACGTCCGCCACGGCGTTGACCACGACGACGGGTCTGAACCGATCGAATTGCAACCCATAGAGAATCATGAGCCTCGACGCGAACTGGCCAGAGAACGGCCTGCCGACGACGAGATGCGCGAGGAGGGCGGTCCACAGTAGCGCCAAGGCGTAGACGGCTGGCGCGATCACGAGCGCCAGACGACGACGGTTGTCGGAAAGGTGGTGCACGGCGTCGCCAATCACTACGAGCCCGGCGCCGACGCTGGCCGGACCAAGCGCCGCGACGAACATCCACCACGCCGGCCATGCACGAAAGTCGGTCGGGGCGAGCACCTGTCTCCAGTCCTCGAAACGGGAAAGGAGAACCGAGCGATGCCAGACCGCGAACGGCGCGATCCAGAGCACTAGGCCGACGATCGCCACGAAGCCGGCAGCGGCGATTCCGATCGCCGGGAAAGGGCGATCAGTCTCGCGCTTGGCAGCGACGTAGAAGAGGGCCGCCGGCAACCAGCCGGGCAACAACGTCACCGCGACCATCACCACGAAGTCGATCCAGACGAACACTCCACCGTCGAACAGCAGTCTGGCTGAAGACGACTCGACCAGCGACACCACGACCGCCGGAAGCAGGCCAAACAGAGCTACCCGCCTGGCGAGCCAGGCGAGAGGAATCAGCGAAAGGTCACAAACAACAACTGACGCCAGCGCGCGACCAACAGACAGTGTCGATCGTAGGTGAACGACGAACCGCTCGGAAACACTCTCCGCGCGCGTGGACTCGTGCGTCCAGTCGAGCAGCGCCTCGTCGAGCGCGCGTCGCGACCGCGCGTCGAGCGGCAGGCCGCGGACGAAGGCCTCGACGATGGCTCTCATCCCCTGGCTCCGAGGCGAATCTCGCCCGCGAACAGCTTCGCCGCCATCAGCGCCCGTTCCCCCAGCGCCGTCGGCGCGTACCGCCGCCGTCCGTCGTCGGCGATTTTCGAATTCACGAGGCCCTTATCCTCCATCCGGCCGAGCGTGACGTAAATGCCGCCGCGTTTGAGCTTGCCGCGCGACGCCGCGACGAGCTCGAGGCCGTAGCTCGCGCCATGCGAGGTCAGCAGCTTCAGGATCAGGTGTTCGGAGGCCGGCAGGCGCACGCCATAGTCTTACAAACCGTAAGATGCCAGTCAAGGGCAAGCAGCGGGATGGCCAGGGACCTACAATAGTCGCCGCACGGTCCCATGGCCCTCACTGCGACCATCTACACCTTCGACATCGACCTGGCGGACGCCGATCGCGGCGTCTACGAGACGCTCGCGCTCCGTATCGCGCGGCATCCGTCAGAGAGCGAGGAATACCTGGTCACGCGGCTCGTCGCGTACTGCCTCGAGTATCGCGAGGGCATCGCCTTCTCGAACGGGATTGCCGACCCGGACGAGCCGGCGATCGCCGTGCGCGACCTCACCGGCGCCATCCAGGTGTGGATCGACATCGGCGCGCCCGACGCGGCGCGCGTGCACCGCGCCGCCAAGGCGGCCCCGCGCGTCGCCGTCTACACGCATCGCGACCCGGACCAGCTCGTGCGCCAGTGGGCCGGCGAGCGCATCCATCGCGCGGGCGATCTCGAGTTGTATCGCGTGGACCGCGACCTGATCTCAGGCCTCGTCGCCGCGCTCGAGCGCCGGATGTCGTTCGCGCTATCGGTGACCGACCGGCACGTCTACGTGTCGCTCGGGAACAAGACCATCGAGGGCAGCGTCGATCGCGTGACGGTGTTCGCGAACTGATGCCAAGGACTTCTTAGGCCACCTGGACTTCTCAGTTCACCGGACTTCTCAGTTCACCGGACTTCTCAGTTCACCCAGGACCTCTCTGCTCACTCGGATCAGGGCACTGGAGTTTCTGCGACGTTCGGTCGTGGCTGGTACGAAGTTCTTGCCACCAACGCGACTCCACGGACCGATCCTTTCAGTGTTTCACCCGGCACGGCGATTGCTCTTCCAGGTGCGCGCAGGGACGATGTATCGTCGTCTTCCTTGCGAGCGGAGGGAGGCATGTCAGACGAGCGGTTTGATCAAGTCGACGCGCGACTCGACCGGGTTGACGCGCGGCTGGAGCACGTTGACACCCGGCTGGATCGGGTTGACGCGCGGCTGGAGCACGTTGACACCCGCCTGGACCGGGTTGACGCGCGGCTGGACCGACTCGAGGCCGGGCAAAATGAGCTGCGGACTCATCTGGACGATCGCATTGACGAACTCGGTCAACAGATGCGCGTCCTGCACGAAGACGTCATCGACCGAATAGCCGCGACCCGCGAATCTCCGGGAAACAGCGCGAAGAACCGACAGCAAGCCTCAGCGGATGACGTCGACCGGAGGCTGGATCCGCTGGAGGCGTTGGTGCCGGTCGTGAAGGAACATGGCGTAACGCTGCGGCGGCACGACGCTGACATCGAGCGGCTGAAGCGGCGGCGCCGAGGGACTTCTTAGTTCACCTGGACTTCTCAGTTCACCGGACTTCTCAGCTCACCCGGACTTCTCGAGCACTCCTAATATCCGACCCTGATCGCCCACCACAACGCAGCGCAGATCGCCGCGCCGACGCCCGCCATCATCATCCACCCGTCCACGAAATACGGATAGATCATCAGCGCGACGCCCGCGAACATCTGCGGCAGCCGTTGCTGCTTCTTGCCGTAGGCGAACAGCACGAAGCCGATGCTGCTGACGATGAGCTCGATGAAGAGGGACGAGGGGTCAGCCGACATCGGCGTCAGGCCAAAAGGCAAGAGGTCGACAAGTCTGGAAGGGCGTCGTCACCTTCCGGCTTATCGACCTCTGGCGGTCCGAGCGTGAAACTTCGAACTTCCAACTTCGAACTTCTTACTTGTCTTTCCCTCCGCCCCCGCCTGCCTTCTTCTTGGCAAGCGCCTTGGTGTACTGCTCGATGAGGTCCTTGTAGGTGGCCGGGACCTCGTCGGAGCCCGAGAGGTAGAGCGCGTCGTTGCTGGTGTCCACGCGCTTGCGCAGATCCCACTCGAACTTCGTGAGCTTCTCGAGCGCGGTGCTGGCGAGCTGCTGCAGCCCGCGCGGGTCGCCGGCGGTGCTGGCGCCGTCCATCTGCTTCAGGGTCTTGACGATGTCGTCGACCGCGGCGAGGTCCTTGCCTGTGGCGCCGGCCTGCTGGAGCGCCTGGCGCAAGTCTTGCGCCTGGTTCGTCAGCTGCCGCGCGTTGTCGCGAATGTCGCGCGCGTCACCGCTCGACAGGCCCGGCCGGGCGTCCCCGCTCGACGTGGCGCCCGGTGACGACGGCGTGCCCGTGAAGCTGCCCTGCGGCTGGCCGCCGTTGCCGCGCGTGATCCCGCCCTGCGGCTGGCCAGGCTGACCACTCTGCGGGTCCAGCCGGCGATCGCCCTGCTGGCCCTGACCGCCGCCCTGGCCTTGTCCCTGCCCCTGACCTTGTCCCTGACCCTGGCCCTGCTGGCCCTGCTGGCCTTGCTGCCCTTGCTGGCCCTGGCCTTGGCCCTGACCTTGACCCTGGCCCTGCTGACCTTGCCCCTGCTGGCCCTGACCGTTGCGGCCCTGCTGGCCCTGACCCTGTTGACCCTGCTGGCCCTGGCCCTGTTGCCCCTGGCCCTGCTGACCTTGACCCTGCTGGCCCTGGCCTTGCTGCTGACCCTGCTGGTCACCCTGCTGACCCTGGCCCTGCTGCTGGCCGAGCCGCTGGTTCAGCGTTTCGTTCAGCGACTGCGTGCCCCGCACGAGGTTCGCGGCCTGATCGACGGCCTTGCTCAGGCCCTGGCCCTGCTCGGCCTTGTTCACGGCGTTGGCCGCGTCGCCAATCTTCTGCTTCAGCGAGTCGAGGTTCGATCCGATCTCGTTCTCGATCGGCTTCGAGTACTCCGATCCGCTCGCCATCGCCTCGCTCGAGTACTCGATCTTCTCCTTGAGCATCTGGTCGCGAATCGATCCGGCGGCTTCCTGCAGCTTGCGTGAGGCGTCGCGCTGGTTGTTCGTGAGCGTCTGACGGCTGAGCTGGCCGAGCTGCTGCTCGAGCTCGCTCACGCCCTTCTTCATGTCGCTCTTCTCCTGCTTGAGCTGCGACATCTTCTGATCTTTTTGCGCGCCCGCTGAATCGAGCCCGGCGACCTGCTGCGCGACGTCCTTCTGCTGCCGCGCGAGATCCTCGGCCTTGCGCTGCGCTTCCTTCACCGCGTCGCTCACGCGCTGCGAGCCCGACTGCCCGAGCAGCCGCTGCGCTTCCTGGAGCTGCTGCAGCGCCTGCTCGGCCTGCGCGCCGCCGTTCTGGTTGCTCGCCGCCGCCTGCCGCATCTGGTTGGCGGCATCCTGCAGCCGCCGTGCCGCGTCCGCGAGATCCTGACGCGACTGCCCCTGCTGCTCGAGCTGCCGCCGGAGCTGCTCGAGCTGCCGCGCGGCCTGCTCGGCCTCATCGGCCAGCTGCCGCTGCGATGATCCACCGCCGCTCGCGTTGCTGCCGCCGCGCTGCGCGCGCTGGCGCTGCTGCTCGGCCTGCGCCAGCTGGCGGCGCGCCAGCTCCTTGAGCCGCTCGGCGAGATCGTCGATCTGCTGGTTGGCGTCCTGCTGCTGCGCGCGCTGCGCCGTCTCGTACTGATTCGCCTGGCGATCGAGCTCGAGCTGGAACAGATCCGCCAGCTCCGACGCCATCTGGCCGCCGCCGCCGCCCCCGCCGCCGCCCTGGCGGACGATCATGTCGTAGAGCTGCTCGGCGTCCTGCAGCTGCTTGAGCGCGCGCTGCTCGGGCGCCATCGCCTCCTTGGTCTTGAGGCTGCGCAGCAGATCCTCGGCGTTCTTCATTTCATCGGCGGCCTTCGGCAGGATTTCGGCGATCTTGCGGAAGTTGTCGTCGTTGCCCAGCCGCTGCTGCATCTGCTGGACGAGCTCGGTCACCTGCTCGCGCAGCTTGGTCTGCGACAGGCTGATGAAGACTGTGTTCTCCTTGAACTTGTCGGCCGCGGTCTTCGGGCGATCGCGCTCCACGTTGAACGTCGCGGAGATGATCTGCCGCTCCTGCTCGGAAAGCGCGCCGGCCTGGTTCTGACGCCCGCCGCCTCCGCCGCCCCCGCCGCCCTGCGACTGCGCCTGGCGGAAGTTCTGGTTGAACGGCATGATCTTCACGAAGTAGATGTCGCTCGACGTGCTCTTGGGACCGGCGACGGTGTCCGTGTCGTACGCCTTCGCGTAGTAGGACACGAAGTCGCCCGGCTTCACGCCGAGCTCTTCGAGATACACGGTGTGCCCGGCGCTCACCTGCGGCAGCGGTTTGGCGCCCTTGCCGTAGAGCGACACGGTCTTCTCCGCGCCGCCGTTCACCGAGTAGATCAGATCCAGCTGCTTGACGCCGAAGTCATCGTCGGCGCGCGCCTGCACGAACACTTCTTCGATCGGATTCGCGCTCGTGTCGCGCTTCGGCTTCTCGAACGTCACCGTCGGCGGCTGGTCCTCGATCACGTCCACCGTGTACTTCGGCGACGCCGTGACCTTCTCGCCGTGCGGCCCGTCCAGCTCGATCTGGTAGAAGCCGTCCTTGTCCATCTTGAAGGTGCCGGTGAGCGTCCCGTCCGCCTGCGCGGCCAGGCCCGACGGCGTGCCCGGATCGAGCTGCAGCTGCCCGGCCGGCGACGCCATCGTCGGCGTGATCTTCACGCGCACTTCGGTGCCGCGGAGCGCGGCGACGTCGCCGCCCGATTCGACCTTCTGCGGCGGCAGGCCCGTGTAGGCCGGGAAGATGTACTCGAGCTCGAGCTTGGCCACCGCGGGCAGCTCGACGATCTTCATCTTGTAGTTGAGCGAGCGGACGCCGTCGGCTTCGACGTAGTACTCGATCGGCTTCGTGACGTCGAAGAGCATGCCCTCGAACTTCATCACGTCGGCGGTCGCGACGAGCGGCACGCGATCGAACTTCGGCGCGCCCTCGGGCTTCACCATCAACGACACTTCGTTCGATCGGAAGCCCGCGAGCTTCGCGCTGATCGTCTGATCGGATCCGCGCGGCACGGTGGAGTCGCCGGGCGTCACGGTGATGGCGTACGGGCTGGCGGCTTCCGCGGTCCGCCGCACGTCGAGCAACGCCGACGCGCCCTGCCGCAGGAACTCCGGACCGAACGTCATGAGGAGAATCGCGAGGCCCGCGACCGTCGCGAGCGCGATGCCGTAGCGCTTGAGGTGCGACCGGCCGACGGTCTTGCCGCCCTGAATCGTGCGCGCTTTCTCGGCGGCCTGCTCGATCATCCGATCGACGATGACCTGCGGTACGTCCTCGGTCGTGCTGCTCGTGCCGAGCGCGCCGACGTGAATGGCGCTCAGGATCGCCGCCTGCAGCGACGGCTCGTATTCCTCGATGTAGAGCGCGACCTGCTGATCGCTGACGCGCTTGCGCAGCGGGCGGAGCAGCCAGAACGCGAGCAGCCCGACGAAGACCGTCCACGTCGCGACGCGCAGCCCCGTCACCCACTGCGGGCTGAACTTCGTGGCCTGCAGGCCGTAAGACGCGAGCGCCAGCGCGAGGAGCGCGCCGACGACGATGATGATCGCGCCGCGGACGAGCAGCTTCATCCGCCACCGATGGCGCACCTCGCGGATGACGTTGACGAGTTCCTGACGATGACTCGCGCCAGTCAGCACTTGGGCCATTGGACGTTACTCCCCTGCTGTCTTGAGCTTACGCTCCCCACCAGTTATCGGCAATTCCCCGCGGCGAGACTTACGTGCGCTGAGCGGGCTGAAACCGGCCCGCCGCCTTCGCCGACAGCCGATTCGACAGAATCGCCTCGGCGATGAGGGCCGTCAGCCCTGCCGCCAGGAGATACCACCAGAACGACTGCTTCTTTTCCATGTCCTCGGGCGTCAGATCCGGGTGCTCGAGCGACCCGCCCGACGTCGTCACCGCCGCCCGCCCGGTCGCGGTGGCCACGAACTGCGTCGGCTCGAGCGGCGTGAGGTCCGACTCCGCCGGCTCCTGATTGACCGCCACTTCGAACGGCCGCCGCTCGCCCGTGCCTTGCAGCCGCACCGCGTAGAAACCCTGCTCGCTGAGCTCGATCGACGCCGCCCCGCCCTCGCCGAGCGCGAGCTGCTTGCCGGACGGCGTCATGACGACGCCGCTCGCGCGGCGCGCGGGCGCGTTGGCGTCGCTCGCGCTGCCTTCGCGAACGAGCGACGCCAGCGGCGCCGCGATGTCGAGCATCCCGCCGACGGTGTGCCAGGGCTGCGGCTGCTCGTACTGCGCGAGGTACTTCATCGTCTCGTGCATCACGGGCAGGAACATCGGCCGCTTGGGAAAGTCGTTCCACGAGTCGTCGAGCGGCGACGTGAACAGGACCACGCGTCCCGCGCCGACTTTCCGTTCCGCCATCGCGACGTTGCCGTCGTCAAACCGCACGACGGCCTTGTCGGTCGGCCCGAGCGTGAGCGATCGATAGCGAAGGAACCGCGCCGTGGCGAGATTGCCCTGGTGCGGATCCTTGAACTGCTCGAAGACGTGGTGGCTGTAGTCGATGAAGCCGATGGTGCCGCCCTGTCCGACGGTGCGATCGACCGGCGCGCCGAGCTTGCCCGGCAGGAGCGGCGAGTCGCCGGACCACGGCGTGTGATCTCCCGCGACGATGAAGAGCCCGCCGCCCTGCTCGACGAATCGCTTCAGCTGATCGTCGAACTGCGTGGGCAGGGCCGTGACGTCGTTGAGGATCACGACCGACCGGTGATCGAGCGCGGTCGGCGTGAGGCGCGCGACGCCGACGACGTCGGCCTTGAACGGCGGCGTGCTGCCGAGGAGCACGGTCTGCAGGTAGTCGCTGGACCCGGAGGCGCCTTCGGCCTGCACGATCAGCACGGACACCGCGCGGCTCGGCGACAGCACGAAGGTAAAGACGTTGTTGGCCGGCAGCTTGTCGGTGCCGGCGCGAATCGTGCCCTGCATGTTCGCTTCCGCGACGGTGAACGCCGGGAACGTCACGGACGCCGACGTGTTCGGGCCGACGGTCACCGGCCGGCTGCCCACTTCGCGCCCGTCGATCTCGAGCTTCACCTGGACGTTGGTGAACGTCTCGGCGCCGCGGTTGGTGAGACCGACGGTCGGCGTCACACGCTCCTCACCCGAGAACGACGACCGCGGCAGCGCGACGGACGACACCGACAGATCCGACGTCTCGAACTCCGCGACGGTCACCGGCGTGAGCGTGGCGCCCTCGGGCAGGTGGATTTCTTCCTGGCGCTCCCAGCCGCTCCTCTGGAAATCGCTGATGAGGTACACCTCTTTGCGCGGCAACTGCGACTGGCTCAGCAGCGTCTGCGAGAGGCGCAGCGCGGGGCCGTAGCGGGTCGCGTCCGACGTCACCGCGGCCTCGTTGATCGCGGCGGTCAGCCGGCTGTGATCGGGCGTCGCGCGGATGGTCTGTTCCGTGTTGCGCGCGAACAGGATGAGCGTGCCGCGGTCGTCGCCGTGGAGCGTCGCGACGATCTTCGCCGCTTCGGCCTTGGCGCGGGCGAAGTGGTCGCCGTAGCCCATGCTCGCCGATCGGTCGAGGAGCAGGATCACCTCGCGCGCGCCTGACGTGGCCGCGGCGGCCTTCACGGGATCCTGCTTCAAAAACGGCCGCGCGAACGCGAGGACGACCAGCGCCATCGCGCCGGCGCGCAGCGCGAGCAGCAGCCAGTTGTGGATGCGGCGGCGCTCGACGGACTGATACGGGATCCGCTGCAGGAACATCAGCGACGGAAAGTAAATGACCTCTTTCCGCTCGCGCTGGATCAGGTGCACGAGGATCGGCACCGCGAGCGCGGCGAGCCCGGCGACGAAGAGCGGCGCAAGAAAGGACATGGCTCAGCGCACCCGCATCAACCGCTCGCGATTGCCCAGATACGTGAACAGCGCGTCGTCGAGCGGCCGCGATGTGTTGAGCAGCATGTAGTCGATGCGGTGCTCCGAGCACTTGGTCGTGAACGCGTCGATATGCGCGCGCATCATCGCGCGGTACTGGTCGGCGAACGACTCGGGCACGACCGGAATCTCCTCGCCGCTCTCGAGGTCCTCGAAGCGCGAGGCCTCGGTGTACGGGAAGTCGATCTCGGCCGGATCGAGCACGTGGAACACGACCACGTCGTTGCCGAGGAACTTGTACGGCTTCAGCGCCTCGAGCACGGCGTCAGGCGTCTCGTAGAGGTCCGAGATGAGCGCGACGATGCTGCGGCGCTTGAAGTGCTCGGCGACCTTCCCGAGGACCTCGAGCATCCGGCCCGGCCGCTCGGCTTTCGAGCGGTCGAGCGTCTGCAGCATCACGTTGAAGTGCTTCGCCGACGGCGGCACGTAGTTGACGATGTCGGAGTCGAACGTGACGATGCCGACGCGGTCGCGCTGCCTCTGGGAGAGATAGCCGAGGCACGCGGCCAGGTACGACGCGTACTCGAGCTTCGAGATCCCGCGGCTCGCGAAGCTCATCGACTTCGACACGTCCACGAGCGCCGAGAAGTTCGCGTTGGTGTCCGCTTCGTACTGCTTGACGAAGTACTTGTCGGTCCGCGCGTACAGCCGCCAGTCCACGCGCCGGATGTCGTCGCCCGGCACGTAGCCGCGGTGCTCGGCAAAGTCGATCGACGCGCCGAAGTACGGCGCCCGGTGCAGGCCGTTGATGAAACCGTCAACGACCGTGCGGGCCAACAGTTCGAGATTGCGGATCCGTGCGAGGACCTGCGGATCGACAAACCGGGCGCCGGGGATAACGTGTGTTTCCATAAGAGCTCTTGAATTGGGCTATTGGGTTATTGAGTCATTGGGCTATTGGCAGTGCTGCGATCAATGACCCAATAGCCCGATGACCCAATGGCCCAATGCCTACATTCCGCTTCGTGGCGTCGGGACGCTCTTGAGCAATTCGTCGACGATTGCGTCGCTCGTGACGCCCTCCGACTCCGCGCGGAAGTTGATGAGCACGCGGTGGCGCAGCACCGGGTGCGCGAGCGCCTTGATGTCGTCGAAGCTCACGTGGTACCGCCCGTCGGTGAGCGCGTGGGCCTTGGCGCCGAGAATCAGGAACTGCGCCGCGCGGACGCTCGCGCCGAACGAGACGTACTTCTTCACGATGTCGGGCGCGTTGGGTGACTTCGGCCGGCTCGTCCGCACGAGCTGCAGCGCGTAGCGCATCACGGGCTCGGCTACCGGCACGCGGCGCACCAGCGTCTGGAACGCGACGAGATCGGCGCCCGTCACCGGACGCTCGAACTTCGGATCGAGCACCGCCGTCGTCGTGCGCACGACGTTGTATTCCTCGTCTTCCGGCGGATGGTCGATGATGATGTGGAACATGAACCGGTCGAGCTGCGCTTCCGGCAGCGGATACGTGCCCTCGAGCTCGATCGGGTTCTGCGTCGCGAAGACGTGGAACGGCTCCTCGAGGATGTAGGTGCGGCCCTGGATCGTGACGCGGTGCTCCTGCATCGCTTCGAGGAGCGCCGACTGCGTCTTGGGCGGCGTGCGGTTGATTTCGTCGGCGAGCACGATGTTCGCGAAGATCGGCCCCGGCGAGAACACCATCTGCCGCTTCCCGCTCGCATCTTCCTGAATGATGTCCGTGCCCGTGATGTCGGACGGCATCAGGTCAGGCGTGAACTGGATGCGGTTGAAGCGCAAGTCGAGCACCTGCGCGAGCGTCCGGATGATCAACGTCTTGGCCAGGCCAGGGACGCCGACAATCAGGCTGTTGCCGCCGACGAAGAGCGTCAGCAACACCTGATGGACGACTTCACTCTGCCCGACGATGAGCTTGCCGAGCTCGGCCTCGATGCGCTTGCGGCCGGCGTTCATCTTGTCGGCGAGCGCGATATCCGCCGGCGAATCCATGCGAACGGTCTGCTGGGTCGTGGAATCCACAACGTCCCCTTTCGAAGCGGCGTGTCTCTCAGTGAATGATGCCGTAGACGAACTCGTTGATGCCGACCTTGTACGCCCAGTTGTTCTCGTCGATCGGCTTGTAGTTGGTGTCGGACCACTCCCAGAACTCGGAGATGTCCGTGCTGTAGTTGCAGAGGATCATCATCCGCTTGTTCGGATTGTTGTCCTCGTAGAGCGCCAGGAAGTGCGGCGGCGGCGGATCGTAGTACTGCGGGATCTGCTCCGGGTGCGGAATCTCGAAGAACGAGTGAAAGAGCTGGTGCGTGCCGTCGATCTCCACCCAGCGGCCTTCGGGAAACAGCTTGCTCACCTGCAGGTCGATGTTGCCCCAGTGGTTGTAGCGGTCGTCGTCGAGAATGAGGAAGCCGCCCTTCTGCAGGTACGCGCGCAGGTTCTTGACGTCCTCGTCGCTCATCGACCAGGTGCCGGGCTCGGCCATGTAGATGACCGGGTTCTTGAACAGCTCGGGATCCGACAGACCGAGAATGCTGCTGCCGTCGGTGTGCGTCGGCACCGCGGTGATCTCGGAGAGGATCTTGGTGAAGTGGGTCTCGCCGCGCGGGTAGTCGTGCGCCCACGGCGCGCCCTGCCGCCCGTACCACGGGTAGCTGATGCGGACGAACTGGAACTTGCCGTCGTACGGGAGGTTGCCGCTGTAGGACTGCGAGCGGTACCCGCCGCGCTGGGCGAGGGCCGTCGCGGTGGCAAAGATCACGAGCACGGCGACGAATGCGGAGCGAAGTTTTGCGCGCATCTCAGGCCAATCCTTTGGCTCGCCGGTAGGACCACTCCACGCCCATCAACGTCAGGAGCAGGAGCAGCACGATCGGCATGTCCCAGAGCTCTTTGTCTTCTACGACGGTGATGCCCTTTCCGCTATAGGTGATCGCGTCGACGAGCGAGCCCGTCTCGTCGGCGGTGAAGTAGCGGCCTTCGGTTTCCTCGGCAATGCGCTTGAGCAGCGGGGCGCGCATGGCGGCGTCGAAGTACTCGGCGTCGCTCGGCGCCACGCGGATCGTCGCGTTGCCGCGGGTGACGTCCTTGTTGTCCTTGTCCGTGCCGCCGACCACGACCTTCACGATGCCGTCTTCCGCCGGCGTGAACTTCGCGGTGTACTCGCCCTCGCGCTTGACCGTCCACGCCATCGGCACGTCCTCGACCTTGCCGTTGGGCGACGTGACGTGCGCGGTGATCCGGCCGTCGTTGATGCCTTTGTACTGCGCGTCGACGACCTGCGCGGTGAGCGTGACCGGCTCGCCCTTTTGCACGTGGTCGGGCGCCGCGCTGACCATCACGCGATCGGGCACGCCCTCGACCAGCCACCGCACCATGCGCTGCCAGAAGTTGTGGTGCGTGGGATCCTTCACGTCGATCTTCGCGTGCATCTTCCACATCCAGGTGTCCTGGACGGGCAGCGCCACCGCCTTGCCGCGGCCGTAGCGCTGGTAGGCCAGCACCACCTGCTCGCGATTGCGATCGTCCATGCCGGTGAGCAGGACGGTCGCGCCAGCCTTGACGTCGCGGACGGGATTGAGCGACGTGAGCGGCGGCAGGTCGCGCCACTTCGCGGCCGCGTCCGACTCCTTGTCCGTGATCTGCGTGGCCGGGTGATTCGATCCGGCGCGCGTCGGCCGGACGACGAGCTCCGAGAAATATGGCGTCGCGTTGTTGCCGGCCCGGGGCGGCTCGAGCACGACGGGCAGCACTTCGCCGAGCGGCGTGCCGGCCCAGCCCCCTTCGCCGAACGACTGATCTCCGCCGAGCGCGAGGAACCCGCCGCCGCGGACGTCGACGAAGTCGGACAGCATCCGCTGCTGCTCGGGCGAGAACGCGCTCGCCTCGACGCTGCCCAGAATGATCGCGCGATACCCGAACAGCTCTTCGCGCGTCGTCGGGAAACCGTTCTGCAGCTCCTCGGGACCGTCGACGCCAATCCGGAGGTACTTGTCCGGCGAGTTCACCCCGGCTTCCGCGGTGCGCTGGAGCCGGACGACCTGCAGGTTGTCGTCCGCGTCGGTCGCGCGCTGGATGAACGCGGCTTCCGGGCGCGGCTCGCCTTCGAGGTACAGAATCTTTTCGCGCCGGTCGTACACCTCGATCATCGCGTCGCGCTGGTTGTTCTGCGGCACTTCTTCGTTGGCCAGCACCGGCACGCGGAACCGGAACACGCGCGGCCCGACTTCCGCCACCTTGAAGCGGACGTGGAACGTCTCGGATTCGCCGTCGCCGGGCAGCGTGATGTCCTGCGAGCTGACGATGCGGCCGGCGTCCTCGACGAGGAGCTGCGTCTTCTGGCCGGCGTAGCCGACCTGCGTGACGACCACGTCGGTCACGAGCGACGTGCCTTTGAGGACGCGGCGCGGCGTCTCGGCGCGCGTGAGCTGCACGTCGCGCGTCAGCCGATCGCGTCCGACACCGACCGAGAACACCGGCATCGCCTGCGACTTGAGCCCGGCGATCGAGGCGTCGATCGTCGCCTCGGAATTGTCGTCGCCGTCGGTCACCATGACGAGGCCGGCGACCGGCAGGCCGCTCAGCTCGTCGCGCGCGCGATCGAGCGCGTCACCCAGCCGGGTGCCCGTGCCCTGAAACGTCAAGTCGGTCGAGGACTGGAGCCGCTCGGCCGACGTCGAGAAGCGGTACATGCGCACGTTGAAGCGCTTGCCGAGCGCCGTGAGCAGCGGACCGTCGGTGCGCCCCAACTGGTCTTTCGCGAAGTCCGCGCGCGGCTTGCCGTTCTGATCGCTCACCTGCATGCTGCGCGAATCATCGATCAGCACGCCGACGAAGTTCTGCTGCGGCACAGCGACCTTGAGCAGCAACATCGGCTTGAGCAGCGCGAACAGAGCGACGAGCAGGAGAGGAATGCGAATCGCGAGCAGCGTGACGCGGTCGCGGCCGCGAACGAGCGTCAGCGTGCGATAGGTCCAGAGGGCGAACAGCGACACCACGGCCGCCACGACGACGACCGTCCACATCGATCGTGAAGCCCCAAGAACGAACGAGCCCTGCTGAAAGACGAGCCGTTCGTACTTGAACAAAAAGCGGAACAGCGACTCGAACACGGGAACGCGACTGTAAGCCTATTGGTCCTTGCAGCCCGACCGCAAGCGGCAATTCTTGTCTGCCGGACTCGTGACTTCTACCCGGCCAGCGTGCGGCGCGCGAATTCCAGCACATGCTGGCCCGCAGCATCGAGCCCGCCCTGCGACAGCTCCGGGCGTCCCCCGCCGCGGCCACCGAGCTCCGTCGACGCTCGCTTCATCCACGCGCTCGCGTCGAACGCGACGTCGGCCGACCTCGCGATCACGACCGGAACCGGACGGCCGTCGCCGACGAGCACCACGACGAAGCCCGGATCGCTCACGATCGCCGACGCGAGCGTCTTGAGCGCACCGGCATCCCAGCCGGGAACTGCTCTTAGGACGCCGCGAAGGGGTCCGATGGTTTCCGCCTCGGCGCGAAACGCGGCCGCCCGGTGTCCCGCGACTTCTTCCTGGAGCGCGCGCAGCGCGCGCCCCTGCTCCTTGGCGTCGCCCCGCATCCGCTCGAGCGCCGCGCCAAGATCCGCCGCCGGAACGGTGAGCACCCGCGTGGCCCCGGTGACGACGTCGCGCAGCATCCGGTGGGACGCCAGCGCCCGGCCACCGCAGGCAAACGACACGCGCGTGGCGCCCTTGTACCGCTCCCACGCGGTGATCGCGATGATTCCGATCATGCCCGTGCGCGGCACGTGCGTGCCGCCGCAGGCCGAGAGATCGAAGTCCGGTACTTCGATAAGACGCAGCGGCCCGGTGCGGGTTGGCTCCTTTCGAAGCGGCAGACGCGCCGCCTCCTCGGGTGTGGCAAACCGGATCCCGACCGGCCGATCTTCCCAGACGATCTGATTGGCGAGCTGCTCGGCCTCGTCGATCTCCGCGGGACTGACTTCGCGCGCCAGGTCGATCGTCGAGCTCTCCGCGCCGAGATGAAAACTCACCGTGCGCACGTGGTGCAGTCGATCGAACGCCGCCGACAGCACGTGCTGGCCGGTGTGCTGCTGCATGTGATCGAACCGGCGCGGCCAGTCGACGTCGCCGTGCACCGCCGTGCCCGGCGCCAGGCTCTTCTCGACGACGTGCGCAATCGTCCCGTCCTCGCGATCGATCACGTCGACGACGCGCGCGCCGCCGAGCTGTCCCGTATCGAACGGCTGTCCGCCCGACGTCGGATAGAACGCGGTTTGATCAAGGACGACGACAGTGCGGCCGTCGTCGATCTCGGTCGAGATGACGGTCGCGTCAAAGGCAGTGAGCAGAGAGTCGGAGTAATAGAGGCGCTTGGTCATTGAAATCAGGCACTAGGCACTAGGCACTAGGCACTAGGCACTAGGCACTAGGCACTAGGCACTAGCATTGCACGCGGGCACTCGCTGGTGCCTGGTGCCTGGCCTTTCCTGCCTGGTGCCTAAGCAGTCTTGTGCGACTCTGCCGCGATCGGCAGCTCGAAGTGGAACAGCGCGCCGCCGTGCTCGCCGCGGCGGTAGCCGATCGTGCCGCCGTACGATCGAACGATGCCGTAGCTGACCGAGAGGCCGAGCCCGGTCCCCTCGCCGATCGGCTTCGTCGTGAAGAACGGCTGGAAGAGCTTCGACTCGTCCTCGCGCCGCACGCCGGGCCCGCTGTCTTCGACCTCGAGCACGACGCCGTGATCCGTATCGAACGTCCGGATCGCGATCCGGCGATCGGGCGACGTGCCCGACCCGATCGCCTGCTCGGCGTTGATCACGAAGTTGAGCAGCACCTGCTGGAGTTCGGTGAGCACGGCGAGCGTCGGCTGGCTCGACTGCTCGTCGACGTCGAGCGTGATGCCCTGCTCCTGGAAGCGGCGCTGGCGCAGCTCGACGACCGACGCGACGACGTCGCGCAAGTAGACCGAGCCGGCTTTCGATCCCTGCTGGCGGCTGAAGCGTGAGAGGTTGCGGATGATCGCGCTCGCGCGGCCGCTCTCCTTCTTGATGAGCGCGAGGTCCGCCCGCACGTCCGCGCGCAGGTCCGGCTCGCGCTGCAGGAGCTCGGCAAATCCGGAGATCGCCTGCAGCGGATTGTTCAGCTCGTGAGCGATGCCGGAGAGCAGGACGCCAATCGCCGCGAGACGCTCCTGACGAATCAGCTGCTGCTGCAGGAACTCGAGCTCCTGGCGAATGCGCCGTTCCTCGTCGACCTGGCGCGCGATCGACTCACGCGCGTCGCGCAGGTTCTCGACCATGCCGCTGAACGCGTTGTGGAGGTGCTCGAGCTCGCGCGACGGCATCGCCGTGTGCGGCAGCGGGCTGAGATCGCCGGCGCCCACGCGATCCGCCGTGCGCTCGAGGTGGACGAGCGACCCCAGCCAGCGCCGCAGGAACACGAACTCCAGCGCCATCATGATGATCGTCGCAATCGCTGTGATGCCGATCGTCCGGCGGTAAATCGGACCGGCCCGCCACCATGCGACGGACGTGGGAATGCCGACGCTCACATTCCATTTGAGGCTGGGAATCGCCACGCCCCGGGTGGCGTGCTCCTCGACTTCGCGGTTGGAGGTCGACAGGCTGGCCATCAGGTCGCCCTTTTCGTCCACGATCGTCACCTCGGCGCCTTCCGCAAACTGCAGATGGCTGAGGTAGGCGGTCAGCGAGGCACGATCGCGGTGCTCGGTCTCCTGAATGTGGGCGGCGATGGCGGAGGCGAGACGGGCCGCTTCCTGGTCCAGCTGGGCGACCTGGTCGCTGTAGGTCGTCCCCGCGGCCCAGGTCATGACTCCGGCGACCGGAATCAGGAGCAGCAGCGTGGCGACCGCGAGCTGTTCTCGAAGGGTGCGAGCCACCGCAAGGTCGTTATTGTCCTAGGTCAGGCGGCGGGAAACAACAGGGGGTCCGGGACCCCCGCTTCGGCAAACCCCCGGGCCCGAAGCTGGCAGCTGTCGCACCGGCCGCACGGGCGGCCATCGGGGGCCGGGTCGTAGCAGCTGTGCGTCAGGCCGTAATCCAGGCCCAAATCCAGCCCGACCCGGATGATCCCGGCCTTGGTGAGGTGCTGGAGCGGCGCCCAGATGCGGAGCGGCCGGCCCTCGACGCCCGCCTTCGTCCCCAGGCTCGCCAGGTACTCGAACGCAGCGATGAACTCGGGGCGGCAGTCGGGATATCCGGAGTAGTCGAGGGCGTTGACGCCGATGACGAGGCGCTGCGCGTCGAGAACCTCCGCCCACGCCAGCGCGAGCGAAAGAAAGACCGTGTTGCGCGCTGGCACGTACGTCGATGGTATTGGGCTATTGGGCAATTGGGTCATTGGGCTATTGGAAGAGCCCAGCACGGTGTCCTTCGGGATCTCTCCGTCGCCGACCAGCGACGAGCCGCCGAAGGCGCGGAGATCGACGTCGAGCTCGACGTGCTTGACGAAGCCGAGGGCGGCGGCGACGCGGCGCGCGGCTTCGAGCTCCTGCGCGTGGACCTGTCCGTACCGCAGCGTGAGGCCGTAGAGCTCCCAGCCTTCCCGCCGCGCCAGCGCCGCGGCCGTCGTCGAATCGAGCCCGCCCGAGAGGAGCACGACGGCGCGCATCAGACGCCCCGCGCCTCGGGACTCCAGATGTACTTGTGGGCCTGAATCTGGAGCCGGACGTCGAGTCGATCGTCGAGGATCCACTTCGCGAGCACGCTCGGCTCGAGCTCGCCGAAGACCGGCGAGAAAAGTACAGCGCCGGTGCGCTCGCTCAGCCGATGGCGCAGGACGACGTCCTTGGCGTAGTCGAAGTCCGCGCGATCGGCGATGACGAACTTGACCTCGTCGGTGTTCGAGATCACGTCGAGGTTGGGCCAGTGCATCCTCGCGGCCTCGCCGCTGCCCGGGCACTTGACGTCGACGATGGCGACGACCTCATCGGGCAGATCGGCAATCGGCACGTGGCCGCCGGTCTCGATCAGCACCTGGTGCCCGCGCGCGAGGAGCTGGTCGATGAGCGGGTAGACGTCTTTCTGCAGCAGCGGCTCGCCGCCCGTGAGCTCGACGACCTTGCACGCGAAGCGCTCCACCTCGGCGACGACGTCATCGACGGACATCTTGCGGCCGCCGGTGAACGCGTACGGCGTGTCGCACCAGCGGCAGCGCAGGTCGCACGCCGCAAGCCGCACGAACACGCACGGCCGGCCGACGTGCGTCGACTCGCCCTGGATCGAGACGTAGATTTCGAAGACTGTCAGCACTGGCGGAATCAGATCAAGTTTGAAGTTCAAAGTTCGAAGTCTGAAGTTTCGGAGGATCACGCATGCCCACCGCGAGACCCGCGGTCGCTCTGAAACTTCCAACTTCGAACTTCAAACTTCGAACTTGATCTTATATGTACTATCTCCCGTGTCCATTCACATCGGCACCGCCGGCTGGAACTACCCCGCGGGCCGCGGCACGTGGAACGGCGTGTTCTACCCGTCGCGGCGCGGCAAGGGCTTCGATGAGCTGGCGTACTACGCCGAGCACTTCGACACCGTCGAGGTGAACTCGACGTTCTATCGCGCGCCGGAGCCGGACCTCAGCCTCGGCTGGCTGCGGCGGACTCCGGCGTCGTTTCTGTTTTCGGTGAAGCTCTATCAGAAGTTCACGCACCCGGACATGTACCTCGCGCGCGACGGGGTGACGGACTGGGATCTCTCGCGCGCCGACGTCGACCAGTTCCGGCACGGCATCGGCCCGATCGCGGACAGCGGCCGGCTGGCCGCGCTGCTCATGCAGTTTCCGCCGAGCTTCCACGCCGAGGCCGCGATGCGGGAGTACCTGGACTGGCTGCTCGGCGCGTTCGCGGGTTATCCGATCGCCGTCGAGCTCCGCCACCGCTCATGGAGCGATGACGCGGAGGACACGCGCGCGCGGCTTGCCGCACATCGCGCGGCGTGGGTGCTGATCGACGAGCCGAAATTCGACAGCTCGATCCGGCAGTCCTGGAGCGCCGCACCGGAGATCGACCTCGCCTATATCCGCCTGCACGGCCGCAACGCCGACAAATGGTGGGAGCACGACGAGGCCGAGGATCGCTACGACTACCTCTATTCAGCCAAAGAGCTGCGCCCGGTCGCGGATGCCGCGAAGATCGCGGCCGCGATCAACAAGCGCGTTCTCGTCTACTTCAACAATCACTTCTCGGCGAAAGCGGTCGCGAACGCGGCCGTGCTGAAACACGAAACGGGACAGACCAACCCGGGCGACTACCCGCGCGAGATGATCGATCGGTATCCGGAGCTCGAAGGGATCGTGGGAAGTTCAGGGCTGCCTTATTAGTCTTTTCAGGTACGACCGGTACTGGACAGTAAAGGGCCGAGGTAACAAAAGCGGCAAGCGACATCGGTAACACTTTGTCCCACGAAGCGGAGGGAAACCGATGCCGTGGGCGGGAGTGAGCCTGATGCAATTGCGCCGCAGCCTGATTGAAGACTATC
>DATEGZ010000031.1:0-14790 GCA_035279905.1 Vicinamibacterales bacterium
GGCGTGCTCGCGTTGGCCGATGAGCCGCGCGCCGGGCGCCAGAATCGGATCGCCCCGGCGCTCGAGGCGCGCATTCTCGAGTTGACCCAGCACACCAGCCCGCCGGCGCCGCTCACGCACTGGACCTCGAGTCGGATGGCGACACGCGTGGGCGTGAGTCCGTCGACGGTGCAACGCGTGTGGCAGCGGGCCGGTCTCACGCCGAATCGGCTCGATCGCTACGTGACGAGTCCGGATCCAGCGTTCGAACAGAAAGCGGCCGATGTGATCGGCCTCTATCTCGATCCCCCGGAGCACGCCGTGGTGCTCTCGCTCGATGAAAAGACGGCGATTCAAGCGTTAGACCGGTTAGACCCCGTGTTGCCGCTCTCGCCGGGACGCGCCGAACGGCACGGCTTCGAGTACTATCGCCATGGGACGCTCTCGCTCTACGCCGCACTCGAGGTGGCCACGGGACGCGTGGCCGGCATGACCGCGCCTCGCCACGCGAGCGTGGACTTCGTGCGATTCTTGGATCAGGTGATCGCCGGCTATCGGCGCACGCAAGCGATCCATGTCATCCTCGACAATCTCTCCGCGCATAAGACGCGCGCGGTCGTCGCATGGCAGGCCGCGCATCCCAACGTGACGTTTCACTTCACGCCGACCTACAGCTCGTGGCTCAATCAAGTGGAGCTCTGGTTTGCGAAGATCGAGCGGGACGTGATCGCGCGCGGCATCTTCACGTCCGTGCCGGATCTCCGGAAGAAGCTGCTCCAGTACATTCGGCTGCACAACAAAACCGCGCAGCCGTTTCAGTGGACGTACGCAAATCCCAAGCATCGCATTCGTGCCATCAGAAATTCAGAAGCGGTCCACTAGTCCATGAAGTTCGGTCAACCCGCTACTCCGAAATCCAACGTTCACCGCGAGGTTGATAGGCTCGAGTTAGAATTTCCCGTATCGCTTCGCCTGCTCGACATGAATGTGTGGAGGCTCGTGCATAGCGCCATCACGCCAATCCGCAGTCTCGTGAGAACTGGCGAGTGCAATGCGTCATGTCCCGTAGTGAGCGGCGCTTATCGGCCGGCTACTCGGTCACGGTTGAATGCGAGCCGCCCGAGTTCGTGCGCCCGTCACGTTGATCCGATACTCGATTAACCGAAGACTCACGCCGAACGTTTCGGCGGCGGTCGCTCGACTCATCTGGCGCCTTACAATTTGCACGGCCGCCCAATCCGGCACGAGCAGAGCGCCGGCCAGAAAATCCGCTTCCGCTTCTATGTCATCGTGCCAGATCCGGCAACCAGTGTTGCCGTCGACACCGGCGTGTGGAGTGTGACCAAGCAGTCCATGGGACAACTCGTGCACGATATCATTTGATTGACGTTCGCTTCGATGAACGTCGTTGTAGATGACGAAACGCCGTGTGCCATCGAAGACCGTCACGGCAGAGAAGGCGCCTGACTCAACGCGGCTAAAATGCCTCACCGCATCAGGCCATTCGTCGCGGAAGAGGCTAAGCGGTAGGATGGGTATTGCCAGATGGTCGGCGAGGGCAATCGGATCGAGCCGGTCCATTGAGCCGAGGCCCATTTCTCGCCGAACCTCCGCCGCCAATCGGTTCGCCTCCGTCTTGAAACCGCGCCTGAATAGTGTTCCCGCCCTACCCACGGGTTGCTAACCTCGCTTCTTCATCTGCTTGTACGCCGCGTTGATTATTTGAGTCAGCGCGTCGACGCTCGCAGGCGACAGGTTCTTGTCCGCTCTCAAATGAGTGCTGATCGCAACAAGCGGTTCGGGTGACGATCTGCGTTTCGTCGTTGACACCAAGTACTCCTCGGCCTTCAGGCCGGACCAGACTACTAGCGCAGCCAGACTGTCGACGTCAGGTCGTTTTCCCTGAGCCATGCGCGTAAGCGTGGATGCACTCACGCCGGACGCGCTCGCGATGTCCTTCCAATTGAGTTCCTTAGCTTGCCGGGTCGCATCCAGCGCTTCGTAAAACGCCTGCGCGTCGAACGTCCCGAGCTTCTCGGCCATCCGGCCTCCCTGGTCAAAGGTTGCGGCTATCGCTCAAGCAAGTCGATTCGACTCTTGCAATCACTCTTGTTCCATGCTACCCTTCGTTCACACGATTGCATTCTAGCAATCGCGGCCCGCAAACGCAAATGCGCCCGAGGCGCAGGAGATACGTATGGTCGAGCAGCAAACGCACGTGCCGCCGGACGCGGCGTCGCCGGAAGAGGCGAAGGAGCATGGGCATCTCGTCAGGATTAGTGTGAACAATCGCGCGGTCGAGGTCATGGGACCGAGCACCACCGGTGCGGCAATTAAGACCGCCGCGATCGTCGCGGGCCTCCCGATTAAACCCGATTTTGTCTTGATCGAAGAGCGGCCAAACGGCGACGACAAAACGATCGGCGACGACGATCCCGTCACCGTGAATGAGCATTCCAAGTTCACCGCCGTTGCGCCCGACGACAACTCGTAACGCCATGCTCAAGCCGGCAGTGGTCGAGGCGATTTCGCAAATAGAGGCGAGGTTCGGTGCCGACAATGTCCAACACCTTGAGGATGGTAGCGGCGGTGCGTACGTCGTCGTGGACGGGTTAGACCTCGGGACGACCTACACGAATTCGACGCGTGTATCCTGGATGGGGTTCCGAATCGGGTTTCAATATCCGATGGCGGACATCTACCCGCATTTTGTGCGGCCGGATTTGGCACGTGTGGACGGGCGCGCTTTTGGAAGCGGCGTCAGCGGCCCAACGCGATTCGTTGGCTACGAACGCGACGCGCTGCAACTTTCGCGACGCTCGAACAGACGTGATGCTGGTGTTGAAACGGCGCTCATAAAGATGCTCAAAGTCTTGGATTGGATTAGGAGCGGGCCATGAAGAGTATTGACTTGAGGTTGCCGCGCCTAGAGGTGCTGATGCGGCGCGATGGCCAGGGGCCGTACGTACCACCGAACGGAGACGCCAGACTCCTAAAGTTGTTCCTTGGCGCTACCTCCTGGACCCTCACTCTGCCGGCGTTGCTCGCCGAGCAGCTACATCAACATCTCTTTCCGGGAGATGGCGATGAGCACGGGGCGGTTGTGTTAGCGGGGATCGCGGACTCGCTCGCCGGACCGCGGCTGTTGGCTCGGGATGTAGTGCTGGCGATCGATGGCAAGGACTACGTACCAGGCCAACACGGTTATCGCATGCTAACACCGCAGTTCGTGTCGCGTGTCGCGCGTCGTTGCCGCGACGAGCGCCTCGCCTATCTCGCAGTGCACAATCACGGCGGTACTAATCACGTGCAGTTCAGTGACGACGACTACGCATCACACAAGCGGGGATATCCCGCTCTACTCGACATTGTTGATGGCCTGCCGGTCGGAGCGCTTGTTTTTGCGAAGGCTGCGGTGGCGGGCTCCCTTTGGATTTCGCCTAGTCACCAACTTCCACTGAGTGAAGCTCGTGTTCTTGGAGCACGGATAGAGCGCCTAACTCCAGAGCCTGTTGCGCCTCCGGCCGGTCGCGCGCGAACGTACGACCGTCAGGCGCGTGTCTTCGGGGATCGTGGTCAAGACATATTGCGGCGAACGAAGGTCGGCATCATCGGCGCCGGTGGCATTGGCTCGCTCATCGTTGAATTCCTCTCGCGCCTCGGCGTTGGTCACTTCGTGATCGTCGACCCGGACATCATCACGGAGACGAATGTCCCACGGATCACCGGCTCGACGCATCGCCATGCAGCGTCCTGGTTCACAAGCGGCGCACGTCCCCAGTGGCTGCGACGAATCGGCGAGCGCCTTGCGCGGACGAAGGTGCGCCATATGCGGCGTCTTATTCGGCGTGCACAACCGCGTGCCAAGGTCGAGGTGATTCGTGATGATGTATTGCGCAATGCTGTCGCGCATCGCTTCTGCGACTGCGACTATTTGGTCCTTGCGGCGGATTCGATGCAGGCCCGTCTCGTATTCAACGCGCTTGTGCACGCATTTCTGATTCCCGGCGTTCAGGTCGGGGTCAAGGTTCCCGTCGACGTATTATCGGGCGAGGTCGGCGAGATCTTCTGCGCGGATCGCCCGGTCCTACCCAGCAGTGGCTGCCTCTGGTGCAACGGTCTAATTACAGCTGCGGGACTGCAGCGCGAGTCCGAAAGGCCTGACGAAAGGAGGGCCCAACGCTATGTGGACGAAGAGGAGGTTATCGCCCCAAGCGTCATCACGCTCAACGCAATCGCAGCTGCACTGGCGGCGAATGACTTCATGTTTGCAATGACGGGCCTAACGAAGCCTGATACTTCGCTAGGCTATACGATGGCATGGCCGCGTGAGCGCGCGATGAGCCGTGTCGCCCCTCGACGCGACCCGGCATGTCCACACTGTGGCAGCCAGCACGGCAGCATCCTTGCCCGTGGCGACGCCGCAGACCTCCACACGCGTTGTTAGATAGTTAAGGTCGGGGTGCAGCGGCCCGTCAGGCGCTTTTCGCCCCAGATGGTGCGACACTCCCGACGCCGCGAGCGGCATCACCCTCGTCTAGCCCCGCCCCGCTCGATCCAACAGCGCGCCGAATCTGCCGAGCGTAACACCGCACTCGGCGCATATCTCAAACACGTCCACAATATCAAGGCGTCTTGCGCCGCTTTCGTACTTGCTAACGAACGATTGGGGCCGCCCGATGCGCTCGGCAAGGGTAACCTGGCTGAGGCCCGCTTGCCTCCGCATTTCTCGTAGCAGGTGCGGTAGCGCCTGTCGCACTATTTGTGCTCGCCGCTTAGTCATATGATTCCCACCGTTCCGACGATCTGGTGCGTCAGATATTGCGGCAAATTCCCGAGAGGGATATATTCCGCCAAGGAATATGCGCCACGGCTCACATCTGTTCGGAGGGCAGCATGATCGAATTCAACTACCCCCATCTCCCCCGACGAGTAATGGCGAGAGCGCCGCGATCTCAGGATGATCTTGAGTACGCTCTGTCCCGGTTCAGCGGGAATGTGACTCGTGGGGTGGGTGTTCAGTGCACATCGGGACCTTGGTGTCGGTCCTCGGTTAGGCTGGTCGTCCACTGCAATCGCCGTTGCGCGCGGGCGGCTTCGAGCTTCTGATCGCGCGCCGCCCAGATCGCCTCGGCCCGGCCGGCGAGCCGGTCGGCCGGCGTGACGAAGCCAATCGCGCTGTGGAGCCGGTGGTGATTGTAATACTCGACAAACGCGGCCACCATACGGCACGCGGCGTCGAGCGAGTCGGGCGCCTTGGGCCGAATCGTGGTGACCTTGAGCGTCTGATGCCAGCGCTCGAGTTTGCCGTTCGACTGCGGATAGTAGGGCGACGTGCGGACGTGCGTCATCCCCGCCAGGCGAATGAACTCCTTGAAGTCTTTCGCGATGAACTGTGGCCCGTTGTCCGAGATGATGCGCGGGCGCGCGTCGGGATAGCGTTCGCGCGCGCGTTGGATCACGGTCTCCACGTCGGCGGTGGTCATGCGCTCGCGCAGCTCCCAGTGAATGAGGAACCGCGTCGCGCCATCGAGCACGGCGCAGAGGTAGTAAAACGTGCCCGCGAGATTCACGTACGTGATGTCCACGTGCCAGTGCTCGTGCGGTCGGAGCGGTTGCACGAAGCCCGTGCCCTTGCGCGACGGCGTGCGGTTCCAGCGATCGAGCATGCCCGCGGCGCGCAACACCCGATAGACGGTGGCCGGGCTCACCGCCACCACATCGGCATCGAGCATCATGAACGTCATGCGGCGATACCCTTCCGGCGCGTGCGTGTCGTAGTAGGCGAGAATTGCGTCGCGCTCGGCGGGCGTGAGCCAGTGATCGCGCGGCGTCTGGCCGTTGTGCGTGTTCACGCGCCCGTACCGTCCCGTCCAGCGATAGAACTGCGTCGGGCGCACGCCTAACTGCCCGAGCACCCATCGCATCGGGAGCTCGGTCCGCGTGCTGAACTGGCGCACGAAGTCGACGACCGTATCGCGGAGATCGGGCGGCACCCATCGCTGTCTCAGCTCTCCCCACGCTTTTTTTTCAACGCGAGGTACTCCTCGGACACCTCGGCGATGACCGCGTCCTTCTTCGCCAGCTTGGCTTCGAGCGCGGCGATCCGCGCGCTCCCCGGCCCCCGCCTGCGTCTCGCCCCGCCGCGTGCGCCCATCCTGGAGCGCGGCGCTCAGGTGCTCGAGCGCCTGCCGTTGCCAGAGATAGAACAGGGTGGGCTGGATGCGGTACTCATCGCAGAGGTCCGACACCGGAATCTTGTCCATCAGATGCCGGCGTAGGATCGTCGCCTTCTCCTCCGGCGTGAACGACCGCCGTGCTCCGTTCCGTCCAGACTCTCGACTCATCGACTCCTCCGTGGTCCCCCTGCATAGTGTGGGGCCGGTAGGAGTCACATTTCAACTGAGGCGGAACAGCTCCATTCACTATTCGGCGACGGAACCGCTTCTGGGAGGTGAGCGCGAACTCGGTAAGCTGATTTGCGTGACCGTCTACAAGCGCGGTGCAAGGGAAGTCGCGCGCCGACTCAGCCGTGCGGGAACGGAATAGACAGTAGTATGACCTTGCTGACCTCGCCAGTCCACAAGTCGCGAGAAAGTTTGCACACCTTGGATCGGAGTCATCTCCCGGCGGTGAATGACACGATCCTGCCAGGTCCTGTGTCGGGCGCCTAACCATGTGGGGGCGCGAGATAGATCGCGCTTGATGCGGGCCTCAGCGCGTTAGTCAGCTCGAATGAGGTGCGTGATAATTGGCTTGCGTTAGACGCGCGTCGGTGTGTCAGCTGCGTTCGCGGCACGGTATTGTGCTTCCATAGGGTCGTTTTACGACAGTAGTGCTTTGCAGAAGGCTGTCGCACTCTTGATATCCACTTCGAAGGATTGGGTTCGTGACGCCTTTTTCCGTGGCGGCGTCGCCCGGCAACGGTCGGCTAAACAAAATCTACGAACTCTACGGTAGCCCTTGCGGACTGCCGACCGAACTTGCGTTCGCTGAGTTCTAGTGTATCATTGTGTCGCAGTGCGGCTCGGAGCAACTCAGAATGCCCTTGACCATCGACGGAGCAACCGTTTTTCGAATTGGCGAGGCCCTTGAGAGGGCTGGTGTCAGTCGAGCGACCTATTTCCGCTGGGTGAAGTGCGGCCGAATAGAGGACGCCAGGTACCGAGATCGGAACGGCCGGAGAGTGTTCACCTATCGCGAGCTCAGGACACTTGAAGATGCGGCAAACCACCTCGTTGCTGTAGACCCGGCGCTCAAATCGCAGCTGCGGCTCGATCTGGCGAACTAACGATGACGGACATGTTTTCCCGCAAGAAGCGCAGTTGGGTGATGAGCCGCATCCGTAGCGAAAATACAGGGCCGGAAGTTCTTGTTCGGCGCCTCCTCCACAAGGGTGGTTACCGCTTTCGCCTTCGACGAAAAGACCTTCCCGGGAAGCCCGACATAGTTTTGCCGAAATACCGGACAGCCATCTTCGTTCACGGCTGCTTTTGGCATGGCCACGCGCGTTGCAAAGAAGGCAGGCGGCCCAAGAGCAACGTGGAGTATTGGAATCGAAAGATCCAAAGGAACATTGACAGAGACCATTCGGTTGCAGTCGCGTACAGAGAGCTGGGGTGGCAGCGCCTAATCGTTTGGACATGCGAGTTGGAGCGTCCCGATGCTGCCGAACGGCGAATCGTGAAACGCCTAAATGAAATGGCTTGTTAATGCCGACGCTCGCTTCATTTTTCTCCGGAATTGGTGGTATCGATCTCGGCTTTCAACAAGCGGGCTTCGAGGTCGCGTTTCAGTGCGAAATCGACAAATTCTGTAAGTCAATTCTCGAGAAGAATTGGGGTCTGGAGGTTCCTCGTTATGACGACATCAAGAGAGTCGACATCGCAGATGTCACTGTTTCCGACGTCTGGGCCGGTGGGTTTCCGTGTCAAGATGTCTCACTGGCTCGAATGGGGCCGAGAGCTGGGCTTAAGGGGAAAAAGTCTGGACTCTTTTTCGAGTTTGCTAGGCTCGTTGAGCAAGGTTGCCCCAGAGTTCTTCTCATCGAGAACGTTCCGGGCCTCCTCTCTTCCCACGGCGGAAAGGACTTCGGAATCGTCCTTCGCACGCTGGCCGACATCGGGTATGGCCTGGGATGGCGTGTGCTTAACAGCAGATACTTCGGAGTCGCCCAGTCACGGCAAAGAGTCTACATTGTCGGGTGTTATCGAGACCGGGAGGGTCCCGCAGAGATACTTTTTGAGCGCGAACGCAGCGCAGGGAATAATTCGACGGGCCGATCGGATGGAGCGAAACCTCTTTCCCCCTTTAAGGCGAGCGTTGGAGATCCTCGCAAAGGGCCGATAACACCAGCGCTGGCCTACTGTGTATATGCGTGCTCATCACGTCACACGGGTACCGACTGGAGCCGGAACTACGCGAGCTATCCCAATGGGCGTGTTAGACGGCTTATGCCCATCGAAGCTGAGCGTTTACAAGGCTTCCCTGAAGAATGGACTGTTCCGGAGGAGAACAGTGTGGACGCTGAGAAGATGGACACGCTGCGCTACAACGCCATCGGAAATGCCGTAACTGTTCCTGTCGCGAAGTGGATTGCCGGCCGAGTCGCTCGCTACCTCGCCCGACAAGAGCGCAGCGTTCCTCAGCAGTCGCACCGGGTTGCGTTAGTCGGCTAGAGCTCGCTCTCGTAGAGTTTGGCCAGGTAGCTCGGATCCGGCCAATTAACTCGGTCTCGCGGTAGGCGCTCCATAGCTACAGCACCTACGAATTGGCGCAAATTTTCCAGCGAAAAGCGCGGCGTCTCTCCTAGCACGCGTGATTCGGCGTCCCCCGGGATTGATACGTGGTACTGCGTCCCGTTCCAACCGATAACGAGGAGCGCCTCATCGAATGCCCAATGGTGCTGCTTGCATAGGCAAAGGCCGTTGGAGACTACATCGAGGTCGTAGTCCGCCCATGGAAGAATGTGGGCGCCGTCCACGCCCGCAATCTGATTGTAAGAAGTGCTCGGCAGGTGCAGTCCGCATACGACACACGTCCATCCGTATGCTTCTCGGACCTGAGAACTGAATCGCGCGCTTTGAGCGCCGCGCGAGGCCACCCATCGCTTCCACTGTCGTACGGTTCGACGTCTAATTTCTGTTTCTTCGGGTGGAACCTCGTCGACTTTAATCGACGGCGGTGCTGGAGCAGCCGACAACGCATCCAGTAGGGGCGTAATTACGTCGTCCCCGCCATGGCCATAGAGGACGCCAAGAGCCTGAGCCTCTGCGGCGACGACATCCTGAAGTGAAACGACAGTCTGCTCGGTAGCTCTATCAATCGGCGCGCCACTGCGAACCTCCAACTCGTGCTTCTGAATGAGGTGCGCAATCTCTCCCGGCAGCTCTTCAGCCCTTTGCCAAAGTGTAACGATGTTGGAAAGGCGCTCCACCGTCCGAAGCGTCTCGCCATGAAGGCTAACGTTGCGGAGGGTCATGTCTCCAACCGCCAATTGTGCTCGGTTTTCGTCTTGGAGTATGGCCCTTGTTACTTCAATATTTTCGATCGCGTACCGGTCAGCTCTTAGGATGGGCTGACCACTGCCAAGTGCGACTTCGGCCCGGACCGGGTGCGGCATCAATAGGGCAGCGGCGACCTGTCGGGGCAGCTGCATTGAGATCCCAGGTGCACGCCTAAGTCGTCGCTTGCCTCCCTGATTACGTAAGATCGTGCCGGTGTCGATCAAGATTCCATTGCCAAAGTCCAGCAGGATGCGCCTGTCGGTAAGTGCGACGGGCGTAATCGTGCCGGCGGGTTCGCTGATCTCGTACTCTCCTCGACCACCACTCGTTCGTCTGCTTATTCGCACGAGACTATGGCCTTCTCCCGAGAATGCTATCGCGACTCTGAGTCGCTTCGATGCAGGTGTCAACGAGGATCGATGAGCCTGCTGAAAAACTGCTAGTCATCGGTGGACAACTGTATCCTGTGGTAAATGTCCTCAGGCCTATCCGGTTGCAACGCCCAGCGATAGGCCGGATGTATTTCCCAGTCAAATCCAAAGTCCACAAAATCGGATGCCAGATAGCGGCTCTCCTCGAAATACTTTCGCACAATTCCAGCTGACGTCTCCTTTCGGGCCGTTAGGAAATTGATCTTGTACATGAACGCCGCTAACTGTTTGCTGGTCGCTCGTTCGCCCCTCGAGAAGGTAAACGGACCAGACTCCATAATGCCCGCGATCTTTTTCAACAAATTGGCCGTATTGTAGACATAGCCTGCCTTAGCGGTTCGTTCAGACCTATTTGGCTTCATGTTAAGCAGAAGTCGCTGAACGTCCGGCAGTTCGGACCTGGATTCGTTGATCGTGTCTTGGACGCGTCCTTGGGAATACTCTTCGAAAATATTCCGGAAGTTCGCCGTAGAAATGAGAGGCGACTGTGCCTCGCGAGCATTTCGTGCCGCCAGCGTGAGCAGTTTCACTAGATCGCGCGGACGTTGTCGAATCAAGGACATCAATACGCGATGCACTGGCGCGTTTGCCCAAAGACCTTCGCCGGTGAATCGAGGCTCCATCACGGCTGAGAGATAGGACGCCAATTCGCGTTGGCGGAGCTGCATCAAGCTGTGTTCATCGACTGTCCGGCCGAAGAACGTTTCGATGCGCTTCACGAGAAGCACCAGGATTTGATGATTGGTCCACTTGTGCCAGATGACCGAGCCCTCGATCTTGTCGGTGGACTCGTCAGATGTTCGCACCAGGAAGTAGACGTCCGACCGAAGGCTGATCTTGAACGAGATCCCAGGATTGTCGTTCGCGATGTCACGTATCGCGTTCAACAGCGCGGAAATGCGTCTAACGTCTTGAGGGCGACCCTCCCACCCGCGATCCAGATCATCGATGTAGATGTCGAGCCGACGCGACTTAAGAAACGTGTCACGCACCACTGCGTTGGTGGGCTTTAGATTGACATCTAACCTGTTGCGAAATGTGTCTTGCAAGAAGTCGATGAGCTTGCCCCCGAAGCCAATGAATCGCGTGGCGGCGGATTCGTCAGACCCCAGTGTCGTTAGGACGCGCTTCGCGATGATTGCGAGCAGACCCTCCTTCCACTCGCGTATAGCCTTTAAAAAATCCGCCGCGTCTGCGCCAAGCGCCGCAACATCGTCTGGGCGAATAAGTATTGGAAGGTTCTCTCCTTCGAGGCCCTCTGATATCGCAATCTTGAATAGAGCAGATTTGCCGACTCCTTTGTGGCCAACGACAATCCTCAAAGGAACGTCGGCCGTCACTTGATCGTAGACGTCTGTCTTGAAGTAGTAGGCTCGTAGTCGACTCGGGGCTTCATCCTCCGCGGCTTCGTGTCCAAAGAGGCTTTCGATTTGGCCGGCGGAAAATGGACTTGGCAGCATTTGTTGGCTCGATCGCGGCTCACGTCGCGGTGTGAATATGGCGATGTGATCTGTAATGCACGGGAACGCCTAACAACGCGGCGACCGCGCATCGGTCGCCTTGGCAAGTCTGATCATAGCAGCAGTCCAGCCAGTCACAAGATCGCGCGCCTGCCTTTGTGCTGATAGAGCAGTTTTTCGCTGGCGACATGGATTTCTGCAATTGCGGCGTCGTCATACGTAGTATAGAACTACTCTTCCGGTCGCGGCCCCGAATCCAACGTCGACCGCTGGTCGCCTAACCCAACAATGCCGACGCGTCCTCCGCTGGCCAGTGACGCGCTTCGCGCCCAACGGAAAAACAACAAAGCATCGGCGCCAGATCGAGCCCATTGCGTCTTGGCTCGCCTGAGCGAGCTAGGCGCGGTGTCGTGGTATCGGCTTGAACACGCCTTGCCGGTCGCCTACCTTTCTATCCGAACCCTAAGTTCCCCCCGGATGCCCACTTACGAATTCGTCTGCCCAGACGGACACACGTTCGACAAGTTCTACCGCACCATGTCCTCAGCCCCGGGTGAGCTCGCTTGCCCAGTCTGCGGCAAAACCGCCACGCGCAAAATCTCCGGCGGCGCCGGCCTCGTCTTCAAAGGCTCCGGCTTCTACATCACCGACTACGGCAAAGACGGCAAGAAAAAGCAGGGCGCCCCGGCTTCGTCTAACGGCGACTCCTCAGGCTCCGGCGGCGAATCCAAAAGCGAATCCAAGTCCGAGTCCAAGTCCGCCGAGGGTGGCTCCGCCTCCACGTCCAAACCCTCGAGCTCCCCGGATTCCTCCTCCGGATCCTCGTCCTCCGGGTCCGACAAGAGCTCGGGCTCGAGCAGCTCCAAGCCCAAGGGACCCGACTCCAAATGAGCACGCGCGACACCATCCGCGCTGCTCTCGTCTCAGCAGCGCGGTCGCTCGGCGCGCCCGAGCCGATCGACCCGATCCTCGAACGCCCCAAGGACCCGGTCCACGGCGAATGGGCCACCAACCTCGCCATGACCTTGGCACGCCCGCTGCGCCGCAAGCCGGCCGATATCGCGCGCGATCTCTCGGCGGCCATGGATCTGGCCGCGGCCGGCGTCGAACGCGTCGAGATCGCGGGACCGGGCTTCATCAACTTCCACGTCGCCGCGGGCACCACGGCCGGCGCGTTAGGCGACATTTTGTCTCGCGGCGAAGCCTATGGCTCCTCGGCCACGGGCCAGGCCTGCCCGGTGAACATCGAGTTCGTCTCGGCAAACCCCACCGGCCCGCTCCACGTGGGACACGGCCGCCAAGCCGCGTTAGGCGACGCGATCGCGGCGCTGCTCGAGTTCACCGGGTGGAAGGCGAGCCGCGAGTTCTACTACAACGACGCGGGCGTCCAGATCATGAACCTGGGCCGCTCGGTCCAGGCGCGCTTGGCCCAACTGGACGGCCGCGATGTGCCGATCCCCGACGGCGGCTACCACGGCGAATACATCCTCGACATCGCCCAACGCTATAAGTCGGAGCATCCGCACGACGCGAAAGGCGCGGACCTGGATGTCATCACCAAGTTCGCGGTCAAAGAGCTGCGCAAAGAGCAGGACCTCGACCTCCAGGCCTTCGGCGTCAAGTTCGACACCTACTTCCTCGAGTCGTCGCTCTATACCAATGGCGCGGTCGAGGAAACCGTGCGCGCGTTAGTCGCCGCGGGCCACACCTACGAGAAAGACGGCGCCCTCTGGCTCCGCACCACCGACTTCGGCGACGACAAAGATCGCGTCATGCGCAAACGCGATGGCTCGTTCACCTACTTCGTCCCCGACGTCGCCTACCACGTCATCAAATGGCGCCGCGGATTCGCCCGCGCCATCAACGTCCAGGGCTCGGACCACCACAGCACCGTGGTCCGCGTGCGCGCGGGACTCCAGGCGCTCGACATGGGGATTCCTAACGGATACCCCGAGTACGCGCTGCACCAGATGGTCACGGTGATGAAGGGCGGGGAAGAAGTGAAAATCTCCAAGCGCGCGGGCAGCTACGTCACCGTCCGCGACCTGGTGGACGAAGTGGGACGCGATGCGGTCCGCTACTTCTTCCTCATGCGCAAAGGCGACTCGCAGCTCATCTTCGACGTCGACCTGGCGCGCACCCAGAGTGAAGAAAATCCGGTCTACTACATCCAGATGGCGCACGCGCGCATGTCGGGCATCTTCCGCGTGGGCGGCATAGACCCGGCCTCGGTCACCACGGATGGTATCGACTACTCCATTCTGGCCGAGCCGGAGGAACAGGAGCTCATCAAGTCGCTGCTCGACTTTCCGGCGGTCGTGGCAGGCGCGGCGCAAGCGCTCGAGCCGCATCGCGTGGCGGGATACCTTCACGAAACGGCGCGCCTCGCCCACCTCTGGTACCACAAGCACCATGTGTTGAACGAGCCAGCCGAGATCACCGCGGCCCGCCTGGTGCTGGCGCGCGCGACGCAGATCGTTTTGCGCAATGCACTAGGGCTTCTGGGTATCACCGCGCCCGAGCGAATGTAGAGCATCCAAGATGGCGGGCGTCTTGAACCAATGAAAAAAATCGGGTTCCTGTCCTTCGGCCATTGGACGCCGTCCCGCCCATCCGCCGCGCGATCCGCGCGCGACGTGCTCGAGCAATCCATCGAGCTCGCCGTCGTAGCAGAACAACTCGGTGCCGACGGCGCGTACTTTCGCGTCCATCACTTCGCCCAGCAGCTCGGGTCCCCCTTTCCGCTCCTCGCCGCCGTCGCTGCTAGAACGAGCCGCATCGAGATCGGAACGGCCGTCATCGACATGCGCTACGAGAATCCGTTCTACATGGTCGAGAACGCGGGCTCGGCAGATCTGATCAGTAATGGCCGGCTCCAGCTCGGCATCAGCCGCGGCTCACCGGAACAGGTCATCGAAGGCTGGCGTCACTTCGGCTACACGCCGCCCGAAGGGGGAACCGACGCGGACTTGGGCAGGCGTCATGCGGAAGTCTTTCTCGATCTGTTGCGCGGCGAAGGATTCGCCAAACCCAATCCGCGGCCAATGTTTCCCAATCCGCCCGGGCTGCTTCGCCTCGAGCCCCATTCACCCGGACTCCGCGATCGCATCTGGTGGGGATCGGCGTCTAACGCGACCGCGATCTGGGCGGCGCAGCACGGGATGAACCTCCAAAGCTCGACCCTCAAGGAAGACGAGTCGGGCGAACCCTTTCACGTCCAGCAGGCCCGCCAGATCCGCATCTTCCGGCAAGCCTGGACCGACGCCGGGCACACACGCGAGCCGCGCGTCTCGGTGTCCCGGTCGATCTTCGCACTCATGAACGATCGCGACCGTTCCTATTTCGGCCGCGATGAGACGAGCGATCAGATAGGGATCATCGACAACATGCGCGCCGTGTTCGGCCGGTCGTATG
>DATEGZ010000032.1:0-2964 GCA_035279905.1 Vicinamibacterales bacterium
CCGTGCGATCCGAACGATCCGGACATTCCGTGCCGCGGCGCGGGCGCCGGTGCGGCGCGCGGGCCGTCGGACATCCAGCAGATCGGCAAGCAGGGCGGATTCACCGCGCTCCACTACGCGGTGCGCGACGGCTTCCAGGACGCGGCTGACGCGCTCCTCGACGCCGGTGCGGAAATCAACCGCCGTTCCGAGGGCGATCTCTCGACGCCGCTCGTCGTCGCGGCCATCAACGGCCAGTACGACATCATGGTCGACCTGATCAAGCGCGGCGCCGATCCGAATCTGCCGAGCGATGACGGCGTCGGGCCGCTGTTCGCCGTGCTCAACAACGAGTGGGCGCTGCGCACGTGGTACCCGCAGCCGACCGCCGGCGCGCAGCAGAAGGCGTCGTACCTCGACGTCCTCGAGGCGCTGCTCAAGGCGGGCGCCGATCCCAACGAGCGCACGCTCTCGCACATCTGGTACGCGTCGTACAACACCGGCCGCATGGGCGTGGATTTCGCCGGCGCCACGGCGTTCTGGCGCGCCGCCTACTCGCTCGACGTCGACGCGATGCGCCTGCTCGTCAAGTACGGCGCCGACCCGTCGATCCCGACGATGTCGTTCGGTGCGCCGAAGCGGCCGAACGATCCGTCAGGCCTCCCGGGCGTGCCGACGGGCGGCCCGGACGTCCCGCCGTTCCACGCCGCGAGCGGCGTCGGCTACGGCACCTCGCGCGTCGCGCAGCAGCATCGCCACATTCCCGACGGCTGGATGGCCGCGACCAGGTACTTCGTCGAGGAGCTGAAGGTCGACGTCAACATCCGTGACGCCAACGGCTTCACGGCGCTCCATCACGCCGCGGCGCGCGGCGACAACGAGATGGTCATGTACCTCGTCAAGCACGGCGCCGACGTGATGGCCGTCGCTCGATCGGGCCAGACGACCGTCGACATGGCCAACAGCCCCGAACAGCGCACGCAGCCGTTCCCCGAGACGATCAAGCTCCTCGAAGGCATGGGCGCGAAGAACAACCACAAGTGCCAGGCGTGTAAGTGATCGTGGTGGTTCCGGGGTTCCGGGGTTCCGGAGTTCCGGGGTTCTGAGAGACACCGTCTCGTCGAGGCCGCAGGTGCCGGGAACACCGGCCTTTGCGGCCTCGAGTCGTGTACGGCCCACCCAATTTCGTCGCCGCCGCGCCGCCGGCGGCGGTAGGCTATCTACGATTCATCATCGGAGGATGGGATGTCCATGCGTCTTGTTCGGTATTTGTGCTTCTTTGCCCTCGTGTTCGTCGCGGCCGCCACGATGCCCACCGCCGGGGCCGCGCCGGATGTGAGCCCGGATCTGGTCGGCGGGCTGCGGTGGCGGAACATCGGCCCGTTTCATGGCGGGCGCATCGCGGCGGTGACCGGCGCGATCGGTCAGCCGGGCGTGTTCTACGCCGGCACGCCGGCGGGCGGGATCTGGAAAACCACGAGCGCGGGCGTGACGTGGTTCCCGATCTTCGATCAGATCACCGCGGTTGACGGCATCGGGGCGATTCAAGTCGCCCCGTCGGATCCAAACGTCATCTACGCGGGCAGCGGCGACTCAGTGCAGGGATCGTCGGGCGACGGGATGTACAAGTCCACGGACGCCGGCAAGACCTGGACGCACATCGGGCTCGAGGAGACGACGAAGATCAACAAGATCGTCGTCGATCCGAAAGATCCGAATCTCGTCGTGGCGTCGACGCAGGGCGACGGGCAGCACAACGGCCAGGGGATCTATCGCTCGACCGACGGCGGAAAGACGTGGGAGAACACGCTGCGTCCCGAGCTCGCCAACGGGACCCGCGATGTCGAGTACGCGTATGACATGCCCAACTTGATGTTCGCGACGAGCCAGGGCAACGGCGGCGCGCGCGGCGGAGCAGGCGGCGGAGGTGGCGGCGGGTTCGCTGCCCCCGGAGGAGGCCCGGCAGCCGATCCCGGCACGGCGCTCTTCAAGTCCACGGATTCTGGAAAGACGTGGAAAAAAGTCGACACGCTGCCGCCGTACACCGGCCGCATCAGCGTCGCGGTCGCGATGCACACGAACGGCCAGCGGCTCTACGTCGTCGGCGGCGCGCTGCAGGGCGGATCGGGTTTGTACCGCTCGGACGATCAGGGCGCGACGTGGCAGCACATGGCCGGCAACGACACGCGCATCGGAAACGGCCAGGGCGCGTACAGCTCGGGCGTGTGGGTGGATTCGCAGAATCCCGACGTGCTCTACACGGTCAGCACCACCGTCTACAAATCTGAAGACGGCGGCAAGACGTTCACGGGTTTCAAGGGCGCGCCGGGCGGCGAGGATCCGCACGACATCTGGATCGATCCGACGAACGGTCAGCGCATGTTCTTCGGGATGGATCAGGGCCCGGCCGTGACGCTCGACGGCGGCAGGACGTGGAGCGGCTACTACCAGATCTCGATTTCGCAGGTGTACCACATCTCCACGGACACGCGGTATCCGTACTGGGTGCTCGCGTCGCAGCAGGACACGGGCGCGATCATGACGCGCAGCCGAAGCGACCAGGGCCAGATCACGATCGTCGACTGGCTGCCGCTGCCCTCGTCGGAGTTCGGCACGGTGGAGCCCGATCCGCTGCATCCCAACATCGTGTACGGCGTCGGCTACGGCGCCGCGCAGGGCGGAGGACTGATCAAGATCGATCTCGGCACCGGGCAGTGGGGCAACGTGTCGCCGAGCTTCGGCGCGGACGCGAGCCACTACACGGCCGGACGTGATTTCTGGAAGCGATTCGACAAAGCGTTCGATCCGAAAGCGCTGTACGTCGGCTACAACTGCATTCTCGTGACACGCGACGGCGCGCAGACATGGACCGCGTTCAGTCCCGATCTGACGGCGCCGAAGGGCACGCCGCTCGTGGCCTGCGGCGCACCTGCCGCCGCGGCCGCTGCGGGCGCAGCACCGGCGGGGCGAGGACGCGGCCGGGGC
>DATEGZ010000033.1:0-23612 GCA_035279905.1 Vicinamibacterales bacterium
CGGCCGTCGTCCGCACCGCGGAGCGCCTCGACGAGATGCGCGCGCGATCGGCGGACACGACGAAGTCGTTCAAGGACCTGCAGCCGATGGTCGCCGAGCTCAAGGGCGTGTGGCACGACCTCGATCGCGCGCTGACGGCGCTGTCGCGCCAGGACCAGCGAGCCGTGCGCGAACCTCAGGACGCGCGAATGCGCGCGTCTGCACTGACGCTGTGCCGGAATCTGCTGGCGCGGAAAACGCGGGATCGCGCCTCCGGCGCGTGGCCGGCCGCCACCGTTGCGCCTCCAGGCGAGTCGGCGGCCGAACGATTTGCCGCGGCGCTGGCCGCCGGAAACGCCGCCGCGGCGCAAGCGACGCTCGCGCCGTGGATCGCCGGCGTCTGGACCGCGGATCGGCTCGCGGCGCAACTGGCGCAGTCCGCAAAAGCGATCGCGGATGGATCGGATCTCGCGGAGGTGCCTCCGGCTGCTGCGTACGAAGTGAGCGCGAATCCGATGCAGTACGACCAGGTGGCGCAGGAGCCGGCGTATCGCAAGGATCTGCCTGCCGAGGTCACCGCCGCCAACTATCGCGGCTGGTTCGTCGTGCAAATCCAGACCGACGAAGAAGACGCGTACCTCACCGACGTCGACACGCTGGCGACCCTCTACGCCATCGTCGTCAGCACGCCAGCGGGCGAACGAATCGGATACCTCCGTTTCGCTGAGTGAAACGGGAGCCGTGCCGAGACGCTCGCTCCTCCTCTTCTTCGTTCTCACGTTCCTCGTGAGCTGGACGTGCTTCATCGGCGGTGCCGCGCTTCGAGACGCGTCGCTGGCGCGGACCGTCGCCGGCTACCTCGTGTATCTGATTGGCGTGTTCGCGCCGGCACTCGTCGCGATCGCGCTCACGTATCGCGCGGAGGGACGCGCGGGCGTGCACGCGCTGTTGAGCGGCATGTTCCGCTGGCCGCAGCAAGCGCGGTGGTGGATCTTCGCCTTCAGCTATATGGTGGTCGTCCGGCTGACGGCCGCGGCCGTGCATCGTCTCGCCTTCGGCGCGTGGCCGGAGTTCGGCCGCGAGATCTGGCTCGTGATGATTCCCGCGACCATCCTCTCGACACCGGTCCAGTCGGGCGAAGAGGTTGGCTGGCGCGGCTACGCCCTGCCGGGCCTGGCCGATCGTTTCGGCCTCGCACCCGCCAGTCTCCTGCTCGGCGCGATCTGGGCCTGCTGGCACCTGCCGCTCTTCTTCATCGAGGGCGTGGACAAGACCGGCCAGTCGTTTCCGCTGTACTTTCTCGGCGTCGTCGCGCTTTCGGTGACGCTCGCCTGGCTCTACTGGCGAACCAACGGCAGTCTGCTCATGACGATGCTGCTGCACGCGGCCGGAAACAACATGAAGGACATCGTGCCCGTGGGGACGCCCGGCGCGACGAATCCGTGGACCTTCAGCGCGCTGCCGATCGCGTGGATCGTGATCGCGGTGTACTGGGCGGGCGCGCTTTACTTCCTCGTGCAGATGCGCAGCAAGGGGCTCGCATGGACCGCGTCGAGCTGATTCAGTCGCTGGCGGCGGGCCTCGCGTCGCTCGAGCCGCCGCATCCGCTCCGCGTCGCGATCGACGGCGTCGATGGCGCCGGCACGACGACGCTCGCTGACGAGCTCGCAACGGAGATTGAGCGCCTGGGCCGCCCGGTCGTCCGCGATGCCCGGGAGCCGGCCGAGGCAAACGCCGTCGTCATCGTCGATGACTGCTTTCTGCATCGCCCGGAAACCCTGGCGACGTTCGACTTCACCGTCTTCGTGCACGTCGACGGCGACGTCGGGCCCGATGAGCGCCGCTACCTCGACGAGGTGCACCCGGAACGGCTCGCCTCGCTCGTCATCAACAACAACGATCCCGCCAGGCCGTTCGTCGATCGACCCGAGAAGATGCTGCCGCGCTGGGCGCAAATCGCGGCCGGGATCGTCGTCGGGATCGTGGCGCTTGTCTGCTTCGGCGGGTCAATCGCCTTGATGTTCCTGCCGAACGCGAACAACTCGGCCGTCGTCGTTGCGCTCCTTGGCGCGATCATGGTCGCCGTGAGCGGCTGGGTGCTCGCCAGGTGCGTGCAGCTGCTGGCCGGGCGGCCGCAGGCGGGAGGGTGGCTGACGCCGATGGCTTTGCACGCCGCCGCCTGGATGTTCCTGGTGTTCGCGGTGTTCGGTCTGGTCAGCGGGTACGTCGCCGAGCACCTCCCGGTCAGTGCGTTTCAGGTAATCGTGTACGTCAGCCTGTTCTTCGGCTTGCGCCGCCTCGCGGGGCGCCGGTCGCAGCGGATCGCCTCGCGGCCACGGGCAAAATAGCTCAATATCCCAATAGCTCAATGACCCAATGACCCAATGACCCAATGACCCAATGATGCGTCCCGTCCTGATTCTTGCCGGCGTCCTGATGCTGCCGCAGGGCACGCTTCCGCCCCCGCGCGTGAACTTTCCGGCGTCGAATCCGGCGCGCGAGATCGCGGACGCGTTGAGTCAGGCGCGGGGGGACCACAAATATGTCCTCCTCGACTTCGGCGCCGACTGGTGTGTCGACTGCCGCGTGCTCGAGGAGGCGTTCCGCGACCCGGCCATCGCGCCGTTTCTGAAACTGCATTTCCATGTCGTGCGCATCGACGTCGGCGAGTTCTTCAAGGGCGGCGACGCGTTCAAGAACCGCAGCGTCGCGCAGCGCTACGGTGTTGCCGATCCCAACGAGACCGGCGTGCCCGTGCTGGTGACGCTCGACCCCGACGGCCAGGTCGTGTACGGCACGTCCCGCGTGCATTGGGCGGCGGCGCGGCAGTTCAACCTGGGCGACGTGTTGCTCTACCTTCGCAAGACGCTGCCGCCGACGACGGTTTCGCGCCTGGAAACATTCACCGAGCACGGCGTGCGCGTCGAAATCACTTACGATCACGACATCTTCGGGCTGAACTGGCTCTCGGCGAGGTTCATGCCGACCGCCGCGGGCTTTCAGCTGTACGGATCCAGTTTGGCCAAGGGCGGCGTCAATGGCGCTGGCCGGCCGACGCGCTTCGATCTGACGTCACCGGGCGGCGTGCGCACGCGCGGACAAACCTTCGAGAGCGCGGACGCCACGCCGGAGCGCGTCGAGATCTTGAAACAGACGTTTCCGATGTATCCGGCCGGACCAGTCGTCCTGCGCATTCCGATCACCCGGCCCGAGCCGTCGGCGAGCAAGACCGAAGTGTCGATCACCTACATGGCCTGCGGTCCGACCGGGTGCCTCCCGCCGGTCGAGGACAAGCGGATCAGATTCACGTTGAAGAGCCAATAGCCCGATGACCCAATAGCCCAATAACCCAATATGTTCACCGTCTCCGCCGAGTTCTACGACCTCATCTACTCGACCTTCAAGGACTACCGCGCCGAGGGCGAGCAGATCGGCCGCCTGCTGCGCGGGCTGAATCCGGCCTGCGAATCGGTGCTCGACGTCGGGTGCGGAACCGGCGAGCACGCCAGGCTGCTCGCGGCGCAGGGATTTCGTGTCGACGGGCTCGATCTCGATCCCGCGTTCGTCCAGATCGCGCGTCACAAGAACCCGTCGGGGCGATTCTTCGAGGGAGACATGTGCGCGTTTTCGCTCCCTCACCGCTACGACGCCGTCGTCTGCCTCTTCAGCGCGATCGGGTACGTCTGCACGCTCGAGCGGATGCGATCGGCGCTCGTGTGCTTCCGGCAGCATCTCGCCCCCGGCGGCGTCATCGTCGTCGAGCCGTGGTTTCCGCCCGGCGGCCTGGATACGTCGCGCGTCGTCAAGAACATCGGACAAGGCGGGGGCGTGCGCGTGTCGAGGACGAGCCGTGTGGCCGTTGACGGACGCATGTCGCGCCTGTTTTTCGAGTACGAGATCGAGAACGCTGCCGGCCTGCGCCACGCGAGCGAAGTGCACGAGCTCGGGCTCTTCACGACCGGCGAGATGATCGACGCGTTCTGGCAGGCGGGGCTCGACGTCGACCACGATCCGAGGGGGCTGTCCGATCGCGGGCTGTTCGTCGCCCGCGTCGCGGCTGAACACGCGCCATGAGCTTTCGCGATCCGCACGCCGCGCGCGCCGGCGGCTACGTCCTGCTCGTCGCGACGGTGCTCGTCGCGATCGGCCTCGTGTTCCACCCGGTGCCGGCCGGCGGGTTCGAAGAGCGGCCGTCGGTGCTTGCGAGCACGCCGTGGTGGGGCCCGATCCACATCGCGATTGCCGCGGGCTTCGTGCTGATCATTCTCGGCAGCCTGCTGATGCTCGTCGCGGGCACGCAGGCCGCCTCGGCCAGGATTGGGACGCTCATCGCGCTGTGCTGGGGAGCGATGACCGTCGGCATGATCTTCTTCACCGGCGTCGCGCTCGTGAACGGCTGGGTCATGCACTTTCTCACCGCGCACGGCGCGCCCAGCACCGAGCCGCTCCTCTACGACGCGTTCAATCGATTGCTCATCGGTGACGGCTGGCTCGGCAATCCGCTGTTCCTCGTTGGATTGACCGGGATCGCGGCCATCGAGGTCCAGACCCGATCCACGGGCATGTCCGCCGGGCTGGCCTGGGGCGGACTCGTCGTGGCCGTGCTGTCGTGGGGCCGCGGCATCGGGTCGGCTACCGGTCTCTATTTTCTCGAGCCGCTGATCTACGCGAACGTTCCGGCGTTCCTGTGGCTCGGCTATTTCGGATTCCTCACCGCACGACGCGCTCGCTGACCAGTCAGCGTACGGACCGAACTAGATGCCGGGTCGCCGCGTCTAACAGTCACCTGACTGCCAAGCCTGCTTCGACCCCTGCGCTGACATGCACACGTGGATCATCAGCATCCTCGCGCTCTGTTTGCTCGCGCGCGCGCCCGATAGTCGACCGCAACAGCTCGTCTCGATCCCCGCGTCCGAAGGCGCGCCCATTCAGGCCGATCTCTACGGCACGAGCGATCGTGCGGTCGTCCTGGCGCACGGCGGCCGCTTCGACAAGTCGAGCTGGCAGAAGCAGGCGAAAGTCCTGACCGACGCGGGATTCCGCGTGCTCGCGATCGATTTTCGCGCCGCGGTCCAGGCCCGCACCGGCCCGGAACCGCCGTGTCTCTACGACGAGGCGTGCCTCTCGACGGACGTGCTCGCGGCGGTGAGGTACTTGAAGAGCGCGGGCGCGAAAACGGTCTCGGTCGTCGGCGCCAGCCTGGGCGGGGGAGCCGCGGCGCAGGCGAGCGTGGACGCGAAGGACGGCGAGATCGATCGGCTCGTGTTGCTCGCGCACACGTCGATCGCCGCGCCGGAGAAGATGAAAGGGCGCAAGCTCTTCATCGTCTCTCGAGGCGATCTGGGATCGGGCGACGTGCCGCGCCTGGCCGGCATCCGCGATCAATACGACAAGGCGCCCGGGCCGAAAGAGTTGATCGTGCTCGAGGGCTCCGCGCACGCGCAGTTCATCTTCGACACCCCGGAAGGGGATCGGCTGATGCGCGAGATTCTCAGATTCCTCACGGCGCGATAGCCCAGGGCATGGACAAGACGCTCGTCGTCTGCGGGCTCCTGAGATAGTGTGTAGTGTGACGATGCCGTATCAGCTGGCTCAAGCGAACATCGCGCGCATGCGTGCGCCGCTCGACGACCCGTCGATGCAGGAGTTCGTGTCGCAGCTCGACGCGATCAACGCCGTGGCCGAGCGCAGCGCCGGGTTCGTGTGGCGGCTCAAGACCGAGGCCGGTGACGCGACGGCGATCCGCGCGTACGACGATGACCGCATCCTGCTCAACATGTCGGTGTGGGAGTCGCTCGAATCGCTCCATGGCTACGTCTACCAATCCGAGCACGTGCGCCCGCTGCGCGCGCGACGTCAGTGGTTCGACGTGATGTCCGCGCCGTCGCTCGTGCTGTGGTGGGTGCCGGCCGGGCACGTGCCGTCGATCGAGGAAGCGAAGGCGCGCTTCGCGCTGCTCGCGGCGAACGGTCCGTGCGCCGACGCGTTCACGTTCCGGCAGCCGTTTCCGCCGCCGGGTCAAACGCTGCACGCGCGCCCCGAAGTCGACGCGGAATTCTGCGAGCCGCATCGGCCGGAGTCGCCCCTCATGCGCGTGTCGACGCTCGTCGCACTGCTGCTCGTCATCGCCACGACGATCGGCTGCGATCGCCTCACCAAGCACGTCGCCGAGACGACGCTCGTGGGTCAGCCGAGCCAGTCGTACTTCGCGGACACCGTCCGGCTGCAGTGGACGCAGAATCCTGGCGCCTTCCTCGGGCTCGGCGCCGACTGGTCGGAGGGCATGCGCACGGCGATCTTCACCGGCGGCAATGCGGTGCTCCTCACGATGCTGATCGTCTCGGCGGTGAGGCTGCGCTGGTCCGGGCCGGCGCTGCTCGGCATCGCGTTCTTCGTGGCGGGCGGCGCGTCGAATCTCGCCGACCGCCTTGCGCACGGCACGGTCACCGACTTCATCAACGTCGGCGTGGGATCGCTCAGGACCGGGATCTTCAACGTCGCCGACGTCGCGATCATGCTGGGCGCGGCGCTCGTCGCGATCGGCAGCTTTCGATCGCGCAATCACTGACGCTTACCGCCGGTAGGCGAAGTAGTCGCCGACTTCCTTGGCGACGAGGCCGATCGCGTTTTCGAGCGTCTCGCCGGATCCGAAATGATCGCCGGTGAAAACCGACAGAATGATCGTCCGGCCCTGCGCCTCGAGCATGCCGACGTCGTCGCCGACGAACGGCAGGAAGTCGCCGGTCTTGTGCGGAATGCGGTAGCCAGTGAGGTAGCGCGGGATGCGCGTGCGGTAGAGCTGCCCGCGCATGATCTGCAGCATCAGATCGGATGAGGGTTTGTCGACGAGCGCGCCGCGCTCCATCATCTCGAGCAGCCGGCCCATCTCGCGCGGCGTGGACAACCCGAACGGCGTCTTCTTCGATCGATAGAACGCCTCGCTCGATGGCGCGGCCTGCAGGGCCGCGAACCAGTCCTTGCCAATCGTCGTCGAGCGCGTCTGCGTGAGGCCGAGGGCGGTCATGCGCGCGTTGACGGCGTCTGGCCCGCCGACCATCCGGAACAGCGCGTCCGTCGCGGTGTTGTCCGAGACGATGATCATGAGCGTGATCAGATCTTTCACGGTCAACACCGCGCCGGGATCGAGCCGCTGGATGATGCCGGTGCCGGGCCGGATGTCGTCGCGCGCGAGCGTGTACTTGTCGGTGAGCGCGAACTTGCCGTCCTTGATCTGCTGGAACGCCTCCACCATCAGCGGAATCTTGATGGTGCTCATCGTCTCCATCTGGCGGTCGGCGTCGAGCGCGAGCTCTTCGCCGGTGTCGAGCGACTTCACGTAGATGCCCCACGTCGCGTTCACGCTCTTGGTCACGCGCTCGACGGCCGCGCGCAGCCGATCGATCGGCGGCGGCGCCTGCGCGGCGCCTTGTGTCGGGGCCTGACCGACGCGCGTCCACACCAGCGGCTCGAACTTTCGGAAGTTCACGATCGCGCTGGCCTGCTTGTCCGGGCCCATCACGAAGAGCCACTCGCCGAGCGAGCCCTCGCGCACGAACGCGACCGGCGTGAGCGGAATCAGCCGTTTGAGATCGTTCGGATCCCGGCCGCCGACGAGCTGGCCGCTGCGCAGCTCGACGTGGAACGTCCAGCCGTCGGGCTTGATTTGATACGCGCCGACGAGTCCGGGCCAGTCTGCCGTGGACACCTGCTGCGCGGGCGGGTCGGCGGTCACGACCGACGCGTGCGACGCGATCATCTTCCACGCGCCGCTGACGCGGTGGAACGTGTCGGTCATGCGGTACTTCGTGGTGAGACGCTGGGCGAAGACGGTTTCCCATTCGTCGGCGAGAAAGCGGACGACCGCGACGTCCTGAAATTCGTCGACCGCCAGTTCCTTCACGGTGATGGCGCCCGCGAGCCCGGCGGGCAGCGGCCGGAGGGCTTTGAGGAACTCGGCCTTCGTCAGAACCTCGCCCTCTTCGGTCGTGAGCACGCAGCGATCGTCGAGCGTCGCGTCCCAGGTGGCACGGTCACCGCCCGCGACGGCGTCCATGAGCTTCTGTTCGGTCGTCTGAAACCACGCGCGCGACGCGCTCCCGCCTTGCGCGGGAGAAAAAGCGGTCGCCGCGACCGTCACGAGGACGACGCCAGTCAGTCGCATGCTGACCATTTGGGTCGAGAGTATCATGCACACATTGGGACATTGGGACATTGGGTCATTGGGTCATTGAGTTATTGGGAGTTTGGGTGTCGCGACGCAATAGCCCAATGACCCAATAGCCCAATAGCCCGATGGAAGGAGCTTTTCTTGATCCTCGATCTCGCCGTGCTGCTGGCCGTTGCCGTTCTGGGACAGTCCACGTTCGCGGTGTTCGAAATCGAGACGCCAGCGTGGCGCAAGATTCTCAAGTGGAGCATCGTCATCGGCCTCACGCTGGTGCTGGCGCTGGTCGTTGGGCACTGGGCGCTCGTCCTGCCGCTCGCCGGCGGGATCGCCGGCGTCGTCGGCCACACGATCTGGTGCCGCAAGCACGGCATCGATCCGCTGCACGCGACGCCGCGGCGCCGGTACTATGAATTGAGAGGGTGGACGTGGCAGGAGTGAAGTCTCTCGCGCTGGCCGCGGCACTGAGCCTTGCCGCGACGCAGGATCTGCCGCACGCCTTTCCGCGCGACGGCGCGCGGCAGGTGCTCGACAATCCGTGGGCGACGGCGTGGGAGGCGACGTGGGCGCCGCACGTGCAGACGCCGCTGCACCGGCACGCGTTCGACTACGTCGGCGTGGAGCTCGTGGACTCGACGTTCAACGTCACGCCGCCTGGCGGCACCCCGCGGCAGACGTCGAGGAAGAAAGGTGACGCCTACTTTCTGCCGAAGGGAACGGCGCACAGCGAGGAGGGCTTGTCCGATCAGCCGCCGCGCCACGCGGTGCTGATCGATCTCAAGCCGCAGCACTCGCCGACGGTCGCGAACAACACCCGGTATCGCACGGTGTTTCCCGAAGGCGTCGCGAAGAAGGTCGTCGACAACGCGCGCGTCGTGATGTGGGACCTGACGTGGACGGCCGGGCAGCCGGCGCAAACGTACTTCTACACGCACAACACGTTCATCGTGTACGTCGACGGCGGCGAGCTTCGATCGAGCGAAGCCGGCGGCGTCGAGGCGCTGCGGCAGATCGCTCCGGGCCAGGTCGCGTTTGTCGCGGCGGGGCGATCGAGATCCGATCAGGCGACGTCGGCGCCGGTCCGTGCGATCCTCGTGGAGCTCAAGTGAGATCAGGCACCAGGCATCACGCACTCGGCACCAGCTTGGCGTTGACGCTCTTCGCCGTTTCCCTGCTCGCCCAACAGGCACCCGCGCCGAACGTGCTCCGGCCCCTCGATCCGGAAGTGCATGAGGACGGCACTGTGTTGTTCCGGCTGCAGGCGCCGGCCGCGACGCGCGTCGGCGTGTACGTGGACACGATGGCGAACCAACCGGCCGTGACGATGACGAAGGACGCGCGAGGCATCTGGTCCGGTACGGTCGGCCCGCTCGAGGCCGACATCTACACGTTCGCGTTCATGGTCGATGGCACCTCGGTGAACGCGGGGCAGGTCGAGGTCGTGGGCCGCACGCCCGAAGCGTGGCATCCGCAGAAGGTGCCGCACGGCGCCGTGCACGTCCACTGGTACGACGCGAAGTCGCTCGGGATGCTCCGGAGTGTGTACGTCTACACGCCGCCGGGATACGAGCGATCGACCGCGACGTTCCCCGTGCTCTACCTGCTGCACGGCAGCGGCGGGGCCGAGGACGTGTGGACGTCGATTGGCGCGGCCAACGTGATCCTCGACAACCTGATCGCGGCCGGCAAGGCGAAGCCGATGATCGTCGTGATGCCGTTCGGCCATCCGGAGCCGAGTCCGATCGTCGGCCACCCGGCGCCGTTCACAGCGCGCGACGGCGCCGCGTTCGCGCGCGATCTGATCGACGAGATCATGCCGCTCGTCCAGCGGACGTACCGCGCGTCGACGCAAGCCGATCAGCGCGCGATCGCCGGCTTCTCGATGGGCGGCGGCCAGTCGCTTTCGATCGGATTGAGCCGCCTGGACCTCTTCCATGCGATTGGCGCCTTCAGCGGATCGATCAGCGTCGCCGGCGGCGAGCTCACAGCCGCGTCGATCGACGCGCAGTACGGGGCGATCTTCGACGAGGGCGTCGCCACGGGTTCGCTGCGGCTCGTGTGGCTGGCCTGCGGCAAGGACGAGACGCGCCTCGTGACCTCCAACAAGATCCTCACGGACGTCCTCACCAACCACGGCGTGAAGAACATGAACACCGTGATTCCCGGCGGGCACACGTGGCACGTGTGGCGCCGGAACCTGCGCGACATGGCGCCGCTGTTGTTTCAGAGATAGTGCGTGAGCGGCAGCGCGCGGATGCGCTTGCCGGTCGCCGCGAACACCGCATTTGCCACAGCCGGCGCGACCGGCGGCACCGGGTGCTCGCCGTACCCGCCCGGCATCGCCTGGCTGTCGAGAATCTGGATGTCGAGCGCCGGCATCTGATTCATTCGGAGCACGCGAAAATCCTGATACGTGCTCTGCACCGCCGCGCCCGCCTTGAAGTCGATCTTGCCGAGGAGCGTCGCGGACAAGCCCCACGCGATCCCGCTCTCCGTTTGTCCCTCGACGCCGAGCGGATTCAGCGCGATGCCGCAGTCGACGCTGGCGGTGATGCGCTCGACGCGGAGATCGGATCCGTCCGCCGCGACCGAGACCTCCGCGACCATCGCGACGTAACTGCCGGCGTGGTACACGTTCGCGGCAATCCCGCGGCCGCGCCGCCGGCCGTCGGCGGACGACACCGGCCGAGTCCAGCCGGACCGGTCGCGCACCGCCTCGAGCACGCGCGCGAGGCGCCCGCGATCGATCGCGTACTCGCCGACCCTCTTCACGTTGCGCGGCAGGAGCGCGAGCCTGAACGCGACGGGATCGGCTCCGGCCGCGTGCGCGAGCTCGTCGAGAAACGATTCGCGGCCGAACACCGTGGCCGGATATTCGACGGCGCGCCACGGCCCGACCGGCACGGGACTCGTTGCGTCCGCGCAGTCCACGCGCAGGTGGCGGATCTCGTACGGGTTGTCGTACGCGCCCCACACGTCCGGTTCGATCTCGCGGTTGGTCAGCGGGTTCGTCCAGATGTTCCGCCCTCCATGGATGTCGTAGATCGTCAGCGCGGCGTTCTGCGTCTTGTGTTGCAGCGCAACCAGCGCGCCGTTCGCGTCGAGCCCGCCTTTGAACCAATTCGCGGTCGCGGGCTGGAAGTGGCCGTGCCGCATGTCGTCCTGCCGCGTCCAGAGCAGCTGCACGGGCCGGCCGATCGTTTTCGAAATCTCCGCCGCTTCGGCGACGAAGTCCGCGAACAACCGCCGCCCGAAGCCGCCCCCTGCAAGCTGGCAGTGCACGCGGATCCTGTCCGGCGCGAGGCCCGTGACTTTGGCGGCCTGTTGCAGCGTCCGCACGTCGGTTTGCGTCGGGACCCAGAACTCCGCGGAGTCCGCCCGCACATCTGCCGTGCAATTCATCGTCTCGACGGCGGCGTGCGCCTGAAAGGGAAAGACGTACGTCGCTTCGATCTGCCGCGCCGACGAAGCCATCGCCGCGACGACATCGCCTTCGCGCCGCACCGGGAAGATCGCGCGATCGAGCGCCTCGTGCTGCAGCCGCTCGAGGAACTGATCCGAGTCGAACGTGGAAAACGGCCCAGGCCGCCAGTCGATCCGCAGCGCCCGCCGGCCCTTGAGCGCCGCCCAGGTGTCGGTGGCGACGACCGCCACGCCAGGATGAATGCCGCGCGTGACTGGGATGACGTGCGTGACGCCGGGAAGTTTCAGGGCGTCGGCCGCGTCGAACTGTCCAAGCGTGGCGCTGAGCGTCGGCGCCCGTTCGATCGTCGCGAACAGCATCCCTGGCACTCGCGCGTCCGCGCCGTACGCCGCTTTCCCGGTGACGATGGCCGGTCCGTCCACGCGTTTGGTCGGAGTGCCGAGCAGGCGAAAGGCCGCGGCGTCTTTGAGCGCCGGCGACTTGGGGACCGGGAGCGCGGCCGCGGCGGCCGCGAGCTGGCCGTACGTCTGCCGGCGGCCTGTCGGCGCGTGCGTGACGACGCCGCGCGAGGTGTGGCACGTGGCGGGATCGACGTTCCACGTCCGGGCGGCCGCGGCCACGAGCATTTCGCGAGCGGCGGCGCCCGCGACGCGCAGCGTGCGGTACTGCCCAGAGCTGCTGCCGCTGCCGCTCGTGTGCAGCTCGATCCCCGCGAATCGCCCGCCGGGCGACGGCTGCTCGACGCGGACGCGCGCCCAGTCGACGTCGAGCTCCTCGGCGATCATCATCGGCAGCAGCGTGCGCACGCCCTGGCCCATCTCGAGCTTCGACGCCCACAGCGTGACGGTGTCGTCCGGCGTGATTCGCAGGTACGCGTTCGGCTCGAACGCGGTTGCGGGAGCTTGCGCGAGCGCTTCCGGCATGTGGAAGGCGAGCGTCAGGCCGGCGACCGCGCCGGTCGACTGGAGAAACTGACGGCGGGACGGTTTCGCCGGCGTCATCGCGTGCTCGAGAGCGTGGCGGCGCGATGCACCGCGCGCCGCAGTCGCGTGTACGTCCCGCACCGGCACACGTGCGCGCTGAACGTGTCGTCGATCTGCGCGTCGGTCGGCGCCGGCGAGGTCTTGAGGAGCGCCGCGGCTTCCATGATCATGCCCGGCTGACAGAAGCCGCACTGCGCGACGTCTTCGTCGATCCACGCGCGCTGACACGGATGCGTGCCGGCAGGCGACAGGCCTTCGATCGTCGTGTACTGATGCCCGGCTGTCGCCGCGATCGTCACTGTGCAGGATCGGACAGCCCGTCCGTCCTCGTGCACGGTGCACGCGCCGCACACGCCGACGCCGCAACCGTACTTCGTGCCCAGCAATCCGAGCCGATCGCGCAACACCCACAAGAGCGGCATGTCCGCATCGGCGGTCACACGCTGCGCGCGTCCGTTAATGGTCACGGTGTAGACAGGCATGATGCTGTTAGACGAGCGTCCCGCGCCAAAAGTCCGGCAGATTTGTCCCGCCGCCTGAGTGCGATACCCTACGTCCACCACCGGACAGCCGCCTTCGCACCTCGCGGTGCGACGGCGCGCCAAGACTGAGGAGGCTGCGATGCCTGGCACCGTGAGTCGTCGCGAGATGCTGCAAGGATTGCTGGCGGCCGGCGTCGCGCTGGGCGCCGAGTGGCCGGCGCTGGCGCAAGGCGAGGAAGTCCTGCCGTTCACCGATCTGCCGGCGCCCGCGGCGGGCCGCGTCCCGCCGTCCCTGCAGAGCTTTTTCACGCCGAGCGACGAGTTCTTCGCCGTCCAGCACTACGCGGTGCCGCCGCCGATCGATCCAGCCACCTACGCGCTGCGGCTGACGGGTCTCGTCGATCGTCCGCTGCAGATCTCGCTGGCGGATCTGAAGAAGCGTCCGCGCGTGGAACAGATCGTCGGATTCGAGTGCTCGGGCAACAACAACGCCCGCGGCAATCCGCTGATCGGCAACGCGCGCTGGGCGGGCACGAGCCTGGCGCCGATCCTGAAGGAGAGCGGCCTCAAGCCAACCGCGCGCGAGCTCGTGTTCTTCAGCGTCGACAAGGGCACGGAAGAGATCACGCACGGCGGCGCGCCGGAAAAGGTCGAACAGCACTTCGCCCGCAGCCTGTCGATCGAAGACGCGATGCGTCCGGAAGTGATGCTGGCCTACGAGATGGACGCCGCACCGCTGCCGCATCCCCACGGCGCGCCCGTGCGGTTGATCGTTCCCGGTTGGTACGGCGTCGCCAACGTGAAGTGGCTCGACCACATCCACGCGCAGGAGAGCCGGTTCATGGGCCGGTTCATGGCCCGCGACTACGTCACGCTGCGCGGCGACGATGCGGGCGGCGAGACGGTGTGGAACGAGACCTCGGTCAGCCGCACGCGTCTGAAGTCGGCGATCGGGCGAGTCACCCGCGCGGGCGCGACGCTCAAGGCGACGGGCTTCGCGTTGACCGACGGCACGCCGCTCAAGACGGTCGAAGTCAGCGTCGACGGTGGACCGTGGAAGCCCGCCGTGCTCGACAAGCGCAACACGCCGTACTCCTGGCAGTTGTTCACGCATGAGTGGACCGGCGCGACGGCCGGCGAGCACACGATCGTCTCGCGCGCGACGGACACGCGCGGCGCCGTGCAGCCGACCGACGCCGAGCTCACGGCCAAGAAGACGCGCTGGGAGAACAACGGCCAGTTCGTGCGGAGGTTCAAGGTCGCGTAGCCGGCGATGTCGTCGTGATGTCCCTCCGCACCTGGCTGCTGTTCTGTGCGACGGATACGGTGTTGTGCCTGACGCCTGGGCCCGCCGTGCTGCTCGTCGTCTCGCAGGCGATCTCACGCGGCCCCTGGTCCGGGCTGGCGGCAAGCCTTGGGATCCTGGCGACCAACGATGATTCTCACCAAAGCGCGCGTCTCTCCCGCTCCAGACGTCGCCCCGGCGGCGTCGGCGCGCAACGCGTTCTCGCTTGGCGTCGTCACGCAGGGCGCGAACCCGAAAGCGATCGTGTTCTTCGCGGCCATCCTGCCGCAGTTCGTCGATCCGTCGACGGCGATCGTCCCGCAGATCGTGATCCTTGGCGTGAGCTCGATCGTGATCGAGCTCATCGTGCTGAGCACGTACGTGGCCACCTGTCACGCGGCGCGCGGGCTTGTGGGCGAGACGCGATTCGCGCGCCGGCTCCAGCGGTTGGGCGGCGCATTTCTCGTCGCCGCGGGAGCGGGGCTCGCGATCAGCCGGCGGCCGTGACGCGGCGGCCGGCATGGTAATATCGTGGTATTACCATGCCGACCATTACCGTGAAGCTCGACAAGGCGCGCGCCGCGCGCCTGGCGCGCTGGGCCCGCCGGAAGAAGGTGCCGAAGTCCGACGTGATTCGTGCGCTGATCGATCGCGCGGGGCCGATTGACTCCGGCGACGACTTGATGGAGTGGGTCAACGTCGCGGCCGGGAAGGGTCTGGGCCTCGCGCGCAAGCCATGAATCGTCCCGTGCTGCTCGACACCTCGTTTCTCATCGCGCTCGAGCGCGAAACCGCTCGGAACGAGATCGGCCCGGCCCGAACATTCCTGCCGTCATTGCGCGGCCGCGCGGTGGTCGTGTCCGTCGTGACGGTGGCGGAGCTTCTCGAGGGCGTCGCCGACGAATCGGAAGCGCTTGCCGCGATCCAGCGTTTCTCAATCCAGGGATTGCACCTGGCACAGGCGCGGCGCTGCGCGCGATTGCAACGGCGCGCGAGCCGGCGGTTGGGCGAGAACGACGCCTGGCTGGTCGCGACCGCCGAATCCATTGACGCCGATGTCGTCGGGGCCGACCGCGCGGCATTCGATCGACTTGGGCCAAGATACCTGCGCTTCCGCTGATTGGCAGCGCCATGGACCCGGTTCCACTCTGGACCATCGGCCACTCGACGCGGACGTTCGAGGATTTCCTCGCGCTGCTGCAGAGCGCCGGGATCGAGGCGCTCGCCGACGTGCGCCGGTTCCCTGGCTCGCGTCGGCTGCCGCACTTCGGCCAGGACGCGCTGTCAGCCGCGCTCGCCCACGCGGGCATCGTCTACGAGCACTTCGCCGAACTGGGCGGCCGCCGCCAGGCGCGCAAGGATTCGCCGAACACCGCGTGGCGCGATCCGGCGTTCCGCGGGTACGCGGACTACATGATGACCGGCGAGTTTCGCGCGGGCATCGCGCGACTGCTCGATCTGGCGCGAGAAAAGCGCACGGCGTTCATGTGTGCCGAAGCGCTCTGGTGGCAGTGCCATCGCGGTTTGATTGCCGATCATCTGAAGGCCGCGGGCCACCTCGTCCTGCACATTCTCGGACCAGGGAAGATCGACCCGCATCCGTTCACCTCCGCGGCCAGCATCGTGAACGGCGCGTTGTCGTACGCGTCGGCCGAGGGCGACCTCTTCGCGCGCTGACATGCTGCCCTGAGTTACACTCCGACCCATGATCAGTGGCGCGCATTCGATCATCTACAGCGCGAAGGCCGATGCCGACCGCGCGTTCTTTCGCGACGTGCTGGGTCTGACGCACGTCGACGCCGGCGGCGGGTGGCTGATCTTCGGCTTGCCGCCCGCGGAGGTTGCCGTCCATCCGTCCGACGGCGATGACAAGCACGAGCTCTACCTCATGTGCGACGACGTCGAGGCGTTCGTCGGTCAGATGAAAGCTCGTCAGATCGTGTGCGCTCCGGTCACAAACCGTGGGTGGGGGCTGCTCACCGAACTCACGCTCCCCGGCGGCGGAACGATCGGCGTGTACCAACCGCGTCACGCGCGGCCGGCCGCGATGGGCGCGTCGAAGCCGGCGCGCCGCAAGACCGCCAAGCGGCGCAAGACCGCATCAAGACGCAAGCCGCGGGCGCGACGCTGATGTTCGACTCCGCCGGCGCGGCGAAGTGGATCGCCCAGATCGCGTTCTGGTGGCTGATCGTCGTCGGCTGGCGCACGCTCGGCGGGGGCCGCAGCCTCGTCTTCATCGGGCTCTGGCTGGTGGGTCTCGTCTGCCGCGAGTACGTGCCGTACGGCCCGGCGATTTTCACGGCGTACGTCGCGGTGCTCGCGATCGCGCTCGTGCTTCTGATCTACAAGCGCGACATTCCCCTGTACTGAGGTGCGATCCATGTCGTTCCGATTGGCACGGGAGGCACGCGCCGGTGTCTGAGGCGCTCGGCTTCGCGGGCTACGTCGTCGTCAAGTACGCCGCCTACGCCTGGTGGTGCTACATCGGCCTGGTGCGACTGGCGCCCGACCGCGCGACTCCCGTCCGGAAGGCGGCCGTGCTGGGTGCGTTCAGGCTGGCGCTCGGGATCGGCGTGGGCCTCTTCATTTACGTCGCGGCGTTGTCGATGAACAACGCCACGCGCAACGCGCCGCTGACCTATGCGGCGATCTACGTGCCCGTCCGCGTGCTTGAATGGACGCTGCTGCACGTGTTCGTCGCGAAACGATTTCAGTGGCCGGCATCGGTCGGCTGGGTCCTGGGAGGCGTCATCGTTTCGTGTCTTGCGGACGTCCCGCTGGGCATGATGAACGGCGGCGTCGTGCCGGTCGGCCGGCCATTCTGCTGAGGAGATTCATCACGGTGACGACATCGACGGGCGAGGGCGCGATCGACGCGCTGTACGCGGCGTGGGCCGAAGCCTTCCGACGCCGCGATGTGGACGCCGTGCTTCGCCTGCTCACGGACGACTACGTGCTGTTGAGGCCGGGCACGCCGCCGATGAGGGCCGAGGTGATCCGGCCGGCGCTCGTCACCGCGTTCGCCTCCTTCGACGTCGACGTGGTCTTCGAGCGCGAAGAACGTGTCGTGTCCGGCGACCTGGCCTTCGAGCAGGGATGGGATGTCCAGACGACCCGGCCGCGCGCCGGCGGCGACGCGCGCACGCAGCGCCAGCACGTCGCGGTGCTCCTGCGTCGCGGCGCGGACGGCGCGTGGCGATTCGCGCGCGGGATGGTGGTGTAGATCGTGAAACTGCGTCCGGGAGCGTTGGACGAGTTCGAGACGAGGCGGCTCTGCGCCGAGCGGCTCCAACCGCACCATTTCGACGAGCTGCGCCGGATGCACACCGATGAGCTCGTCATGACACATCTCGGCGGCGTGCGCACTGAAGTACAGACCGCGTCGTATCTCGAGAAGAATCTGAAGCACTGGGACGACCGCGGCTTCGGGCTCTGGATGCTGCGCGAGCGAGGCGGCGTCGAGTGGATCGGCCGCGGGCTGCTGCGGACGCTGCCGCTCGACGGCGTCGACGAGGTCGAAGTCGGCTACGCGTTTTACGAGCCGTTCTGGGGGCGAGGCCTCGCGTCGGAGATCACGGCCGCGTGCCTGACGATCGCGCGCGAGCAGCTGGGCGTCGAGACCGTCGTCGCCATCACGAGCCCGGACAACGACAAATCGCAACACGTACTCGAGAAGAATGGCCTCATATTCGACAGGAGCTTTATGCACGAAGGGACTCAGGCGTCACTCTTCAGGATTCGGTGGACACGCGCGCTTGCCACCATCGCGATCGCCATCGGCCTCGCGTCCGGATGTACGTCCAACGTCGCCGGGCCGCCCGAGCCGCCGCCGGGCTCGTATTCAGCGGCGACCGTCCAGGTCATCGCCGGCGACAGGACGATGTCCGTCAGCGGCGCGTCGATTTCGGCGGACTTCCTGCCGGCGACGAAGTTGAACCCGATGCTGGGGCGGCCGTTCATGGCGGCGGACTTTCAGGGCAGCGGGACACCTGTCGTCCTGCTTGGATACGACCTGTGGCAGAGCTCGTTCAGCCGTGAGCCGAGCATCGTCGGCCGCGTCGTTCAAGTCGATGGCCGCGACCGGACCGTCGTCGGCATCATGCCGAGAGACTTTTCGTTTCCGAAGGGCGCGCAGCTATGGATACCGCGGTAGCTCGCCCCGCCGATCCGCCGCCGTTTACTGCTTGGCGGCGGCCCTGGCTTTCCGCTCGGCGACGAGCTTCTCGAACTCCGGTTGATCGAGATACGTGATGTCGACCCACGCGTGGGCCATTTCGTCCACGGTGCGATCGCCCCACCCGACCCACTGCCGCGGATCGGGATTGTTGGGATTGTTCACGGTGTTGTCGTGCCACGCGGTGAACACGAGTACCGTGCCTTTGGGCAAGAGCGGCGCGGCGTCGTCGGCGTAGATGTAGTTGACGTGCCAGCGCCACTGGAAGTTGTTGACGCTGCTCAGGAGCTCGCGCTTGCCGTCCGGGTAGATCGCCTCCACGGACATCGCCTTCCCGCGCATGTGCATGTGCGGCTGGAAATTCTCCATGCGCGCCGGCGCCTGCATGACGAAGAAGTTCTGCGTCATCGCCGTCGAGTTCGGCGGAATGTCGAGGTCTTCGCCGCGGCTCACGTCGAACATCCGCAACACCGTGCGGTGCGGCGGCACGGTGCCTTTCGGATAGAAGTAGATCGCGAGCTCGACCTGGGTGTCCTTCACTTCCTGGCCGATCGCGAACATGTGGATCTCCCAGTGGATCTTCGATCCCGGGAGCATCAGCTTGCCGGCGTCGGTGTTGTAGAGCTCGCCGGTCTTGCCGACGGCCCATTCCATGAAGAGGCCGGCGGTCATCTGCATGTCGTGCGCGCTCGACGCGAGGTTCGTGATGCCGCCCTCCTCACGCTGCTCGAGCATCGTCAGCACGTGGTGCGTGATCTTGCGGCCGATGACGGAGGCCGGGCGGATCTCGATGGCGCGGACCCAGCGCGGCTCGGTGAGGCCCGTGTCGGTGACCGGACGGAACCACTTGTCCTGCGTGCGCGCGGCCAGGGTGTACGGCGGCGACTTCAGCACGAGATCCGGCTCGCCGAACTGCTTCGCGAACTGCCAGCCGCCCTGATCGGGGAACGTCACCGGCGCCGGCAGATCCTTCGGGTCGCCCATCGGCGTGCCCGCGTCGACCCAGCGGACGAGCGTGTCGATCTCAGCGTCGGAGAGGCTGCGATCGTTCTTGAATTGCTTGATGCCGACGGTCTTGTCCATGTACCACGGCGGCATCAGGCGATCGCTCACCTTGCTCTTGATGCCGCGCGCGTACTTCTTCGCGTCGTCGTAGGTGAGGAGCGACATCGGCGCGATCGAGTTCGGCGAGTGGCACACCTGGCACTTCTGCTGGAGGATCGGCGCGACGTCCTTCGCGTACGTCACCGGCTCCGCTCCGGAAGGCGCCGCGATCACGCGGCCGCGCATTGCCGCCGTCACGCCCAGCGCCGCGAGACCCGCTGCGCTGACCCACATCCATCGCGACCACGTGTTCGCCGTCATGATCTGGCTCCTCTGGTGCTAGCGATTGACCGTGACCTTCACGAATCCGTTCGTCCAACAGCACTGCGCGTGTCCCGCACCCGCCAGGCCCGACGCATCGTTCGCGCGCACGCGGACGATGTAGTCGCCCGGCTCGCTGAAGACCGCTGACGTCGTCGCCGAGCCGCCGGTCACCGGCACGCGCGCGTTCGGCGGCGTGAACTTCACGGTGCCCGGGCCCTGATGCTTGAACCACGTCAGCGTCACCGGCACGGCGCCTCGTCCCGCGCTCGCCACGCTGCCTGCCGACTTGCCGTCGTCCTTCGCCCAGACGGTGATCGTCACCGGCTTGCCGACGCTCGCGGTGATCGGTCCGCCCGTGATGCCGCCGGGCCCCGCGCCTTCGGGTCCCGTCTCGCTCCACTTGAGCACCGGTGGCGTGTTGCCGGATCCGGCTTCGCCTTCGAGCGCGTCGATCTGCCAGTTCGGATGCAGGTTGCCGGGAATCGCGTTGCTCTGGCCGTGGACCTTCAGCGTCCACACCACCTCCCTCTTGCCGAAGTCTGCCGGCACTTTCACCGCGAACACGCCCCAATGACGTTTCGGCTCGAAGTGCGACGGTTGTCCTTGATTCGGCTCGCCTGGCCCGATCGAGTTGTCCGGCCCGATCGGGACGTCGATCGCTTCCTCGGAGTTCTTGTTGAAGTACCCGAAGGAGATCGAAAACGTCCCGTCCTTGTTCGGGTACCACCCTTCGAACACGGGCGTGACGATCGCGCCGGCTCGAGGCGTCGGAGAGAGCGGGAGCTGCTGGCCGGTGAGCGGGGTGACAGCCGCCAACGCGAACGCAAGACCCGCAGCGAGCATGACGAGGCGCGATCTCGGCATCTGATGCCCTGGGAATGGTGCGGCGTCGATAGGCTACCATGCTTCCCGTCCGGGCATGAGTCGGCCGCACCCACCCGCGTCGCGATCCGCATCGCACCAGTTCGACGAGGCCTGCGCCGAGCTCGAGATCGCGCTGGCGGGCCCCCTGCGGCGGCAGATTGTCGAGGACGCGGCGAAGGCCCGGGACGCCGCCCGGGCGATGGAGCGGCTGCGCGAGTGCATGCGTTCCGACGTGTGGGACGCGGGCAAGACGCGCGTGGATCTCGGCGGCGCGGTCGTGGCGTTCGACAAGCGCGTCCGCCAGGACGGCTTCCACGCGATTCACGATTGGGACGGCAAAGCCGAGCGCGTCAACGACGACACGATCGCGATCGACATCCTCAACTACGCGATCGAGCGGCGAGGCACCGGGGCGCCTGACCAGGCAGTGCTCGCGATCCTCGTCGACTACTACTTTCTGTACGTGCTCGCGCTGCTCTCGCTGCGGGTGTGGGACGAGGGCCGCGCGGACGAGCAGCTCGATCGCCTGGAGCACCTGCTGAGCGAGTTGCAGGGACCGCACGGCAGCGGCCAGCGCTTCGCTGACGACGCCGCGACGCTCATGCTCCTCGCGACGTCGCACTACGAGTCGGACGACCACGCCTACGATCGGTTGCTCGAGCGGGTGCGCACGCTCGGCCGTCCGCACCGTGTGAAGATTGCGCGCATCCACGCGCTCTGTCTGGGCGGGCACCTGCGCTTCGGCATCGAGTCGACCTACGGCCAGGATTTCAGGCTGATGCGCGACGACAACGGCGTCGACTACCGGTGGCTCTGCTTCGCGCTCGCGATCGTGATCGAGGACTACGCGCGGCTCGCCGGCGTCGGCGCGCGGGGTCCCGAGCGCGACGTCATCGTGGAAGCGCTGCTCAACGGTCTGACCGCGGATGTCGAGGCGTTTGCGAGCGATCGCCGGCCCGCCGCGCTCGACGGGTTGTCCGAGGAGTGGCGTGCGGTCCACGACGGGTTGCGCGCGCATGGCCGCGCCCTCGCCGAGGAGTTCGCGCGGTTCAGGCCGCCGGATGAGGGGTACTCGCCGATCGCGCTGTTCTTCAACTTCTCGCAGAACGTGCTCAAGGGCGTGGTCGCGGACGCGGTGGATTGGGGCGAGGCGCGGCCGATCGGGCTGAACGAGCTGCTGACCAGTATCGGGCCGAGCGCGCCGGCGAATGCCGCCAAGGCGACCCTGGCGCGGACGCTCATGAGCTACGCGCGCGAAAAGCCGGATAGAATCCGGGGCAAGTTGGCCCCGGCGATCGTCTACGATCCACGCGCGGGCCGGCGGGCCTTTGCCGCCACGATTCGCGCTCTCGCCGGCGCCACAGGAGACCTGACATGAAGCCAGCGCGCTTCGCTCACCTGGTGATCGCGGCCGCGGTCGTCGCGGCCGGATGGCACGCGACGTCCTTGAGCGCGCAAAACCCCGCGCCCGCGGCGCCCGGCGGGCCCGGCACGATCGACGAAACCGTGCCGCCCGGCGACAACTACGACAAGGCGGAGTTCCGGCTGTGGGTGCCGCCGAACGCCGCGCCGCTCGACGCCACGCTCGTGCTCGTGCCCGGATCGAACGGCGACGGCCGGCCGCAGGCCGACGATCCCTGGTGGCAGGCATTCGCGACGAAGCACAAGCTTGCGATCGTCGCGTGCCGCTTCACCGACAAGCCGCACGACCAGTCGTTCATCGAAGAGTACGTGAACGTCTCGAAGGGCAGCGGCCAGGCGCTGCTCACGGCCCTGGCGTCATTCGCCAGGCGGGCGAATCACGCGGAGATCGCCACCGCGCCGTTGCTCTTCTGGGGCATGTCGGCCGGCGGCGAGTACAACTACGAGTTCGCCGCGTGGAAGCCCGAGCGCGTGATCGCGTTCATCGTCAACAAGGGCAACATTTATTACAGCGCGCTCGTCTCGCGCGAGACGCGGCGGGTGCCGGCGATCCTCTTTGTGGGCGAGAAGGACCTGGAGTTCCGCACGAACACGATCGCGGGCCTCTTCGCGGTGAATCGCCGATCCGGCGCGTTGTGGGCGTTCGTGCAGGAGCCCGACACCGCTCACGCCGTCGGGCGCTCGCGCGATCTCGGCGCGATGTTCTTCGAGGACGTGCTGCCGCTGCGGCTCGGCGGCCCGGCGCTCAAGCCGATCGACGAGAAGAGCGGGTTCATCGGCGACGCGAAGACGCAGTCCTACAAGCCCGTCGCCGCGGCCGGCGCGCAGAACGCGCCCTCGTCCTGGCTGCCGACCGAGCGCATCGCGCGCGCGTGGCAGGCCGTCATCAGCGGCAAGCCGTTCGAGTTCTGAGATGATGCGCTTCGGAGGTGCCTTGTGATGGTCCGCTTCTGGCATGGACGCGTGCCGACGGCTCGCGCCCAGCCGTACCGCGAGTTCCTCAATCGCCGCGCCGTGCCCGACTACCGCGCCGTGCCCGGCAACTTGAGCGTGCACATCCTCGAGCGCGCCGACGGCGACATCACGCACTTCGTGACGATGAGCTTCTGGGAGAGCCTGGACGCGATCAAGGGCTTTGCGGGCAACGACGTCAACACCGCGAAGTACTACCCCGAGGACAAAGACTTCCTGCTCGAATTCGAGCCGCACGCGGTGCACTACGAGGTCGTCGGCATCGGGTAAGCGTGAAGGGCGTGAAGGCAATGAAGGGCGTGAAGGCAGCGCTGAGAGACCGCCCGTCGATCTGACGGCCCGGCGTAGCCGGGCGCGATTGGGCGAGGACGCCCGGAAACAAGAGCGGTACCTAATCCGTCGACGCTCTTGTTTCCGGGCGTTCTCACCCAATCGCCTGGGCCGCCTTCGGCGGCCGTCAGATCGACGGGCGGTCTCTCAGCGCTGCCTTCACGC
>DATEGZ010000034.1:0-30143 GCA_035279905.1 Vicinamibacterales bacterium
GAGGGCGGCGGCCCGTCAACGGCGCGCGCGTCGATGAGCTCTGCGCGGCCGAACGCGTCGGCGCGCGCCACCGCGTCGAGGTGGTGGCTCATGTCCTCGAATCCAACTGGCCCAATCAGTACCGTACGTAGATATCCGTCCGTGGAATCCCACTCGTGCAAGATCGGCATTTCCGTCAAACACTTCCTGCGCGCGACGCCCCACGGCGTCCGCGACTCTTCTTCAACCTCGTCCTGCTGTGTTCAGGGGGTTGGTGCGGTGAACGATGCGGTCGAGCTCATCCTGCGACGGGTTTGCCGCAGGACTCAGCCTTCCAGTATAGCGGGGCCGTGTGACGCTTCAAGATGTGCTTTAGAACACTGTGCTTTCGAACAGGTGAGCGGCGCGCCCTCAACCCGGCGCGCGTGCTATTCTCCCGCCATTCCCGGCATGTTCCCGAACGCACGAGCTTCCAGCCAAGGTGAGCGTATGAAACGCGTGCTGACAGTGCTTCTGATCCTGACGCCGATTGTCGGGCTGGTGTTCCGCGGCGGCGTCGCCGCGCAGCGGCCCGACCCGCAGTTCATCAACATGGTCGAGCCCTGGCCGTATCCGTTCTCTTCGGCGGTTCGGACCGGCAACCTGCTGTTCGTCTCCGGCCAGATCGGATCGCGCGTGGAGAACGGCGCGCCGGTGCTCGTGCCGGGCGGCATCGAGCCGGAGTCGCGGCAGGCGCTGGACAACATCAAGGCGGTCGTCGAGAAAGGCGGCTCGTCGATGACGAAGGTCGTCAAGTGCACCGTCATGCTCGCCGACATGAAGGATTGGCCGAAGTTCAACGAGATCTACGCGACGTACTTTCCGGGACCGAAGCCCGCGCGCGCCGCGTTTGGCGCGAACGGCCTGGCGCTCAACGCGCACGTCGAGGTGGATTGCATCGCCGTGGTGCAGTGATGCGCGCGCGAGCGATTCTGTTGATCGCTGTCGGCGCTGTGGCGCTGGCCTCGCCCGCCTGGGCGCAACAGCCATCCACGCCGATCACGCCGCCGGCCAACCCGGTGTTGTCGAACGTGAATGGCGTGCCGATCGGACCGTTCGGCGGCCTCGAAGGCGGCGCGTACGTCGCGCGCGTGGACGATCCGTCCGCGTCGTGGTTCAACCCGGCGGGCCTCTCGCGCGCGACCTCCTCGCAGATCAGCGGCAACGCGGGGCTCTATCAGTTCACGTCCGTGGTCCCGACGGTCCTGCCCGACAAAGGCGGCGGCCTGCAACAGCTGCCGAACCTCGTCGGCTACGTCGCCGGCACGAGCGCGGGTTGCACGTTCGGCTTCGCGTTTCTCACCACCAACTCCTGGCAGCAGGAAACCAACTCGCAGCTGATCACCGGCACCGCCGCGAGCGGCGAGCGCTTCGGCTACTCGGCCGACGCTGAATTCTCACGGCGGTACTTCACCGTCAGCAGCGGCTGCAGGCGCGGCCGATGGCGCCTGGGCGGCGGGCTGGCGTTCGCGCTCACGAGCTTGAGTCTCATCGACACCGCGAGCGATCGCGTCAGCAGCTCCAGCGGTCTGAGCACGGCATTGATCAGCTCACGGCGATCCGGCAGCGCGTTCCAGCTGCGTCCGGTGCTCGGCGCGCAGTTCGATCCCGCGCCGGCATGGAAGGTCGGCGTTGTCGTGCGAACGCCGGGGTGGACGCTGCATCGGTCCGGCGTGTACGCGGCGGACGGCACCATCAACGTCGGGACGGCGACACAAGGCGTGTCGTTTTTCGATGCAGACGCCAGGTTCACCGATCGGCTGCCGTGGGAGATCCAGGGCGGCGTCGGGTACATCGCCAAACGGGCGCAGGTGGAAGTGGACGTGCAGGCGTTCTCGGGCGGGTCTGCGTACGCGGTGCTTGCGAGCGATCAGCCGATCGTCATTTACTCGGCGAACGGCCCGACGACGCCGGTCATTACGACGCAGACGTTCGCCGGCGCGATGTCGTCGCCGCGCGCGATTGCGAACGTGACCATCGGCGGCCACTACCAGATCCTCGAGCATCACTCGTACCTGCTGCACGGCGGCTTCACGACCGATCAGTCGCCCGTGAAGCCCGAAGATCAGATCTTCGACCAGGTCAATCTGCTCGGCTGGACGGTCGGCATGAGCGGTCAGGTCGCCAAGCTGCGCTTCTCTGCCGGGGTCAACATCCGGCGCGGGCATGCGGACGACGTGGTCGTGCGCAACCTCTTGACCGGCGAGCTCGTCACGACGACGGTGAAGGTGCGGACGACCGCGTTCATCTACTCGGTGGCCTATGAATTCTGACGTGATGAGTCGGGCGCGCGCGGTGCTCGCGCTCGTGGTGACGGCCGGGCTGTGCGCGACGACGATCGCGGGATCGCCGTTCCAGGGCCGGGGCGGCGGCGCCGCGCCGCCACGAGCTCGGAGCATTACGCTCGGCGACGTGACGGCCTTCGACACGAAGGACAACGTGACGACCGTGAGCGCGGGCCCGGATCAGATCCGCGTCATCTTCTACCGCGACGATCTGTTCCGCCTGTGGCTCGGGCCGGACGGGCAATTCACCGAGGCGCAGCCCAACGCCGCGGACGCGCAGATGGTGGTGTGGAAGGGTGCGCCGATCGCCGTCACGGCACGCGACGCCGGCGACTACTACCGCGTCGAATCCGCGGCGGTCGTCCTCCGGGTCTACAAGCGGCCGCTCCGCTTCGCGATGTTCGACAAGGCGAACACCACCGTCATCTGGCAGGAGACAAAGCCGCTCACCTACGGCCCGTCGACGATTCAGACGCTCAAGCGCGGCGACAACGAAAACTTCTACGGCGGCGGGATGCAGAACGGCTACTTCTCGCACCGCGACACGTCGCTCAACGTCCGATTGAACACGCGCAACTGGAACGACGGCGCGACGCCCAACCCCGCGCCGTTCTACATGAGCACCGCCGGGTACGGCGTCTTTCGCAACACGATGACGCCGGGCCGGTACGACTTCCTGTCGCCGATGGCGCTCTCGCACGACGAGCCGCGGTTCGACGCGTACTACTTCTACGGGCCATCGCTGAAGAAGATCCTTGACGGCTACACGCAAGTGACCGGCCGGCCGTTCATGCTGCCGCGCTGGGGCCTCGGCTTCGGCGACTCCGACTGCTACAACAAGACCGGCAAGACGATCGACGTCGTCGCGCGTGTGGCCCAGAAGTACCGCGAGAACGACATGCCGGGCGCGTGGATCATGCCGAACGACGGCTACGGGTGCGGTTACACCGATCTGCCGCAGACGATTCAGGCGCTCGCCCCGCTCGGCTTCAAGACCGGGCTGTGGACCGAGAACGGCCTCGAGCGCATCGCAACCGAAGTGCGCGACTACGGATCGCGCGTGATGAAGCTCGACGTCGCGTGGATCGGCCGCGGGTATCAGTTCGCGCTGAACGGCATGCGCGACGCCTACGAGGGCATCGAGAAGAACGCGGACGCGCGTGGGTTCGTCTGGACCACATGCGCGTGGGCCGGCGGACAGCGGTTCGCAACGATCTGGTCCGGCGACCAGTCCGGCAACTGGGAGTACATTCGCTTCCACATCCCGACCGTGATCGGCGCGGGCCTCTCCGGCTTCAACGCGGCCACCGGCGACGTCGACGGAATCTTCGGCGGCAGCGCCCAGACGCAGGTCCGCGACCTGCAGTGGAAGGCGCTCACTCCCGCGTGGATGATCATCAGCGGCTGGTCGAAGCAGACCAACAACATGAAGCAGCCGTGGATCTTCGGCGAGCCGTACACGACGATCAACCGCAAGTACCTCAAGCTCAAGCAGCGCCTGACGCCGTACCTCTACACCTACTCGCGCGAAGCCTTCGACACCGGCGTGCCGACCGTGCGCGCGATGGTGCTCGAGTTCCCGAACGATCCCACGACATGGTCGAAGCGCACGCAGTACCAGTTCATGTCCGGTGAGTGGCTGCTCGTGGCGCCCGTCTATCAGGACGCGCCCATCCGCGACGACATCTACCTGCCCGGCGGCAAGTGGATCGACTACTGGGACGGCACGGAATTCAACGGCCCGACCACGATCAACGGCTACGCGGCGCCGCTCGACGAGCTGCCGCTCTTCGTCAAGGCCGGCGCGATCATCCCGATGTATCCGGAGATGCTCTACGACGGCCAGAAGCCGGCCGATCCAGTCACGCTCGACATCTATCCGTCCGGCAAGACGTCGTTCTCGCTGTACGAAGACGACGGCACGACGCAGAAGTACCGCGCTGGAGCGTTCGCGCGAACGACGATCAGCGTCAGCGCACCAGCGACGCCGGATGCTGCCGGCGACGCGATCAAAGTCGATGTCGGCCCGGCCGCGGGCCAGTACGAGGGCATGCCCGGCAGCCGAAGCTACGTCGTGGACATGCACGTCTCGCGCAAGCCCGCGTCGATCACCCTCGGTGGACGCGCGCTCGCGGAGATTCCTCAAACCGGTCAGGGCCGGCAAGCCGCGGACAAGCTCAAGGCCGATTTCGAAGCAGCGAAAGAAGGCTGGTACTTCGACGCGGCCGATCGCCGCGGTGTGGTGCACGTCAAAGTCGGCTCCCAGGCGTTGTCGAAAGGATTCAGCCTCGCGATCGGCCTCTGACCTCGGCTACGGAAGGATCTTGATCGTCTTGATGACGGGCGCAGTCAGCGGCTTGCTCTGCTCCCGGCCATCCGGACCCACCGTCGTCGGCAACTCGGCCATCGCGTCGACGACCTCGATGCCTTTCGTGACGCGCGCGAAGATCACGTACAGCGGCTGCAGCTTGACGTCCTGGTGCATGATGAAAAACTGGCTGCCGTTCGTGTTCGCCCCGTGGTTGGCCATCGCGAGGATGCCGCGATAGTAACCGGAGCGGTAGAGCGGGGAGTCCGGGTCGATGTCGTCCGCGAAGTCGCCACCCCAAGCGCTCTCGCCGCCCGTGCCATCGCCCTGCGGGTCGCCGCCCTGGATCATGAAGCCCTTGACGATGCGGTGGAACGTCAGGTTGTCGTAGTAGCCGTGCTCGGCGAGCAGCCTGAAGTTCTCGACGGCTTTCGGCTGCTCCTTCGCGAAGAACTCGATCTCGATCGGTCCCTTGTCCGTGTCGATCACGGCGTGCAAGCCGCCGGAGCTCTTCGCGCCGGCGGGGACCTTGGGATTGCCGGCCGTCGAGCTGCACCCGGCGGACCAGAACAGCGCGACGCTCAACAGTACACATGCTCGTCGTACGGTCGGTGACATCCGCACGACTATATCAACATCGCGTATTCTTACTGGCCGCTCCCCTGTCGCGGAAGGTGCATACATGGCAGACATCACGATCGACCAGGCTCAGCAGGCGGTCGGCGCCGCGCTCGCGCGGGCAAAGGCGAAAGGCGTCAAGATGAACATCGCGGTGGTGGACGCGGGCGCGAACCTGAAAGCGTTCGCGCGCATGGACGACGCGTGGATCGGCTCGATCGACATCTCGATCAAAAAAGCGCGCACCGCGCGCTTCTTCGACATGCCGACGGGCAACATCGGCGCCCTCTCCCAGCCCGGCGGTCCGCTCTACAACATCGAGCACTCGAACGGCGGCCTCATCACCTTCCCGGGCGGCGTGCCGCTCAAGAACGCATCAGGCGCCGTCATCGGCGGCATCGGCGTGTCAGGCAGCACGGTCGAAGACGATCACGACGTAGCCACCGCCGGAGCAAAAGCGATCGGCTAGCGGCCGCGGAGGGAACCGCGGTGCTAGGATGAGTGCTCCCCAGGGAGGGCTCATGATGAAGCGCACCGCGAGGAATCTCGCAGGCGGAGTGCTGCTGGTGTGCCTGTGCGTGCCGCCGGCGGCACTCGACGCCCAGATCAGCATCGGCACGTGGGTCAAACAGGCAGCCGACGGCAAGACGCCGGCCGACGACCTCACGTTGACTGTCGAAGCCTGCTGCAATGGCGGCCGGCGGCTGATCTACCGCATGCCAAACGCGCCGCCGAACCTGACGATGGTCCTCGAGAGCCCGTTGGACGGCACCGAGGCTCCCGTCCTCCTGGGCGGCAAGCCGACGGGCGAGACCATGGCGCTCAAGAGAGTCGACGACCATCATCTCGTCAGCGTGATCAAGCAAAACGGCAAACAGTTCGCCACGTCCAAGGCGACGCTGTCGGCCGACGGCAAGACGCTGACGGTCGAAACCGACGTCACGTCCGCCGAAGGCGGACAACCGCTGGGCAAGCAGACGGAGATCTGGATCCGGAAGTCGTGACCGCGTCTATCGCGCCTGCTGACGCGACGCGATCCAGTCGTTGACGCGCTTCTCGACGACGTCCATGGGCAGCGCGCCGTGGAGCAGCAGGACGTCGTGGAACGCGCGGATGTCGAACTTCGGCCCGAGCTGCCGTTCGGCGTTCGCGCGCAGCTCCTTGAACTTGAGCTGCCCCATCTTGTAGCCGAGCGCCTGGCCGGGCCAGACGATGTAGCGATCGATCTCGACGGTGATGTCCTGCGTCGTCTTCGCGGCGTTCGCGGCGAAGAAGTCGATCGCCTGCTGGCGCGTCCATCCCATCGAATGCAGGCCAGTGTCGACAACGAGCCGAGCGGCGCGCCACATCTCATACGTGAGCTGCCCGAATTTCGAGTACGGGTCGCGGTAGAAGCCCATCTCGTCGCCGAGGCTTTCCGAGTACAGTCCCCAGCCCTCGACGTAGGCCGTGTAGCTCGTGTTCTTGCGGAATTCCGGCAGGTCCGGCAGCTCCTGCTGAATCGCGATCTGCAGGTGATGACCGGGCACGGCCTCGTGCAGCGAGAGCGCTTCCATCTCCCACTTCGGCCGTGAATCGAGCTTGTAGGTGTTGGCGAAGAACGTCCCGGGGCGTCCGGCCGAAAGCGCGCCCGGATCGTAGTAGCCCGTCGTCTGTGACGGCGCGACGGCGTCCGGCACGGGCAGCACGCCGTACGGCGTGCGCGGCAGCGTACCGAACAGATGCGCCAGCTGCGGGTCGGCGCGCTTCGTGATGTCGCGATAGGCCGCGAGCAGCGAGGCGGCGTCCTTGAAGTAGAACTGCGAGTTCGTGCGCAGGAACGTCTTGAACTGGTCGTAGGTGCCCTTGAATCCGGCGCGCGCCATCACCGCGTCCATCTCGGCGCGGATGCGCTTGACCTCCGCCTGCCCGATCTCGTGGATCTCCTTCGGCGTCTTGCTGCTCGTCGTGTGCCAGCGGACGTTGTAGGCGTACATCGCCGCGCCGTTCGGCATCGCGTCGACGCTCGTGGTCTCGCGGCAGGCGGGCAGGTACTCGTTGACGAGAAACTCGTGCAAGCCTTTGAAGATCGGACCGACGTGCTCGGTGTACGCCTGCACCGCGGCTTGTGTCAGCCGCGTGCGATCGACTTCGGCAATACCCGCCGGAAAGCTGTGGAACGCGGCCAGGAGCGGGCTCGTCATCGGATCGGTGACGACCTGCGCGGACGCCTGGTCCGGCACGTCACGCAGCGTGACGCGCGGCGGCGTCAACTGCCTGGCCACGCCCTTCTTCATCAGCGCCGTCGTCTGTGCGACGAGATCGGCGACGCCGTTCAGCCGCTTGATGATGTCCTCGTAGTCGGCGACGCTCGACGTCGGCGCCATCGCGATCGTCCGCGGAATGTCCTGCAGGATGCCCTCCATCTGGTTGACGGGCATGTACAGGTTGTGCGGAACGACGCTGCGCACCGGCAGCGCGTCGTTGCCGAAGTCCAGGCCGGTGACGGCGGCCTCGAGCATCTCGAGGTAGAGGTCGTAGTCGAGCTGATCGGCCGGCTCGAGTGTCGCGCGATCGATCGCTTTCAGACGGCTGACGCTCGTTCGCAGGTGCTCGTTGCGCGCGGCGACGGCGTTGTCCGAGTAGTCGGTCCATCGCGCGTTCTGCCCGGGAAACCCGAACGCCGTCGCTGTCTCGGGGTACTGCGCCATCCAGTACTTCCAGTCCTCGTCGAAGAACGCCCGGAGGGACCCGCGCGACTCGCCGCCCGGCGCATGAGCCACGCAGGAGGCCACGAACGGCAGCGCGCACGCCAGACACATCACGGCCGCGATGAGGCGGATCGTCATTTCCCTCCCCCGATATCCAGGATGGCGCCGGTCGCGTACGAGGCTTCGCTCGACATCAGCCACAGGATCGCGCGCGCGATTTCGATCGGCTGCCCGCCGCGGCCGAGCGGCACCGTCGGGCCCAGGCGATCGACGCGGCCCGGCTCGCCGCCGCGCGTGTGGATGTCCGTGTAAGTGAATCCCGGGCGCACGGCGTTGACGCGAATGCCCTCCGCCGCGACCTCGCGCGCGAGCCCGATCGTGAACGTGTCGATCGCGCCCTTGGACGCCGCGTAGTCGACGTACTCGGCCGGCGATCCGAGCCGCGCGGCGATCGACGAGACGTTGATGATGACGCCGCCCCCGCCGCCGTGGCTGGTGGACATCCGCCGCACGGCCTCGCGCGCGCACAGCATCGCGCCCACGACGTTCACGGCGAACATCCTGGCGATGCGCTCGGCGGTCATCATCTCCAGCCGCGTCTGCGGTTCGACGATGCCGGCGTTGTTGACGAGCGCGGTGATGCGGCCGAGCCGCGAGTCGATCTCGTGGAAGAGGCGGAACACGTCGGCTTCGGACGCCACGTCCGCGCGCACCGCCAGCGCGCGCCCGCCGCCCTTCGTGATGTCGGCGGCGACGGCATCCGCCGACTCGCGATCCTGCTCGTAGTTGACGGCCACTGCGTAGCCGCGCTCGGCCGCAAGCCGCGCGGTCGCCGCGCCGATGCCGCGGCCTCCGCCGGTGACGAGGACTACTTGACTTTCCACTCTTGCACGCCGGCGGACCAGTTCTGCTGCATCGTGATCTCGAGCCGCAGCGCGGTCGTCGTCACGGGCGCGAACGAGAGGACGTTGTACTTGTTGATCTCGACGCCGTACGGCCCGCTCGCCTGCACGGGCTTCCACTGATCCCCATCCTTGTAGAGGACGCGCCACGAGGCGGGCACACGCACTTCCCCGCGGCCGGTGTCGTCGAACCAGTAAACCTGCACTTCGGACACGGACGTCGCGGCCGGCAACGTGTACTGCAGCCACTCGGTCGTGCCCTTCGTCGGCCACCAGTCGAACGCCGAGCCACCGGCTGACGACCGCGCCGGCTCCTCGCCGTCGTTGATCATCGTCTCGCTCAAGTGCGACTGCCGCGAGGTCGTGACCTTGCTGCTCATCGCGAGCGTCGGCCACGGACGCGGCGCCGCGCTCGCGTCGGTCCGCGGCAGCCAGACCATCATCTCGCCGCGGCCGCGGTTGGCCCACGCGTAGTACGGAATCGCCATGAACGGCTGCGTCTTCGACACGACTTTGCCGGCGGCGTCGAGGGAGAGTGACTTCGACGTGCCGCGCACGACCGCGACGCCATTGAGCATCGACGGCCGGAACTCCGACGTCAGCGCCACGTCGTCGGCGAGCACGAGGTTGCGCACGTGGCCCTCGGGGTTGTCCGGCCACTCGGCCGCGTACACGATCGGCCCGCGCTGAAGCGCGACGCGATCGCGATCGGCCTGCACGAGATCGTTGGCGACGACGCGTCGGACCGGCATCGGCAGATTGAGCGCGATCACGTCGCCAGGCTGCCACGTCCGTGCGATCGAGGCGTAGCCCTTGTTGACGGTGAGCGGGACGGCCTGGCCGTTGACCGTGATGGTCGGCTGCGGGCCCGCGGCGTCGAGATAGCGATACAGATCGCCCGGCACGGGCTCGTTGCGCGCCCAGCCGGGAATGCGCATGTTGATCGTGAACTGGCCGCGCGCCGCCGGAGAGACGGTCATCTTTACCGCGCCGTCCCACGGATAGCGCGTGTCCTGCGTCAGCGTCACCTTCTTGCCATCGTCGAGCGCGACGTCGGCCGTGCCGGCGGCGTAGAGGTTGACGAAGATCGTCTGGCCCTGCTTCGCGTAGACGTAGCCCGGCACCGACGCCATGAAGCGCGTGATGTTGCCGGGACAGCAGGCGACGCCGAACCACGCCTGCCGGGCGTGCTGGCCCTTCGACTCGAGCGGATTCGGATAGAAGAACGTCTTGCCGTCGAGCGAGACGCCGGAGATCAAGCCGTTGTAGAGCGTGCGCTCCAGCACGTCGACGTACTTCGCGTCGGCATGCAGCAAGAACATGCGCTGGTTCCAGAAGTCGTTGCCGACGGCCGCGCACGTCTCGCAGTACGCCGTCATGTTCGGCAGCACGTACGGGCCGCCGAACGCTTCGCCGGCGCCGCTCGCGCCGATGCCGCCCGTGATGTACAGCTTCTTGCCCACGACGTCGTTCCAGATCGCGTCGATAGCTTTGAGGTACGCGGGATCGCCCGTGAGCGCGGCGACGTCAGCGACGCCGGAGTAGAGATAGGCCGCGCGGACCGCGTGGCCGACGGCCTCGGTCTGCTCGACGACCGGCACCTGGGACTGGTTGTAGGTCGGCTGATGATTGCTCGTCGCCGGCGCGTCAGCCTTGCGCACGTCGATCAGGAACTTGGCGAGATTGAGGTACTGCAGGTTGTCGGTCGCGCGGTACATCCGCACGAGGCCCATCTCGGTGATCTCGTGGCCGGGCCAGATTGCGCGCTTCCCCGGTCCAAACGTGGCGACGAGCAGGTCGGCCGCCTTCACGCCGACGTCGAGGAAGTTGCGCTTGCCGGTCGCCCAGTAATGCGCTGTGGCCGCCTCGAACAGGTGCCCCATGTTGTAGAGCTCGTGGCTGTCGACCTTCTCGAGCTGCCACCGCTCGGTGCCCGCCCACGGATGGGGCTTGGCCGGATTGATCGTGCGCGTCGTGTAGAGGTAGCCGTCCTTCTCCTGCGCGGCCGCGATCTTCGCGATCAGGCTGTCCACGTACGCGTCGAGCTTGGGATCGGGATGGACCGCGAGCGCGTACGACGCGCCCTCGATCACTTTGTATAGATCGGTGTCGTCGAACGGATAACCGGGCGCTTTGAGGTTCGTGAGCGGTTCGCCGCGAAGTGCCGTCGCCGCGCGGATGAAGTTGTCCACGCGTCCGGTCAGCTCGCACTGTTCGAAGGCCGCGGGAATTGTCGCCGTACGATTCGTCTCGATCTTCGGCGCCCAGAAGGCGTCGTTGAGATGGACGGACGTGAACGGCACGGGCTGGACGGGATAGTCCTTCTCGAGCCGCGCGGCCTGTTGCACTTCCGCGTGCGGCGAGAGCCCCGAGCTCGTCCAGACTGCGGCAACGATCGCGAAGAAGGTCAGCGCCAGGCGTTTGCTGGTCATCATGATCACCGTCTCACTGTGCGAACATCAAAGATCGTCGCGGTCGAGGCAATGGCCGCGCCGCCTCGTCCGCCGCGTCCTGCGCCGGCAGCCGCGGCATCAGGCGCCGCCGGTGGCGGCGCCGGCGTCTCAAAGCGCACGGTCACCTGTGACTTGCCGCTGGTGACCGCCGCCGGCAGGGCATACTCCTTGTCGAAGAACTGCGCAGTCGGGCTCGTCAGCGACTCGCTCGCGATCTTGGTGCCGTCGACGAGCACGTCGAACGTGCGCGGCGCGCCCGCGCCTTCGATGCGGTACGTCACAACGAGATTGGCCACATCCGGCGCGACCTTCAGCGTGTAGCTCAGGAACCCGCCGCGCGCTTCCCTGCCCCGGCGGCCGTCGAGCTGCGTTGGCTGCGCCGGACCCGGCGCCGGCGGCGCGTTGACCCCGCGACCGCGGCCGAGGCTCTGGCTCGAGAGCGCATGCGCGGTTTCGCTCGCATCGCTCGCGACGTCGACGAAGTCAATCGTCTTGCTCTCGAGGATCTTGCGGCGCGCCGCGGCGTCGCTCGCCGACTTCGTCATCGCCATCCAGTCGGCGGGCTGATAGACCTTCCAGTAAATCGTGTACCGCGGCTCAAAGAGCGTGTAGAACGGCACAAGCGTGACCGAGCCGGGCTGAGCGAGCCCCTGTGGAACGATGAACGTCAGAGGCTTACCGGCAATCTTCGTGACCTTCCCGAGGTCCTCTCTCAAGTTCGCGCTCACGAACACGGGAATCTCGACGTGGGCGGCCGGAGGCACGATATTCGCGGCCGGCACGTTCGGCGAGTACCGATTCGCGCCCTCCATCCCAGAGGTGCCGAGATCGCCAGCAAGCACGACCGGCCCGTACATGAACGCCTGGTACACCTTCGAGTTCGGCAACGGCTCGACGTGCAGCGTCATCGGCGTTTTCACCGTGACCGTATCGCCCGTCTTCCACTCGCCGTTCACAGTGACGTACCCGCCCGGCTCGACATTGACCGTCTGCAGCTTGCCGTTCACGGTCACGCTCAACCCAACCGCCCATCCCGGCCGACGAATCTTCAGCGCGAGCTTCACGGGCTTCGCCGCCGTGAACGTGAGCTTCGTCGAGTCCTCGCTCGGAAACTTCGTCTCCTGACGCACCGTCAGGCCCTTGTCTTTCCAGGTGAGCTCAGACGGAATGAACAAGTTCAGATAGAGCGACGCGTCGTCGTGAAAGTAGATCGTGTCGTTGTACTTGCCGTGATTCTCCATCCCCGTGCCGACGCAGCACCAGAACGAGTCGTTCTGCGACGAGAACACCTTGAACGCGCCCGGCCGCAGCGGCGTGTAGTAGATGACGCCGCCCGTCTTCGGATCCTGCGACGGCAGGATCTGGTTGAACAGCGCGCGTTCGTAGAAGTCCATCGTCTCAGCGGTCGGCTCCCACGAGAACAGGTGCCGCGTGAGCTTCAGCATGTTGTAGGTGTTGCACGTCTCCGCACTCGACAGGCCGAGATGCGAATCGAAGTTGTCCACCGGGAAGAAGCTCTCGCCGTCGGTGTTGCCGCCAATCACGTACGAGCGCTTCTGGGCGACGATGTGCCAGAAGTTGGAGGCGATGGCCTTGTAGCGCGGGTCGGCGGTGAGCTCGTACTCGCGCGCCGACGCGATCATCTTCGGGATCTGCGTATTGCCGTGCACGCCGCGGCCGTTCGCATCGACCAGCGGATCGTTGTTCTCCGCGAGCGGATCGAACATCAGCTTGTCGTCGAACTTCTTCGCGACGCGCAGCCACTCGGCGTCGCCGGTCACACCGTACAGATTCGCGAGCACTTCGGCCATGCCGCCAAATTCGGTGCGCAGGTCGGCCTGCTGCTGCGCCTCGGTCAGCCGATCGACGCGGAATCGCACCCAGCCCGCCTGCTTCTTCAACACGTCGAGCGCCTGCGCGTTGTGCGCCTGCTGATACATGTCGAGCAGGCCGGCCATGATCTTGTGAATCGTGTACCACGGCGCCCACACCTGCGTGCGCGCGTCGAGGCGATCGAAGAACTCTTCGGGAAACGCGGAGAGATAGCCCGGATGGAATTTCGCTGACTCCGCCGCTTGCACCTTCGCCAGCTCGGCGACGAGCAGGTCGCCGCGCTGCTTGAACCGCGCGTCGCCCGTGCTCGCGTACATGATCGCGACCGCCGACAGGTAGTGCCCCATCGAATGCCCTCGCAGCTCCGTCGTCGGGCTCTCCCACCCGCCGAGCGGCGTCGCGGTGGAGGGCAGATCCGCCGTCAGGCGGAACGTGTGCAGCATGCGATCGGGCTCGAGGCTCAGCAGGTACTGCTGGTCGCGCACCATCGCGTCCTTGAACGGGCCGTCGAGCAGCCGCACGTCCTCGAGCTGGAAGCTCACGGCCTTGAACGCGACCTTGTTCGGCACCGTGACTTGCCGGCCCCACTGGTCCTGGGCGGTCAGCGTCGTAACGAGCGCAAGCGTGGCCAGCGCGAAGACCTTCAGGGTGCGCATCTCAATCCTCCGGAGGGCGGGTACCGGCGGATTGTGACACGGGACGCGTGGCGGGATCGAGCTACGGTCGGCGGCCGGAGCACAGCCGCAGATTCCACTCGACGGTTGTGGTGGCGCCGATCGTCGGGAGGTTCTCAATCGTCTTGCTGCCGTGGAGGACCCCAGGCTGACTGGGGTCTTCCTGACCGGTCACGGCCGGAAACGCCGCGCTAAACGTACTCGTGGTGCTCCTGTCGGGTTCGAGCTTGCCCTTGCAGTCGCCGGAGCAGGCCTGATGCCACAGGGTCACGCTGGGGAGGCTGATCGACGCGCCCCCGATCCGGTACTTGTTGTCCCCCGGCGCGGAGATGTCGACCGACACCTCTCCTCCGCCGACTGCCGTCGTCGTTTCTTTGGCGGTGATCGTGGCGCCGCCAAAATCGCCCGCCGGTGCCCAGGTGTCGATGGACAGTTCCTGGTGCTCGTAGTGGCCGGCATAGCTTCCGTGCGACGCCCCGCTCCAGGCGGCTCCGCCTTCGGGGTTGCCGCGCAGGTCAACCACGGCCGTTGTCGTGTCGTCTCGGGCGAAGGTTTCGGTGAAGGTCGTGTGCGAGTTGCGCACAAGATGAAAGTTCGTCGTGTACGTGATGCTTCCGCCCCAGCCGCCATCGCAGGACAGCCAGTCCTTTACGGGGATGTTGAGCGCCTTGGAGTAATAGATGTTGCTGCGGAGGAGCATTTCGACCGGCCCGCCAACCGCCAACGTCACGCCACCGAGCGCGCCGACGCCGACCGCATCGATGAGGTCTTGCGACATCGTCACCGGTTTGGCCGCCACCGTGAAGCGGACCTGTGCCTGCTTCATCTGGGGCAGAGGATTACGGAGCTTCTCTTTCTGCTTCACGCCCTCGATGTCGATGGTGGTGTGCCCTTCCTCGTCCGTCTTGGGAGCCGAGGCGTTGGTGATGGACACGTCCGCGGTTTGCACATGGGACGTGCCGTCGGGGAACACGAGCTCGACGAACGGCTCCGAGAATTGTCCGTGGTGGACGTCGTAGCCGCCGCTCGTCAGCTCCCACTGCGTCTTCACACCCGCGACCGGACCATCGTTCGGCAGGCTGATATCGAGGTTGGCGCCATTGAGCGCGATGCGCGTGCAATTCACGACTTGCCATTTCCCGATGTTCTCGCGCACGGTGGCGGTCAGCGTGCGCTTTTCCCCGTTCTCAAACTGCTTCTGCGTCCGCACGAGCGGCGGCTCTCCGTTCATGGTGATCTCGGTCTCCATGCACGCGTAGTACGCGATGAGCTTGACGATCGCGAGCACCGCGTTGGCGATCGACGTCGCGCCGCTGAACTTGCCCGCGCCCTCCATGCCGTGCTCGTTCAGGTATTCGAGGATCGTGTCGAAGCCTTTCCCCGCCACGTAGGCATTCGTGTCCAGAATCTGGCTTTCAAGTTCCTTCAGCGTGCAGGGTGGCTTTGCATCGCCGCCTTCCTGCACGAAGGGTCCGCCCGCGACCTCGTACGACGCCGGCTCCGACAGCGAGCCGGCAGGATCGGGCTGGCCCTTTCCCCCTTTCACGATGATCAAATCCGCCGCGAGGCGGCGCAGGATCAGCGACACCTGCATCGCGTCCAGTTCCACCTTGGCGGGATCGACGTCAGGCGCCAGGAGATCGTAAGGACTCGCCGCCTTTCGCCCCAGCTCGGCAATGAAGTCGGCCCAGAAGCGCATCGCCGGCTGGGTCCCCTGCGCTGCCGTGCGAAGCCCTTTGAGCAAGAGCGTCGCGACCGGCGCGTCCTTCAGCGGCGGCATGGTGCGCGCGAAGGCCGTGCCGAGATCCGTCAACCGGATGTGCATCCCGTCGCCGAGCAGCTTGGCGATCGCCGCGGCTTCCCACGCGTCGATCAGGATGCCCTGCCCCGGCTTCACCGACTCGATCGCCAGCGAGCCGTCGTCGCCCCTCACGCTGAACCCCGACAGTTGCAACGCGGTCAGCCAGGCCGCGGTCGACTGCTCGTCCTCGGCCATCACGCGGGTCGCCAGTTCCGCGGCGGTCTGTTCGGGCGGACCTGCGGGCTGCGCCAACGGAGCGGGCAGCTTTCCACTGCGAAAGGCTCGAGCCATCGCGTCGCCCTTGAGGACGAGCGGGATCGCCGCGGTTGAGGCGGGGGCTTGTGTGTTGCTGGAAGGGGCGCCCGGTGCTGGCTGAGCGCCTGAGGGCTCGTTGCCGGCGGGCCGCGTGACCACCCGATGGATAGCGAGCCAGCCAAGAGTGATGACGACGAGTACGAGAACGACTCCCGCGATCAGTGTGCCGCGGCGCATAGATCCCCCCGAGGGGATACGTTTCAGCCGCGAAAACGGAAGGAGGGATAGGTCTTCGCTGCCCCCCTCACCGCCCGATCTGCGCGAGCGCCTTCAGGACGTCGGCGACCGGCACGCGATCGCCGTGAGTACGGCTCGTCCGTGCGAACGTCACCACTCCGCGCCTGTCGAGAACGAAGGTCGAGGGATAGGCCGTTTCCTGAGGAGCATCCCAGCGCAGGCCGTATGCGAGCGTAAACGCGTAGTCGGGATCGAGGAGCAACTGAAAGACCGCGGGCGGGGGTGCGGCCTTGGTGAACTCTTCCGCATGCGCTTTCAGACCTTCTGCCGGACCGGGATAGACGAACAAGACGTGCGCCCCGGTTGCCTCGATGTCCGCAGCGTTGCGCAGGTATTCGCCGAACTGTCGCGTGCAGAACGGGCACTGATAGCCAGGCCATCCACGCAGAACGACAAGGACCACGGGTCCGCGTGCGATCTCAGCCGAGAGACGGACCACTCTTCCTTGAAGGGAGACCAGCGAAAAGTCCTGAGCCTTCTCGCCCTCCTTCGGCGTGGCGTTCTTCGTGGTTGTCTGTGCCATCGGCGCCGACTGAGCACCGACGCCGGCCGGCGTTGCTGACGCGAACGCGAGGGCCAGCCCGATCGTCGCCCCAACGAGTTTGCAGAACGTCTGACCCAAACGTCTCATTTCTGTCTCTCCTTGTCTTGGTTCTTTGGTCGCAGTACGACATACGTCGGCAGTCCGATGACGTCGAATCGATCCATCACATCCCGGACGACCGGCGCTTCCGGATCTTCGGCCTGGAACTTGACCTTCACGTAGCCGGCAAGCGCGGCGATCACTTCAGGATCGCGGAGCGTCGTCTCGTCCATCGCAACGCAGCTCTTGCACCACGTGGCCCAGAAATCGATGAGCACGGGCTGATGCGCGCGTTCGGCCGCGTCGAGCCCCTCGGCAAGCGACGAGTACCAGCCCTCCTTCGGCGTTTCCCCGACGCCCAGCACCACGGCCGCGCGGTCCACCGAGCGATCGGCGAACAGGCGGTAGGCGGAGTGCGCGTAGTACGCGGCCAGAAGAAGGATCGCCACGCCGATTGCTTGCTTGACTCTGACCATCCACGCTCCTGGCCTTGGCAGCCTGGCCAGTCCCGCTCCGACGACTGGCCAGGGCGCGGCCATGCCAAGACCCAGGACGAACGGCAGCCCGAGGGCTGCGCGCGTGCCGGACGAGTAGAGATCGGTCGAAAACACCAGGACCTGAATCACGACCGGCGCCACGCAGGCGCCGGCGAGCAGCGCGGCCACGCCGCCCATGCTGACGGCAAGCGCCAGCGATCCATGCTCGGCGGTCAGCTTCAGCCGCGAGGACAAGCGCGAGAAGTCGATGAAGAAGAGATCGAACATCGCCAGGCCCAACACAACGAAGAGGATCGCGATCCCGCCGTTGAACCAGGGCGAAGAATTGACGGCGCCGAACGCGCGAGACGTCAGAACCACCAGGACCCCAAGTCCGCCGTAGACCAGGGCCATCGCCCCGCCGTACGCAGTGCCGAGCACCAGGCCGCGGGTGCGGGATGCCGCAGCCGTGCCGGCGCCGAGAATCGCCAGGTTGATCGGGATCAACGGAAGCACGCACGGTGTGAAGTTCAGCGCCAGGCCTCCAGCCAGCACCAGCAGGAGAATCGTCAGGATGCCGCGCCCCTCGAACGGCTTCGCCAACCTCGCGCCGCCCTCGGAGGGCTGCAGAAACGCCGTGAAGTCACGAGTCCCCTGGTAGCCGGCGGCGGTGCTCGCCAGCACGAAGCGGTCGAGGCGAGTCATCAGACCGCTCGCTGCCGCGGCCTGGCGCGTTGTGGTCTCGTTCGGTACCGGGCCGCGCCAGTCGACTGGCGACTCAAAGACCAAACCGCGGAACAGGTCTGGCCGGACGAGGTTGATGGGCGCCGATTCCGGCAGGATCGAGAGCGTCCATTCGGTCGCGGCGATAGCCGGGACATAGCACCGTGCCTCATCGCACGCCTGATACCGCAAACGAGCGGGCACGACGACCGCGCCGATCGGATGGTCAGCCGCCACCCACAGTCGAACGCCGACGTGGAAGTCGCGCTCGAAGACGCTCAGAGGCCTGTCGACTCCACGCTGCCGCAGATCTGACGGCCTCGGATAACCCACGCCGATGACCGAGACGCCAGGCGGAGGATCGACGGTTAGCAGCAGCGGGATGAGCGACGGGTCCCTGGGCTGGTTCGAGTTGACATGAACGCCCGCGGATAAGTGAATCTGCAGCGCCACTCGAACGTCGGTGCCGGGATGCGCACCCTCGGCCTCAACGACGCTGGCTACTTCAGCGATACCGGGCGGTCCCCCCGATTCTGCCGCGGCATGCCCACCGGCCAAGACACCTGCGGCGACAACCGCGAGGACGAACGGACGAAGAAGTCCCACGGGTTGGGAATGTCGCCAGGGCTTCCGTGTATTCCGCCGCTCGTTTATCCGCCCGTCCGCAGGTCCTGACGCTTCTTCTCGCCCTCGGCCAGCGTGAACTTCACGGACGACGCGAGCAACTGCGACAGGAAGGCGGGATCGGCCAGGTCGGCGGGCTCGACGTCTTCAGCGGCGGCGACGGCGTAGTCGCCTGGCGGCAGGCCGGTGACACGGAAGCTGCCGTCGGTGGCTGGCGCGACCGCTCGAATGCGGCGCGAGTACGGCCGCCACATCGAACGGTCCACCGTGAACACGACGATCGAGTACTTCGAGACCGGCCGGCCGCTGGGATCGATGAGCCGGCCGCCGAATTCCGTCGGACGATCGGTGAACGTCAACGTCACGCCCGCGAGATCCTCGCCGATCTTCAGATCGAGCGTGGCGTCTGCGAGATCCTGTCCGTTTACCATCGCGGATTTGAGCGTCCAGCCGGCAGCCGGCGGCATCACGGTGAGCGCGTAGGTGCCCGGCATCACGCTCAGGAATTGAAACGACGCGGGCTTCGTGACAATCGCGCGCGGCGTCGCGGGCGCGCCGACCTGCGATCCGAGCGCGGCCAGGGTGATGTCGAGCACGCCAAGATCCGCCGGTGGCGTGAGAACGGTCTGCTCGAACGCGATCGACCCCGCGATCTTGACGCCGGGCTGGAGCCGAAGCACGAGATCGGTTTGATCCTCGCCGTTGATGGTGACGTCCGTCAGGTTCCAGAGCGGCGGCGCGGCCGAGAGCGCGGCGGCGGTCGATCGCGTGCCCGATCCGGATCGCGCGACGAGCGTGTACTCGCCGGGCGCGACGCCGACGATCGAAAACTTCGGCGCGGCCACGGTCGCGCGCGGCAACGTGATCGCGCCCGACGTGAACACGGCGTCGCTGGCATCCGGTTGATCGGTCTTGCGCGGATAGAGGGTGACGGTCGCGGCGTTCAGCGGCTGCCCGGTGTGATCGATCAAGGTCCCGGCGATGGTCGCTGTCGGCACGATCTGGAGCGCGAAGCCGACGTTGCCGTGCTCCTCGCCGGCGGTCACAAGAACGCGGCTCGCCGCGCGCGCGTTGGTGACGCCGGGAAAGTAGATCGGCGCGTACTCCATCGGGCGCCCAGCCGGCGGCGCCGCACCGGCTGGCGATTGCGCCCAGCGAGCCTGCGCGTCGGTCACCGCGAGCGCCGCGCTGACGCCAACCGACACTGAGGTCGTGCCCGGGCGCGGGACCGCGGAGACGACGTAGTCGCCAGGCGCGAGGCCGTAGATGCGGTATACGCCGCGATCGTCGGTGAGCGCGCGCGCAGGCGCCGGCGCGTCCGCTCGCGTGTCAACCGCGAGCACCGGCACACCGGCGGCCGGACGGCCGTGCTGATCCGCGATCGTTCCCGTGATCACCGCGCCCGCCAGCAGCTTCAGCACGATCGACGCGCGCTCTCCGTCCAGCAACGCGACCGGCACGCCGGGCCCGCGCCCGGGCCGCTTCGCGCCGTAGAACGTCGTGACGCTGCCGATCTTGCTGGCCGACACGGAATAGCTCCCTGCCGGCAAGGCAACGAACTCGAACTTGCCATCGTCATCCGTGCCGACGATGCGCGCGCTCATGCCGGCCGGACCGGCGAGACGAACCGTCGCATGGCGCACGGGCTGCGGCGACGGACTGTCGGTGACGACGCTCCCAGTCAGGATCGCGGTGCCAGATGGTTCGGCCACTGTCTGCAGGGCGATCGCGACGACTGCTGCCATCAGACCCGTGCGCATCGATCACCGTTCTCGCGGAACGAACGTCTTGAGGGAGATCTTCTTGTCATCACCGTCCGCGAGCGTGACGCGCACGGCGCCAGGGATGAGCCGCTCGAAGAATGCCGGGTCCGCACGATCGATCCGCATCCCGGCGTCGATCGACACGACGAAGTACTCGCCCGGAGACAACCCCGCGCACTCGAACCCGGCCGCGGACGTGACGGCCGTTTGGCAGAAGCGTCGATCGCTCAGGATGCCCTCGCGCCACAGCGTCGTGTCCGCAGGAAACGCGACCACGTTGCTCTCGGGATCGGCGGCGCCGTTGGAATCGACGACGGATCCGGCAATCCGCGTCTTCCCGCTCGACACGGTGACCGTCAGATCCGTGATGTCCGTGGATTCCAGCTCGAGCAGATCGTCGGCGAGCCGCTTCCCGCCGCGCTCGATCGACACCACCACAGCGGACGAGGACGCTGAGGTCGCGGTTGCGATCACGAGGTAGCGCCCGGGTGGATCGCCGCCGGTGGCAAACGTGCCGTCTGCGCCCGCGCGGCCTGGCAGCGTTCGCCAGATGCTCGCGCCGAGCGGCCGCAGCGAGACGACAGCAGGCGGCGCCCCTGATGCCGGCGCAAGGCCTTTGAGCTCGACACGTCCGCTCACGCGGATCCCGGGCCGCATCGCGAGCGCGACGCCGACGACATCCGTGTCGCCGACCCCGAGCGGCTGCGAGACCCAAAGCGCTGTGCCTGATGCGTCCGGGACGACGCTTCGATCTCCGAGCGCGACGTACGCGGCGGCAATCGTGTACTGCCCCGCCGGTACGCCGATGAGCGCGAACTCGCCGTTCGCATCGGTGATCGCGGTCGCGATGCCGGGATTGCCGTCCGACAGACTGATGGCGTCGGAAACAACGAGCCGCACGACGACATTCGCCATCGGACCCGCCGGGCCCATGAGCGTGCCGGAGACGCGCACGGCCGGCAACAGACGAAGCGGCACGTCGACGTTCAGCCGCTCCTCGCCCGATCCCAGGGTGATCGTTGTCGCTTCCGAAGGAATCGCGGTGCCAGGAAACAGCGCGGGCGCGTAGGCGAGCAGCCGCCCGTCCGGTCCCGGCGGCGGCAGCGCGCCGGCGCGTTGCACGACCCATCGATCGACGCGCGTGCCCGCGCCGTTAAGATGGCCGTTGAGCAGCAGCAAGCCGCCCGGCAGCAGGCTCGACTCCACGGCGAACGACGCGTTCGGGTTGGGCGCGGCCACATCGATCTGCGTCGCCAGCCCCGCGGGCATCGTCATGGACGTCGACACGATGCCGACGATGTAGCTGCCGGGTACGAGCTGCGCGATCCGGTAGACGCCGCGATCGTCAGTGAGTGCGTCCTGAGCCGCGCGCACGAGCGCGGCGCCGCCGCCGGCCGCGCGTCGAAAAGCGGTGACGGGCACGCCCGGCATCGGCTCGCCGTGCTCGTCGGCAACCGTGCCAGAGATTGACGCGGTTTGCTCGAGTGAGATCTTGATCGTGACCGGCGTCTCCGTGCCGTCGAGCTCGACGAGATGAACGGGCGCGGCGAGCGACGGCATCAGATACCCGCCATCGAGATAGCCGAACGCTGACGCGGCCAGGGCGTACCTGCCGGCAGGCAATTCGCCGAACACAAAATAGCCCTCGGCGTTAGTGACTACACCGCGCGGGGCGGAGCCGCCGAAGCGTCCCGTCATGAAACCCTGCGGCGGCGGTGTGCTCGGATCGAGATGCTGAATGAGCGTGACGAGGGCGCCGGCAATCGGCGCCTTCGTGCCGGCGTCGAGCACGCGGCCGACGAGCGCGCCCTTGCCTTTGGCGATTTCCGGCGCGGCCGGACGCTGCGCCGTCAGCGTCCATGCACACGCAAACGCGAGGACGCACGTCGTCGTGAGCGTCCGCTTCATGGGAATACGTCGAGTATAGTGGTCAATCCGCGCCCGAAAGGATCCGATGTTTCACCCCGGCGTCAGGCGGACTCTGACCGCGGCGGTTCTCATTCTTGCCGCCGGCACGCCCGCGGCCGCCCAGACCCTGCCCACCGAACCGGTCGCCGAGGGATACCACCTGCTCTACAGCGGCGACAAAGCCGGCGCCGTGCGTCATTTCAAGAATCTGCTCGCCGCCAATCCCGACGACCTGCCGCGGCGATTCGGTTTGCTCATGGCGGAGCGCGCCCGCATCGACCGCGACGCGCCGCTGCGTCCCGCGTTCGAGCGGGATCTCGATGCACTCGTGGAAATGGCGGACACGCGCTACGGTCGCACGAGCGCAGACACCGAAGCGCTCTTCTACGCCGCCCAGGGCCACATGATGCGCGCCGAGTATCGCGTGAGCTACGACAAGGGCATGTGGGGCGCGGCGCGTGATGGCGCGAAGGCGAAGGGGTACATCGACGCGTTCGTCAAGAAGTCTCCCGAGACCGGCGACGGATATCTCGTCCTCGGCCTGTACAACTACTACGTCGACATCGCGCCGACGCTCTTCCACGTGCTTCGCTTCATCCTGTTCCTGCCGCCGGGCAACCGCGTCGAGGGACTCAAGCAGCTCGAGCGCGCCGCGGCGCAGAGCACGCTGTTCGGCCCGCAGGCCGCCGAGCAGCTCGTCGAAATCTACTCCGGCTACGAAGGGCGAGGCGCGGACGCCTTGGCCGTGGCGCGCAAGCTGCAGCAGCAATTTCCGTTGAACGACGACATGGCCACGAGCGTCGCGGAGCTGTATGCCGGGCCGATGTTCGAGGACCGCGTGCAGGCGGCCGCCGTGTATCAAAGCATCATCGATCGGCGAAAAGGCGATCGCTCAGTCGACGGTGAAGTGTCGTACTTCACCTCGGTGCTCGCGCTCGCCAGCGTGCAGGTTGACGACTGGCGCGTGGACAACGCCGTCAGCACGCTCACCACCATCATCGACGCGCCGGGCTCCACCCAAGACTGGGTGCTGCCGACCTTCCTGCTCAGGCGTGCGAACTATCGCGGACTTCAGAACGATCCCGCCGCGGGCGACGATCCGAAACGTGTGTTGGCCAGCGCGCAAATGACGAAATGGCATGCATCAGCGACGTCGATGCTCAAGTGGATCGATGACCGTCGCGCGTCTGGCGAAGCGGCGATCTATGCGTCGCTCCTGCCGGGCAACCGGCTCGTGGTCGAGGGCAAGTGGGACGAAGCGCGCCAGGCCTACGAACCCGTGCGCGCGCGCGATCCGCAAAACCAGTGGGTGCGATACCGTCTCGCGTGGCTCGATTTCCTGCGGGGCCGCCCCGACCAGGCGCTGCCGGTATTCACCGCGCTCGCGGATGGCGGCAAGACCGTGCAGATCGCGATCCGCGCCTCGGCGCTCCTCTACATGGGGCGGACGTACGATCTCACCGGCCGGCGCGAGGAGGCGCGCAAGGCGTACCAGAAAGTCGTGGACGACTACGAGACGCAGGGTCGCACGGCCGCTGCGGCGCGAAGCGGACTGCTGACGCCGTACCGTCGCCCCTCGAAGACCTACCCGTAGAACCCGCTGCGGCCCGAGCTCTCCGGCACGACCGCGCCGAATCCACCGACGTTGGTCCGACGAAGATCCATCAAGGCGATCACCGCGTACCACGCGAGGCGGAACATCGACGGCTTTGGAATGCGCGCGTCGCGATCGATGCTGCCGGTGGAGAGATCGACGATCGCGAGCGTCAGTCCCGCGTCCTGCCAGCGCCGCAGCACGTGCGCGAGATCCTGCGCCGGCGCGAGACCCTGCCGCTGGACGACCGTGACCGACTTGATGCCGTTCGCGAGCAGCCGCGTCGCGGACGGAAAATCCTGCGGCAACACGATCCATCGGTTGTCGTAGCGTCCAGGCTCGCCGGCGCCGAGCGGCGTCATCCGCTGCGCATCGATCAGAAACGCCGGCGGGGCGTCGGGCTTGAGCGACTGCGCGCGAAGCGTCGCGACCGCGGCGCCAAGCGCGGCACCGAGCGCGTCCACGTCGATCACGGCGTTGGGGCCGGCCGTGCCGTTGTAGAGCGGCACGGGACGAAATCCTTGCTGCGCGAGCATCAGCCCCACCGACACCGATTCGACGCCGGGCAAGTCCACGATCAACGCCGACTGCCCCCATGCCTCAGGCAGACCGGGAATATCGATCGTCGCGGGCGCGAGCGGCGTTTCGCTGGCGACGCCGCCGTCCTGCGTGAAAACGACAGGCTTGGCCCATTCGCTCCACCGCGCGTTGTCGGGCGCCCACACCGAAAAAGCGACTTCCCCATCGATCATGGTTCTCTCCGCTCAGCTCCGCTACGACGCAACGAGCACCGCGGCGTCCTCCGCCTGCGAGTCGATCAACGGGCGCGAAGCGACGCGCCCGTACGCGCCGACGACGCGCGCGTCGAGCGTGTAGACGCCGAGACACGGATAGCGCTGTTCGCCCGCGATTTCGAGCGGCACGACCTGGAATCGCCGCTGCGCCACCCACTGGCTCGGCCAGAAGCGCGCCGCCCGCCGGATCTGACGCTCCCGCTTGCGATCGAGCAGACCCGGCACGAGCACGTCTTCGCCGACGCGGCCGAGCGCCGGTTTGAGCACCCAGTCGTCCGTCGATCGTCGCGGCACCTGGGTCGGATCACGTGTCTCAGGCAAGAGCGCGTTCCATGCGGGCGCGGCAAACGGCAGCGCGTCGAAGACGAGCGGCATCCGCTTGGTCTGCGTGAGCACGGCCGTCGCCGGATTGCTGAGCGGCGTCCGGCTGCCGGCAAAGAGCGCCGGCCAGTCGGTCGCGCGCGGCAACTGCGTGAGCCACTCGGACGGAAAGAAGCGCACGACCAGATCGAGCGGGCCTCGCCAATCCGGTCCATCGAGGTGCGCGCGGCCATCGTGCCAGCGCAAATGGCTCGGGCTCGCGAGGTGCGTGCGGAAGCCCGCGTGCGCGAACCGGCGCGCGAGGAACAACATCATCTGCTGGTCGTCGCTGTACGCGGTGGCGTGCACGAACGCGACGTGCGCGCCGGCCTCTGGCGCGACCGGCGCAGCGCTGACGTACGCCGCCGCTGGATCGCCCGCCGGCGTGAACGCCGGATAGCTCTTCGCGAGCAGCGGCGGAAAACCCGACGCCTCGTTGAGGCCGCCGGGCACGTCGGTATTCGCCTCCGAGATCCGCCAGCCCTCGTCGGTGAAGTGAAAATCGAAGCGCACCAGGCGGGCCGCGCCGCACGCCGGCCCCTTCGACGCAATCGTGCCGAGAGCTCGACGGATCGCGTGCGGCAGACCGAGCCACCGGTGCAAGCGCGGATGATCGGCGAGCGCCGCTTCGAGGCCGAGCGCTTCGCGCGCGAGGGCCTCGGCGTGCACGGTCACCTCGCGCCAGGCCTCGGCGCGAATCACGAGCGGGTGGCGCGCGAGCACGCACGCATCGCCGACCTGCGGGTCCCACTTGCAGCAGTCGAAGATCGCGCGCCGCCTGAATTCGGCGAACGCTTCATCGTCGAGCGGCGCGACGGGCACCCACGGCGAGGTCATGCCGGCGGCCCCAGCCAGACCACGTAGGCGGCCGCGGCGATGATGAACACCGCGGCGGGCGCGACGCCGAACGCCGTCACCGGCACGTCCGGCCGCTGCGGCGTCGGCTGCGCGGTTCGCTCGATCGCTATTGCCGCGCCAAACAGCACCGGCACCGCCCAGGCGACGCGCGCGAAATCCGCGATCGTTTGGCCGACGTCGACCCAGTTGCCGGCCACGGCGCGGCCGAGCACGAGGCCGCAGGCCACCAGAAATCCGCCGAGGCGAATCCCCGCGGCGCGGTCGCGATCGATCGTCACGGTCTCGAAAATGCCCGTCGCCTGGTCGTAGACGATCCACACGACGACGAGGGCTGCGCTCGACAAGGCCGCGCTGAACACCACGACCCACCAGCCAGGCCCCTCGCCGACGTTGCCGCCCGCGTAGCAGCAGGCGATGGCAATGAGCGCGCCGCCGATCGCCGGCACGGCGGCCGCGTTCCCGCGCTCCACGACGTCGTCGCGCGAGCTGACGCCCGCGAGCACGAAGAACAGCTCGCCAATCCGCAGCCACGCCAGCCCAAGCAACGTGTACATCGCGAGGTACGCAGAATCGTTGCGCACGTCGCTCGCCGACCACGTGAACAGGACCGCGACGACGATCGCGAGGCTCGCGATCGCCGCGGCGACGAGGCTCCACACGCCTCGACGCTGCGCGGCCGTGCGTGCAGGCGAGAACAGTTGCACGGCCCAGGCGATCCAGCCGATCAGGCCGAACAGGCCTGACCCGATAGTCACCATCAGCTCGTCAGGAGACATGTCTCATTGGTGATGAACGGGCGGCTCGTCGAATCGCGCCAGCCGCTGCTCGTAGGTTTTGCGCGCGCGGACGACGTAGCGCTTGTTCTTCGCGCGCACCGTGATGGTGTGCGCGCCGCCGCGGTCCACGCCCGCCGGCACGTAAGTCAACACGTAGCTCGCGCGAAAATCGTCGAGGACGTGACGGAAGATCTGCGGCATCGGCGTCCGCGACGAATCCTCGTACACGAGTCCGCCGGTCAGGTCGGCCGCCTGCTTCAGCGCCGAGGTGTTCGGACCGCCGCGATACGGGCCCGCGCTTCGCCGAATGGCCGTCGCGGCCTGTGGCACTTGTGACGCCTGACTGACCGTCGAGCCCGCCACGATGTTGGACCCGGCGCCGGCGGCAATCGTCGTCACGCTCGCCTCGGTCGCCAGCGGATCGACGGCGTCCAGCGCCCCGCCCTCGCGAACGAGCGGGTTGCTGGACGCGACGAGCGCGACGCACAGCACCGCGCCTGAGACGCGAGCCACGGCCACGACATCGTCGGCCGACGTGAAGCTCGAGTTGTCGCGCCCGTCCGTGACGACGAACACCATGTGCGGGCGATCGGTCGCGGGATACGCCGCCAGCGTGTGCACAAGCGAGTCGTAGAGCGACGTCGTGCCGCCCGAGGTCATGCGCGAGAAATCGAGCGTGGCGCCGCCGGGCAGCAGCCCGAACACGTCTGTCGCGTCGCGCGCGAACGACACGAGCCGCACGCGATCGTTCGGCTGCAGCAGATCGGCCATCTTTTGAACGTCCACCTTCACGCGTTCGAGCGCCTGACCCCGGACGCTGCCGCTCGTGTCGACGAGAAATGTGACGTCCGTCGGCATCGTGTCGACCATCGTCAGCGTGAATTCCTGCGGAACGCCGTCGTCCTGGAGCTCGAAGTCCGCGGACGTGAGATCGGCGACCGGCCGGTTGCGATCGGTGACCGACACGGGCACGACAATCGCGTCAACGGCGGATCGAAAGGTGGACTGCTGGGCCGCGAGCACGCCCGCGCCGGCCAGCGCGAGCAGGACGACGAGCGGACGCGAGCGGGCGATCATCGGACCACCGCCTCGCGCAGCGATGAGGAGATCGGCTGCCAAAAACGCATGTCCGGCAGCACGTACATCGTCCACGGATCGACGTCGGCGCTCGGCGTCGACAGCGAGTTGGCCGCGAGCCTGGCGGCTTCGCCGGCGCGCTGGTTCTTGACGAGCGCCGCGACGAGCGCGGCACGGGCTGAAGTCGCACCAGGAACGTCTTCGAGCGCCTGCTCGTAGGAGGCAACCGCTTCAGCCGACCGATTGGCCGCTTCGAGCGCGCGTCCCTTCAGCAGGTGCACCCAGTAGCGAAGCACAGGGTCGTCGGGCGTGTCGGCGCCGATGGCAGTGAAGCGCGCGAGCGCGGCGTCCGTGCGACCGCGACGCAACTCGAAGTAGCCGAGCCGCAACAGCGCCTCGGCGCGGACGGACGGAATGGCCGTCGCCGCGTCGTACCGCGCGACGAGCGCCGACGCAATCTGTGGCGCAACGGTAAACGCGTGGACATCGCGCTCTTCCGGCCACGTGAGCAGGTCCTGCGCGACGCCGCGGGCCAGCGCAAACCGGCCTTCGTCCGGGAACCGCTGGAGCGCGCGCTGAGCCATGCGATCGAGCACGTCGGACACGCCGCCGCGCTCGATGAGCGACAGCGCGCCGAAGTACCACAGACGTTCCTCCGGCGTCGGCGGTCCCGCGCTGACCGCCCCGGCGGCCCACTCGATCAAATCGGACGCCGGCTGACCATTCAACCAGACGTACGGATCGTTCTGTGTGTACAGCAGGTCGAGCACGAACGACGCCAGCGCGAGCCGCCGGCCGGCTTGCGCGGTGGTGCCACCCGCCCTCACCCAGGCGATGCCGTCCTTCTTCAACGTCACGAGCGTCGCGCGCAGCGTGTCGAGGCTCATCCGCGGCGCCGTACCCACCGGCCACGATGCCGTCGTGAACTTGTCGAGCGTGTCCCAGAACGGCGTGCGAACGATCGCCGCGTCCGGGTTCGGCGGTCCAGCTGCCGCCGCTGATCGCGGACCGATCGTGAATTGGGCCGGCAACCCGGGCTGCGGTCCGGGCCGCGGCGCGCTGGCGACCGCCGCCGCGCGAGCGAGCGGCGCGTTGGCGGTGGTGTCGAGGAACACACGCCGGACGCGCGTGGTCGTGTTCGCGGCACGCGCGGTCGCGGTAATCGCGTGCGTCCCGGTGACGCTGTCCGCCGCGAAGCCGAGGATGTACTGGTGCCGCAGCTCGTCACCGATGCGCGTAACGGCTCCGTCGAGGTCTGCCGGCGACGCCAGGAAGAAGTAGCCGCCGCCCGTCGCTTCAGCGAGGCTCTTCAGTTCCCCGCCCGCCATGCCGTAGCCGCCCATCAGCGAGACGGCGTAAACGATGACGCCGTATTGGCGCGCACGATCGATCAGCGACGGGATCGTCGTCGAGCTCATGTTGTCCACGCCGTCGGTGAGCAGCACGAGGATGCGGCGAGGCGTCTCGCCGTCGCTGGCCACGGCATTGATGCCGCACGCGGCGCCATCCCAGATCGCCGACCCGCCGCGCATCGCGAGACGGCGGGAGAAGTCGGTCACGGCCCCGTAGCTGCGGTTGGACGCCTCGCTGCGGGCCACGACGCGCGTCTTGTCGATCCAGTCGCCGTCGCAGAGAGACAGCGTGCCGCCGAGCGCGCTGGCGAGCGACTTCTGCAGCACGTCCACGCGCGCCGTGAATCGCGGCGCGATCCAGGGCAACGAATCGAATGTGCCGACGATCGCGCGGTCGCCGGCCTCGAAGCGCGTTGCGAGCGACGCGACGGCGCTTCGCACCAGCCCGTAGTTCGTTTCCATGCTGGGGCTCACGTCGACCATGATCGCGACGGCGATCGGCAGCCGGTCGCTGCGCATTTCGGTGACGGGACGGCGCTGTCCGTTGTCGAGGATCTCAAAGTCCGCGGCGGTGAGATCGGTGACCAGATGGCCATCGGCGTGCACGACGGACGCCGCGATCCAGATGAGGTTTTGCGGCGCAGGCGCTTGACGTGCAGTCAGCACCACCGCACCAGCGGCGCCGATCACGAGGGCGGCGGCGACCACGCGCGTTGTCATTTGCCCTCCGGCTTCGCCGCGAAGTACGTCCGGCGGGCGCGCACGGTGGCGCCCGATCGCTTGACGCTGATGTCGAGGCGGTGCAGCTTGCCGTCGAGCTTCGCCGGGTTGAATCCGAGGACGTACTGCGCGTGCAGCTCATCCGCGATGCGCTGCATCGCCGTTGAGATCTCGCCGGACGATTTCAGCTCGATCGACCGGCCGCCGGTGGCGTTGGCCAGCGCGCCGAGGTCCGACATGTCCAGACCGAAGCGCCCGCGCACCGCCAGCGCGTACACCATCACGCCCTCGCGCTGGAGCGACGCGCGGGTCACGTCCGGATCGACGCGGCTGGCGTTGTCCTCGCCGTCCGTGACCACGAGAATCACGCGGCGGCCGCCCTCGTCTGCGAGCGCGGCGCG
>DATEGZ010000035.1:0-7170 GCA_035279905.1 Vicinamibacterales bacterium
AGCGTCCCCATCGGCGATCCGATGGTGGTGCGCTACCTGCGGCGTCATCGCCTCGAGAAGACGAATCCAAACGCCGACGTGAGCGACGTCGTGAAGCCGATTCAGTACTACGTGGACTCGGGCGCGCCCGAGGACGTCAAACAAGCGCTGCTCGAAGGCGCGCGCTGGTGGTCGCAGGCGTTTGACGCGGCCGGCTTCCGCAACGGCTTCAAAGTGGACGTGCTGCCCGACGGCGCCGATCCGATGGACATCCGCTACAGCATGATCAACTGGGTCCATCGATCGACGCGCGGCTGGAGCTCCGGCGGATCGGTGTCCGATCCGCGCACGGGTGAGATTCTCCGCGGCACCGTCACGCTCGGATCGCTTCGAGATCGGCAGGACTACATGATCTTCGAAGGCCTGCTCTCCCCGTACGCGACCGGCAACGAGCGGCCGGACATCTTGTACAAGACGGCGCTCGCGCGCATCCGGCAGCTGGCGGCGCACGAAGTCGGGCACACGCTCGGCCTCGGGCACAACTACTACGACAGCAGCAAGGGCTGGATCTCGGTGATGGACTATCCGCATCCGTTGGAGTCGCTCGAAGAAGACGGATCGATCAACATCCAGAACGCGTATCAGGCGCGCATCGGCGACTGGGACAAGGTCGCGATCAACTTCGGCTACCGGCAGTTCGCGGCCGGCACCGACGAGCCGAAAGCCCTCACCAAGATCATCGACGACGCCTGGGCGCAGGACATCCGGTACTTCACCAACCAGGACATGGACATCCACCCGCGTGTCGAGCAATGGTCGAACGGCGTGAATCAGGCCGACGAGCTCACGCGAATCATGAAAGTCCGTCACGCCGCGCTCACGCGCATCGGCGAGCGGACGATTCGTCTGGGCGCGCCGATGACGACGATCGAAGAACCGCTCGTGCCGATCTGGATGTATCACCGCTACGCGGTGGAAGGGACCGCGTCGATGATCGGCGGCCAGGACTTCGTCTACGCGATGCGCGGCGACGGCCGCACGCCGGTGAAATGGGAGACCGCCGCGAACCAGCGGAAGGCGCTCGAGTCGCTCGCCGCCACGCTCAAGCCGTCCGAGCTGACGGTGCCGCGCCGGATTCTCGACGCGATCCCGCCGCGCCCGCCAGGCTTCGGCCTGCACCGCGAGCTCTTCCCGAGGACGACAGGCGAAGCGTTCGATCCGATCACGCCCGGGGCGATCGCCGCTGATGTCACGATTGGCTTCGTGCTTCAGCTCGACCGCGCCGCCCGCATGGTCGCGCAGCACGCGGTCGATCCCGCGCTGCCGGGGCTCGAAGAAGTCATCGACAAGCTGACGGCGGCGACGTTCGACGTGCCGACGACCTCGCCGTACGAGGCGGCCGTCAAGCGCGCCGAGCAGCGCGTGCTCGTCAGCCGCGTGATGTGGCTCGCACAGGGCTCGTCGAACAACGACGTCCGGGCGATCGCGTCGCTGCGCCTGACGAAGCTCATGAACCGCATGCGCACCGCGCCGGGCACCGACGACGCCGAAATCGGGCATCGGTCGCTGCTTGCGGCGGACATCAAGCGCTTCCTCGAGCGGTCGCAGGAATCCGTCGGGATCGTCCCGATGGAACCGGCGCCGCCGGGCGCGCCGATTGGCGACACCGGTCAGGACTGGCTGAGCACGCCCGGCTGGTGCGCATACGACGATCTGGCGCCCTGGCGCTGGCTGTACTACCAACCAGGGATGTAGGCACGCTCGACGCTCCACCTCCGGCATGAGCTCGCGGGCGCGGCGTTAGATTTCGCCGGGCCCGCGAGACTATCTCTTCTGTGAGCCCGGATTGCGACGACAAGGCGCGGTTCAGCGCCTTGATGACCACGTACGCCGGCCCGGTGCGCCGGTTGTGTGCCGCCTACGCTCAAGGCGCCGCCGATCGAGAAGACTTGTTTCAGGACATCTTTCTCGCCGTGTGGCGCGCGCTTCCCGCGTTCCGCCACGAAGCCAGCGAGCGCACGTGGCTCTATCGCATCGCCCACAACGTCGCCTTGACGTCGCAGGCGCGCGCGCGGCGCCGGCAGTCGCGAGAGACCATCCTCGACGAGGACAGGCATCCGACGACTGAAATGGATCTGCGCCGCGTGGCGCTCAGGCGGGCGATCGCCGCGATGGCGCCTGGCGATCGCACACTGGTCCTCCTGTGGCTCGAAGGTCTGTCGGCCGTTGAAATCGAAGAAGTCACCGGCGTGAAAGCGCCGACGGTGTCCGTCCGCCTCAGCCGCCTTCGCCGGCAACTTGCTCCAATCGAGGTGCAGAGATGAATGACGATGCCCTGCGTTCCGCGTGGCTCTCGATGCAAGATACCAGCGCGGAACCGACCGTGGCGACCGTTGAAGCGGTCCTTCGCGAGGACCACGAGGCGCACGCCAAGGAGCGCTGGGTGCGCGTCGCGTTCCTCGTCGTGCTGGTGCTGTTGTGCCCCGCGGCGATCTGGTTCGCCGCGCACGGGGTCAGTCCGTTCATCCGAGGTGCCTACGCGCTGATGGCCGCCGGCCTGGCGATCGCCGTGTTCGCGGAATGGACCTACCTCTCGTGGTCGCACCAGGCTCAGCCGGGTGCCGCGACGACCACCGCGCAACTTCAGACAACTGCCCTGGTGCTCTCCCGCCACGCCCAGCTGGTCAGGTCCGCGCCGCTGTGGAACCTGCCGATCTTTGTGAGTGCAGCGCTCGTCGGAGTCTGGGTCTACCAGGAGCGCAGTCACGTCACAGGCGTCGTCGTGGGCGCGACGACGCTCGTGGCATGGCTCGCACTGGTCGCCATCGCGACAGCCAAGCGGCGGGAGATCGACGCCCGCCGGTCGCGAATCGATCAGCTGCGCAACGAGTTGAAAGCCGACTGAAGACGCCTACGCTCTCGGCGACGTTTCCGCGCGCGTCTTGAAGAGCTCGAGCAGACCGCCCCAGCCGCCAGGCCCTTCGACCGCCGTGCGGATCTGATCGCCGCCCGCGCCGTGACGCTCGAAGTGACGATGCTCGAGATCGACGCGCGTCGATCCGTCGCCGAGCGACGTGAATCGCACTTCGACCTCGCTCGCCTTCGCGAGGTCCGGCTCGTACTGCCACGCCGGAGTGATCTGCCATGCCATCACGAATCGATGCGGCGGATCCCACGCGAGGATGCGGCCCCAATCGCACTCGGTCCCGTCGACCTGCTCGCTGTAGCAGCGGCCGCCGGCCTTGCCCTCGATGATCGCGCGCTTCATCGGCGACTTGCCGATGTGGTGCTCGCGGGGCCACCACGTGTCGAAGCCCACGGTGTACACATGGAACGCGTGCTCGACGCTCGCGTTGACCGTAATGCTCTTGCGGACGGGGATTGTGCTTGCGGTCTGGGCCGTCATCGGTGTCACTCCTTGTGTGTTGGCCGCTCGGCGGCCTTCTTGAACGCCGCAAGGGCGTCCGTCCAGAACTGGTCGAAATACGCGCGCAGCGCCTCGAGCCCCGCAGGATTCACCTCGTAGACCCGGCGCGCGCCGTCGGGCCGATCGACGACGAGCTTCGCGCGCTTGAGTACCCGGAGGTGCTGCGAGACGGCGGGCCGGCTGACGGGAAACTCACGCGCGAGCTCCCCCACCGCTCGAGGGCCTCTACGCAGTCTCAAGAGGATGGCCCGGCGGGTGGGGTCGCCGAGGGCGTCGAGCTGGGCGTGTTGGTAAGCAATCACTTACGGTAAGTAATAACTTACCAATACGTGAAAGTCAAGATCTCAAAACCTGAACGCCAACGCGCCGTAGACGGCCTGCACCATCGCGAGCGCGCGATCCCGGCTGAAGTCCGTCGTCCGTTCGACGTGGCTGAGGATGGCGTAGTAACGGTACCCGCCCTCGATGTTGACGGCGTGAAAATCGAGCCGGATGCCGGCGCCGAGCAGCACCATCGGGCTCGTCTGTCGATCGATGATGCGATCGCGCAGCACGTCGGAGAAGTTGATGCCGTTGATGACGAGGTTGATCTGCGGCTGCAGACGCGCGACCCCGAAACCGGCGCTCACAAATGGCTGGATAGTGCCGCCGGGGATGAGAAACCGCACGCTCCCCGCTCCGTAGGTCGCGGGCACGCGCGCGACCACCTGCAGCGGCAGGCCGCGCTCGCGTTCGAGGCGGTACATGTCCTCGAGCAGACTGCTGGGCAGCACGTCGTGCAGACGCCCGCCCTCGAGATCGATTTCGATGAAGCTGATCTTGATCCCGAGCGCCCCGGCGAAGAACGGCGCGTGATCGGCGGCGTCCGTCCGGCCGCCCAGCCCCTGCAGCTGGACTTGCGCCAGCGCGGGTTGTGCGCTGATCAGGAGCGCGGCGGCGAGGAGGAGCGCGCGGCGCCGCGCGGACATCAACCCGCGAATCATGCGCCCGGACGGAACGCGGCTTCGCGGCCCTCGTCGTAGTCTTCAAAGGCCGTGATCAGTCCGCGCACGGCCTCGGCGGTAGTCTCGAACAGCGCTTGCGCTCTCGGGTCGGTCACGCGAGTGACCTCGGTCCGCAGCTGATTCACGAGATCTTCCATCGAATTGCGCAGCCTGGCGGCGCTGCTCTTCGCGGTCGTGCGATCGGCGGTGTTGGTGTTCATAGCGTACCTTCCCGCCTCCAAAAGCTGCAAGAGGAGGGCCAGTACGAACCCCGGTGGTTACGGCCGCGGTGGCGAGCCCGCTGCGCCAATCGGCAGCTCGTGTTCCCACTGTGGGTAGCGCGCTACCGAGGTGTATCGTGGCGGCATGTGGATCCCTTCTATTCATGTCTGGGAGCTCATTCTTCGTTCTGTCGTCGTCTATTCGTTCCTCCTCGTGCTCATTCGACTGACCGGCAAGCGGCAAGTCGGCCAACTGGCGCCGTTTGATCTCGTCCTACTGCTCGTGCTGTCGAACGCCATCCAGAACTCGATGAATGGCGGCGACAACTCCCTCACTGGCGGCCTCATCTCGGCAGTGACGCTCGTTGCGCTCAACGCCGCGATCGGGCTCGCGACGTATCGCAGCAAGCGGCTCGAGGCGCTCGTCGAGGGAAGGCCGCAGATCCTGATTCACAACGGCAAGCTGTACGAACAGGTGATGCGCGACGCCAAGCTGACGCGTCACGAGCTGAACTCCGCCTTGCGACAAAGCGGGGTGGAGTGCGTGGAGGAGGTCCGGACGGCCGTCCTCGAGAACAACGGATCGATCAGCGTCGTGCCGCGGAAGTGATGCGCGCTGCTATCGTCCGCCACCACCGGAGCGGCCGCGCCCGGCCGCGCCGATCTCGTACTCCTTCGGGGGCTCGGCGCCGATGAGCCACTTGACGAAGTAGTCCCAGCGGCGGCGCATCATGTAGTTCGACGCCGCGCCGTAGCCATGGTTCGAGTTTGGAATCATGAGCAGGTCGAAGTCCTTGTTCGCCTTGATCAGTGCGTCCGCGATCAGCATCGTCTGATACGGCGGCACGTTGGTGTCCATCGTGCCGTGCGCCAGCAGCAGATGCCCTTTCAGGTTCTTCGCGAAGTTCTGATTGGCCTCGGCGTCGTAGCTGTCCGTGCCGTCGGGATTCTTCACGACGAGGCCTTGATAGCGCTCGCCCCAGTCGTCCTCGTTCTCGCGCTGATCGTGGTTGCCGGACTCCGCGATCCCGACTTTGAAGAACTCGGGGAAGCGGAACATCGCGGTCGTCGTCGCGAACCCGCCGCCGGAATGTCCCCAGATGCCGACCTTGTCGATGTCGATCCACGGATACTTCTTCGCCAGCTCTCTCATACCGGCGACTTGATCCGGGATCGTGTTGTCGCGGCCCATCGCGCCGTAGTACGCGTCCTGGAACGACTTCGATCGCCCGGGCGTGCCCATGCCGTCGATCGTGACGACGACGAAGCCGAGCTCGGCGAGGGCCTGACGATCACCGCGCGCGGCCGTGAACGCGCGGCCGCCCGTGCTGCCCGTCTGCGGGCCGGGATACACGTTGTTGACGATCGGGTACTTCTTCGCGGGATCGAAGTTCGTCGGACGGAAGAGCAAGCCGTAGATGTCCGTCTTGCCGTCGTGCGCGGTCATCTTGATCGGCGTCGGCGGCTTCCAGCCAGTGGCCACCAGCTTGCTGATGTCCGCCTTCTCGAGCGGCAGCACGAGCGCGCCGGTCGCGCCGTCGCGCAACTCGACCACGGGCGGCACGTCCGGCTTCGAGTACGTGTCGATCAGATAGTGGCCTGATGGCGACAGCTGCATCGTGTGCGTGCCGTCACCGGGCGTCAGCGACACCAAGTTCCTGCCGTCGAGGCCGACGCGATAGAAGTGCAGAAAGTACGGATCCTGCCCTTTCTCCTTCCCGTTGGCGCCAAACCAGATCGTGCGCGCCTTCTCGTCGAGCCGCGCGATCTGCATGACGGGCCCCTCGCCCGTCGTGATCTGATTCTTCAGCTGGCCGCTCGTCAGATCGTAGAGATAGAGCTGGCCCCAGTTGTCGCGCTCGGAGTACCAGATGAACTCGTTCGTTGCCCACAGCACGCGCCAGCCGCTGCGCGACTCGTACTGCGTCGCGACCGTCTCGTCGTAGATCTTGCGCACGGCGCCGGTCGACGTGTCGGCCACGCTCAACCAGACGTGCTTGTGCTCGCGTGACACCGACGCGATCGCGAGCTTCGATCCGTCCGGGCTCCAGTTGTAGTCGTTCATGCTCAGGTCGTCGCCGAGCGTCGCGCGGTGGTAGTCCGGCGGCATTTGCAGGCGCGTCATCGTGCCGGTCGTTGCGTCGACGACCACGCGATGGACCATCGCCATCACGGGATCCCCCGGCAGCGGGAACTTCGCCACGCGCAGCACCGGATGCCCGACGACGGTCGGCACGAGGTACATCTCGCCGACCTGGCGCTCGTCCTGCTGCTGCGTTGCGACCTTCTTCGAGTCCGGCGACCACGACACGATCGCGCGGTCGCTGCCGCTCCAGCCGGCGTTGTCGGTCGCGTAGCCGAAGTACTTCTGGCCGTCGGTCGTGAGCGCTTTCTCCTGGCCGGTGCTCATGTCGCGCACCCAGAGATTCCAGTCGCGAATGAACACGCCGCGCGTGCCGTCCGGCGACACGGCCACGGGCTTGCCGTCCGAGGACTGCCCCGTCGCGCCCCCGCGGCCGCGGCCGCCCCCGCCTCCAGCGGCGCCTCGTCCGCGCCCGGC
>DATEGZ010000036.1:0-39580 GCA_035279905.1 Vicinamibacterales bacterium
AACCGACGTGGTCGTGCTCTCGCCCGACACGCGCGCGGCAGGCGCCGTCGTTACGGTCACCGTGCCGGCAGGCGCCGAGCGCATCGCGTTCGATTTACGGCTGGAGACGAACGACTTCCCGCACTACCAGGCGACGCTGAAAGATCCGGGCACCGATCGCGCGGTCTGGCAAAGCGGATGGACGACGGCGTCCGTCAAGCGGGATTCGCCGGTCGTGCCCATTGCCGTGCCCGTGCGCACGCTGAAACCACAGCACTACACGTTCGAGCTGACTGGACGGACTGACGCCCACCGCACCGACCTCGTCGCGAGCTACGTGTTCGAGGTCGTTCCGCGGTAATGCGAGTCCGCCTCCTGGCCGCGGCGGGAGTCGTCACTGGCCTCTTGTCGGCCACGCCGGCCGCCGTGCGCCAGGACACGCCTCCGCCACGGATGGAGGCGATGGAAGGTACGCTCGCGCGCGGCGAGTCGCACGAGCACACGCTCGCGCTCAACGCCAACGAGCACCTGCGCATCAAGGTGGATCAGCGCGGCATGGACCTCGCCGTCGAGATGCGCGATCCCGGCGGCGCGACGATCGGGACTTTCGATCACGAGTTCACCTCGAGCGGCAGCGAGGACGTCGAGATCACCTCGACGTCGGCTGGAACGTACACGCTTGTCGTCAGGCCGGCGGCCGGCGCGGTCGGATCCGGCGGCTTTGCGATTCGCGTCGTCGATCGGAGGCTGGCGACGGACGCCGATCGGGCCGCGCAGGAGGCGCGCACCCTGGTCGTGGGCGCCTCGCGGCTCGAGGACGCCGGCAAGCTCGACGAGGCGCGCGTGCAGCTCGAGCGCGCGCTCGCGCTTGGCGAGTCCGCGCAGGGACCGAACTCGCCCTTCGTGATGACGCTCGTGTTCGATCTGGCGGCCAACGCGCTGGATCGTCGCGACAACGCGCGCGCCGACCTGCTGCTCCAGCGTGCCTTGACCGTGCTCGACTCGACCGTCGGGCCGGACGATCCGTTCGACGCCGTCGTGCGATCCCGGCTCGCCATTCTGTACTCGCGTCTCGGCCAGCGGCCAAAGGCCGACGCCTACGCGCGTCAGGCCAACCAGGTGTTCGAGCAGAAGCTGGGGACCAACCATCTGTGGTACGTCCGCAACCTCGGCACGCTCGCGAACCTGCGCCTCGAGGCGGGGGACATCGAGAGATCAAAGGAATTCGTCGAGCGCGCGATCGCGATCCTCGACACGATCGGGGAGAACCAGGGGTTGCTCTATGCCGGGCTCCTGAACAATCTCGGCAACCTCGACCGCGAGACCGGCGACTACGACCGCGCCAACGAGCTGCTGCTGCGGGCGCTGACCGTGGGTGAGCGTCTGCGAGGCCCCGACAGTTTCTACGTCTCGACGACGCTGCAGAACCTCGGCATCGTCGCGCGTGAACGCAAGGAGTACGCGGCGGCGGAAGCCTACGAGACGCGGGCGCTCCGCATTCGCGAGAAGCTCGTCGGGCCGGAGAGTCCGGACGTCGCACAAATCCTGATCAACCTCGCCAACATCTACCGTTCCAAGGGCGACGTCGAGAAGTCACTCGACACACAGCACCGCGCGTTGAACATCTGGGAACGGACGGCCGGGCCGTACGAGCGCGGCACGATGCTGTCCGCCGGCAATCTGGCGCGCGCGTACGCCGGCCTGGGCGACGTGCCGCACTGGCTCGAATTCCAGCGCCGCACCGAAGAGCTGGTCGAGCTGCAGCTTGCGCTCGATCTATCCACGGGATCGGAACGCGACCGGCTCGCGTCCGCGCGCGCGATCGCCGAGCGCACCGATCGCACGATCTCTCTTCACTTGAATCTGGCGCCGTCCGATCCTGGCGCGGCCTCGCTGGCGGCGCTCGTGCTGCTCCAGCGGAAGGGCCGCGTGCTGGATGCGATGACCGACACGCTGACCGCCGTGCGGCGGCACGCCGACGCGCGCGACATCGCGATCCTCGACGAGCTGCACGCGACGACGGCGAAGCTGGCCGACGCGGCGTTGAAAACGCCGATGGGACCCGCGCGTCAGCAGGCCATCAGGGATCTCGAGGCACGCAAGGAGCAGCTCGAACAGGAGCTGAGCGCGCACAGCAACGAGTTCCGCGCGCAGACGCTGCCCGTCACGCTCGAGGCCGTGCAGGCGGCGATTCCCGACGACGCGGCGCTCGTGGAGTTCGCGGTCTTCCGTCCGTTCGATCCGAAGGTCGAGCACAACGCCGAGGCCTACGGTCCGCCGCACTACGCCGCGTACGTCATCCGGCCGCACCAGCAGGTGGTGGGATTCGATCTCGGCCTGGCGCAGCCGATCGAAGTGAGCGTCACCGTGCTGCGCGAGGCCCTGCGGGATCCGCGATGCAACGACGTCGCCCGCAAAGCGCGCGCGATCGACGCCCGGGTCATAGCGCCTTTGCGCGCGGCCATCGGCGACGCGACGCGGCTGCTCGTCGCGCCGGACGGCGCGCTCAACCTCGTGCCGTTCGACGCGTTCGTCGACGAGGGCGGCAAGTATCTGATTCAGCGGTACGCGATCACGTACCTCACGAGCGGCCGCGACTTGCTGCGGCTGCAGGTGCCGCGCGCCAGCCAGTCCCGTCCGGTCATCGTCGCGAACCCGCTGTTCGGCGAGCCGGCGCAGGCCGTCACGCCGAGCGCCGGCACCACGCGCTCCGCGGAGCCGGGCAGCGGGCCCGGCGGGATGTACTTCGCGCCGCTGCCGAGCGCCGCGCTCGAAGCGCGCGCGATCAAGGAGCTCTTTCCGGATTCGACGCTCCTCACCGGCCGTGACGCCACCGAGTCGCGGCTCGCGAGCCTCAACGCGCCGCGCATGCTGCACATCGCGTCGCACGGATTCTTCCTGAAGGACGCCTCAGCGGTCGCGAATCCGCTGCTGCGGTCCGGGCTCGCGCTCGCGGGCGCGAACCTGCCGGGCGCGGCCGGCAACGACGGCGTCCTCACCGCGCTCGAAGCGACCGGCCTCAATCTATGGGGCACGAAACTCGTAACGCTGTCGGCGTGCGACACCGGCGTGGGCGAGGTGCGCAACGGCGAAGGCGTCTACGGCCTGCGGCGCGCGTTCGTCCTCGCGGGCACCGAGACGCTGGTCATGAGCCTCTGGCCCGTGAGCGATCGCATCACGCGCGAGACGATGACGACCTACTACACCGGCCTGCGCGCCGGCCTGGGCCGCGGCGACGCGCTGCGGCAGGCCAAGCTCGCGGTCCTCGAGCGCAGCCAGTGGTCGCATCCGTACTACTGGGCCAGCTTCATCCAATCGGGCGAGTGGGCCAATCTCGACGGAAAGCGCTGAAATCGGAGATTGACGATCCGCGATCGGTGATCTCAAACCGTATCGATCAATCGGCGATTGTATTGATGAACGGCGATCGCATTGTCGATCGACCGACAACAGCCATGACCTCAACCAATCGGCGATCCGTTCGCCGATGCCCCGATAGTCTTTAAATCACCGATCGCGGATCGCCGATCAGCGATCGGCCCCGCCCGTGAAAGGGTTTGTACGACGGTTACCTACCTCTCTGCCACGTCGACGCGCAGCTACGCGTGTTGACCCCCAGGGAGACGCAATGAAGCACCGAACGATCACGATGAAGACCGCACGCCTCATCTGGACGGTGTGCCTGTGCCTGATGCTGGGACGCGCCGCGTCTGCGCAGGATGTGTTGACCGTGTCTGGCGTCGTGACGACGCGCGCCGACGGCGTCGCCGTGCCTGGCGCGATCGTGACGGTGGCCGGATCGGCCGCGACGGCGACGACGGACGCGAACGGACGGTACACGCTGAAGGTCCCGCACACGGCCGTGCAGGGCGAGCGCATCGAGCTGCGCGTGGCCGCACCCGGCCTGCAGCCGAAAACCACGGATATCCTCGTGACCGGATCGGCGATCACCGCCGACGTGACGCTCGTGATCGATTTCTCAACGCAGGTGACGGTTGGATCGCGCGCCGCGGGCGCGGCGGCCGAGAAGGCCGTACCGGTCGACGTCATCTCGCGTGAGGAGATCGCGTCGAGCGGCTACACGGAGACCGCCCAGGTCATTCAATCGCTGGCGCCGTCCCTGAACTTTCCGCGGCCGTCGATCACCGACGGCACTGACACCGTGCGCCCGGCGACGCTGCGCGGGCTCGGTCCGGATCAGGTGCTCGTGCTCGTCAACGGCAAGCGCCAGCACCAGAGCGCGCTCGTGCACATCAACGACAGCATCGGCCGCGGATCGACGGGCGTGGACCTGAACGCCATTCCCGTGTCGGCGATCGATCACATCGAGATCCTGCGCGACGGCGCGGCGGCGCAGTACGGATCGGACGCGATCGCCGGCGTGATCAACATCGTGCTGAAATCGGGCGTCGCTCGGCCGGACGTGACCTTGAACACCGGGTTGTCCAAGGGCTCGTTTCCGGGCAACAGCTGCACGCCCAATGGTCTGACCTGCTCGACGGGCAACGACATCGACTTCTCGGACGGGGGATTGTTCGATGTCGGCGGCACGTGGGGGCTTGCCGTCGGGCAGGGCAGTGTGACGGTCGCGGCCGAGTACCGGCACCACAACGAGACGAACCGCGCGTCGTTCGACCCGCGCGATCAGATCGTCGCGGGTGACGCCGGCACGAATGCGGTCGCCGAGCCGAATCACCGGTGGGGCGATCCGAACACGCGCGACTCGATGGTGTCCCTGAACGCCAGCGTCCCGCTCGATCGCGCGCAAACGCGCTTCGTCTACGCGTTTGGCGGCTACAGCCGGCGCGACGCCGACAGCGCGGGCTTCTTCCGTCGCGCGCTCGACGTGCGCAACTGGCCGCAGATCTACCCGCAGGGATTTCTGCCGCTCATCGAGCCGACGGTCGTCGACGCGTCGGGTGAAGGCGGCCTCCGCGGCGTCGCGCACCAGTGGACGTACGACTTCAGCGCCGGCTACGGCCACAACAGCTTCGCCTTCTCGGTCGGCGACTCGCTGAACGTGTCGCTCGGGCCGGTGCTTCCGCCCAAAACGCAGTTCGACGCCGGGACGCTCGAGCTCAACCAGTTCGTCGCGAACGCCGACCTCACGCGCGCGTTCAAGGTCGGGCCGCTCGCCGGGCCGATCAACGTCGCGTTCGGCACCGAGTTCCGCAACGAGAACTACCAGATCCACGCCGGCGAACCGGATTCGTACCGCGACGGCGGCGTGCCCAACCAGGTCGGCGAAACGGCGGCGATCGGCGCGCAGGTGTTTCCGGGCTTCCGGCCGTCGAACGAGGTCAACGCTTCGCGGCACAGCTTCGCGGGCTACCTCGACGTCGAAGGCGACGTGCTGAAGTGGCTGCGGCTGGGCGGCGCGGTGCGCGGTGAGCACTACAGCGACTTCGGCGGCACGATCGATGGCAAGTTCACCGGGCGCGCGCAAGTCGGGCCGCGCGTGGTGCTTCGCACGTCGGCGAGCACGGGCTTCCGCGCGCCGTCGCTCGGGCAGTCGTTCTTCTCGTCGACCGCCACGAACTTCGTCAACCTCGGCAACGGTCTTGTTCCCGTCGAGTCGCTGACCCTGCCAGTCGACTCGGCGCCGGCCAAGGCGCTCGGCGCCGCGCCGCTCAAGCCCGAGAGCTCGCGGCACCTCGGCGCGGGCATCGTCGTCACGCCGGTGTCTCCGCTCGAGGTGGCCGTCGACTACTACCATATCGCCATCGACCATCGGATCGTGCTGTCGGGCAACTTCACGGCGGCGCCGATCGCGGCGCTCTTGGCGCCGTTTGGCGCGAACAGCGCGCGGTTCTTCACCAACGCAATCGACACGCGGACGAACGGCGTGGATGTGACGGCGGCGTACCGGACGGATCTCGGCAGCGCCGGGAGCCTGCGACTGCGCGCCGGCTACAACTACACGCGGACCCGGATCGACGGCATCGTCCAGACGCCGCCGCAGCTGGCTGCCTACGCGTCGGTGCTCTTCGATCGCATCGAGCAGCGCCGTGTCGAGTGCGCGCAGCCGCGCGACAGCGTGCGGATCGGCGGCGACTGGCAGCGAAGCGGCTGGGGCGTCACGACGAACGCCAACCGGTACGGCGAATTCTGCAGCACGACGCTCAAGCCGTCAGACGATCAGACGTACTCGGCGAAGTGGCTGACCGATGCGGAGCTGTCGTATCTGTTCAATGGCATCCGCTTCGCCGTCGGCGCGCAGAACATCTTCGACGTTTTTCCGGATCGCAACAGCACGGTCAACTCATTCAACGGGATTCAGACGTACTCGCGGCTGTCGCCGTTCGGGTTCAACGGACGGACGATTTACTTCAGGGTGGGACTGAAGCTCTAGATTCGGGATGAGCGACGGCGCAGATCGGCGCCGAACTATCGCGGCCATCGCCTCACGATCGACAAGATGAGATTCTTGGAATCCTGAACGGCTGTGAACGCGAAGTCGAGCTGAAACTGGTTGTTGAGTGTGAAACCGACTCCCGTCGTGCCGCCCACGTGCGTCTTGTCCGGGGAGCTGTTGAACCGAAAGGCTTCAACCGTATCGGCGGTGAGGCTTCCGCCTTGCGGCGAGAAGTGAAGATGATGCTGTGGATCGCTGAAAACTCCGCCTCGGATTGCGATTACGGTTCCTGAGCGTACCAATCGCGCCTCTACTCCGCCATGGTACTCGTTTACATCACGGTAGCTGTAGTTCGCGGCGGACAGTGCCGCGCTCGGAAACATGAAATCGACCACCAGGAAATTCTTGGTCACACGTTCTGAGTAATTGATCCGGGCGACTTCGCCGATTCCTGTCAGCCAGTCTCGAAACCTGAAGGAGCCACCCAAAGAGATCTTTGACGGTAGGACGTAGTCGATCGGGCGCATCTCGTCCTTGGGGCCGACTCTCTCGAAGTCGCCAAAGACATGTGTCATCAAATGGAACGTCGCCCCTCTGTAGTAGGCGATACCGAAGGTTGTCCGATTCCATGGCTTCGCCAACAGGCCAAGAAACGCCGACGGCGCCCAGCCCGAATCGTCAGTATCGGTACCGTTCTTGACGCTTGTGGGACTGCCGGATCGACCATGCGCCTCGAGCGAGAGATGCGTCGCGACAATTGATCCGCCCACCGATAGTCTGGATGCCGCAAGCCAGGCCACACTGCCTCCATAGTTCCAAATCACCGCATCGATCTGGCCAAACGCTCCGTCTTCACACTGCGTTGGACTGTTGCACCGTCCGTCGAACTGAAAACTCTCTTTGTAGTCCTGTTCGTTGTTAGCGAACCCCGAGATAGTGAAGCTGCCCCGCGGTACCGCCAGGCTCACGAACGACGGAAGTACCCAAACCGGTTGGCCGAACGAGCTGTAATCAAGGCTCGTGGTTGATGTCAGACGTTGATGATGCGTGCGTGAACCAGCAAACTCCAGCGAGAACTCAGGCTCGAGCAAGTTGGAGAGGCCGGCAGGATTGCTCGCTGCCGCCGTGGCGTCGTCAGCTAACCCGACGAACGTCAGTCCCATGCCTGCCGGACGCGCCCCTGGCGTCAGGAAGCGAAAGTCCAGATTCTCGTACACACGTTCGTTGGTTTGGGCCGCCGCAGGCCAACTCAAACACGAGACCGCGAGGACCAACACCCCGATCGGTGTGGCCCGCGTCATCGTGATTCCCGGATCGCGATGGTGACGGCGGCGTGCAAGGCCGGGACATACGCGTCTGTCCAGAGTCCGCGATTCGGCGCGTGACACTTTGGCTGGTTGGATGCCTGCGCGGCGCGAAGCAGGCATTTCGCCGCGGCCGTGAGGCGCGCCTGAACTTGGTCGGGAGCGCCCTTGTCAACCATCATGCTGGCTGCCTCTCGGATGTTGTCGGCCGCTGTCTTCTGACATCGAGTCGCGAGCGCCAGGCCTGGATCTGGTCCCTGCATGAAACTTCCGCGCGTGTCCTGGCACTCCGGAGACTGGTTCGCGCTTGTCGGCATGCCCGGCCACTTCAAGAGTTCTTGCCTCAGACCATTGGAGACGCTCTCGAAGTTGGACGGGAGACTCGTCTTGTTGTCCAAGCCGCGGCGGAGTGCGTCGAACTCCTTCCACGCGGCGTCTGAGTGCGTCGACAGGTTTGCCGTCAGGATGAACACCTGGAAAACGTCGGGCAGATCGCATGGACCGTCGGTGGGGCTGGAAATCAATGCCGCCAAATAGGCATCAGGCATGGCGCGTCGAAGCTCCGCCATCCTTGCGCTGCCGGGTTCGTCCTTTTGGTTGGTCCACAACGCGGGGAAGACCGGGCCCTGTCCAAAGACGGCGTCGCGGACCCAGCCGAGAAACCCGCTGGACCGTTGGGCTGGTGTCGCAGGACCCGTCTGGAGGAGGCGTGCGGCAGCGAACGGCTGCTGATCGCCCGTCCTAGTGACGACGACCGCCGGAGGATGGTCCCGCTCTATGGCGTCCTTCCGCAGCTGCCACAGTCCTGTTTGATCGTCACACGGAAGGGCGACGTACCATCCGGCCGCGTCCGTGTTCAGGCGTGTCCGCAGAACGAATTCGAGAAGACGTAACGAGAGCGGGAACTGACTGCATGACGGCGGTCCAGAGGACGCGGCGAGAGCTGTTGGCCGACCGCCTGCCGCTGCGACGAACGCGAGCAGAACCCAACACAAGATCCCTGAACATCCACCAGACTCTCGTCGCATAGATTCCTGCCGTCAAGGAAGGAGTTCTGAGACTTTCTGGCCGGCCATCAGTAAAAATGAGAGCAATCCGCCTGCGACACTCACTGCACCCACCACCGATTTGAAGTGGTCACCAAGAGTCGCGTAGCGCTTCAGTTTGGCATCAAGTGCATCAGCGCCCATTGCGAGGCGTGCTCCCGGCCCGTGGCCAGACGAGCGACCTTGCAACAGCCAGTACAAACCTGCGCCGATGAGAGACGTGAAGTTTCCAAGAGCCGTCAACTCGAACAGCGTGCGCAGGTCGCTCAAGGTCGGGTCAACGTGTCTCTGGTCCTTGAGGAACACAAGAACAGCCGCGCCCAGTGTGACGGCACAACCAGCCGCGACGCTGCGGACGAGCGACGTCGACAGTTCACGGCTTGTCCTTGCGGCCCAGTAGCCAGCCACCAATGGTGAGAGGAGAAGCAGGTAGTAGGTAATTTTGAAGGTACTTCCGCGATCGGTAATCCAGTAGGCCGCAGCGGGGACGAACATCAAAAGGATCAAGACGCTAACCGTCCGCGTGACCGAGACGTTGCCCTTGTCGCGCTCCTGTGCCTCAGGCGCTGTCTTCCGTGCCCTGAGCTCCTCTTCAAGCGCCGCGATGCGTGCCTTCAGTTGAGGAACTATGGAGGGGTCGGAGCCACATGTGGAACAGATATCGGGAGTGCCCTTGCCGGTCGGCGTACCCATTTCGGCATCAGCCATCTGAGCCTCCACCTTTGAGTACTTCGCGGCGATTGTGGGGTCTCGGGGGACTTCCGTCAAGCGACCTTTGCCGCTACCGCAGTCGGGGGACCTTTCTCCGAACGGTAGGCTACTTCACGACGAAGCTCAGCGTGATCCGTTCCGGCGTCGGCGACTTGTCGACTTCAGTAAACGAGTCGACATCGAACGACCGCCCGATCTTGTTCCCCATCGGGTCCTCGAGGATCGCGAGGACCACGAGATCGTAGCGCTTCGCTGACCAGGGCGCGCGTGGTGTGAAGCGCCATTCAGTTTCGCCCGCAGCAATAGCGATGTCGCCGTCGACGGGAACGCCGGCGGTCGCGACGCCGAGGGCGCGTTGCAGCAGGCCGTGGTCGAGCGGCTTCGGGAACGTGACGACGACGGGATCGCGCGAGCCGGCCCCCGGCGCGTGGATGCGCCAGTCATCGGGCTTGATGGGCGCCATGTCCGCAGGCCCCACCGCGAACGTGTGCTGAAACGCTGACGCGAGCGGCTGGCCGTTCGCGTCGCGCCAGCGCGGGTCCACGGCAATCGTGAACTTGTGCCCGGGCACGAGCGCGCGGCCGAACAGATCGTTCGGCAGGATGCCGCGCTTCACACGGCCCGGATCGAAAAACACCGTGTACCGCCGGCCGTCGGGGCTCCAGAAGTCGACGTCGAGCGCCAGAAACGCGTCCTTCACCTCCTGCCCCTTCTCGTCGAGCAGTTTCAGAAAATCGCGGCCGTGATCGCGCGCCATCGGCGCGGAGAACTCGAGATACACGCGCAGCAGATTCTCGGGCAGCGTGTCCGCGGTCGGCAGCATGCGCACGACCGTCGTCGTCGGCGTGCGCGCTTCCGCGCGGAGGCCCAGCGTCAGCCGCACGGGCGCGTCCGTCCGGGGCGATGGCAGCTGCGCCGGATCGAGCGTCGCGACGTAGTTGCGCCCGAGATCGAACGGATACGTCGGCGTGAACTCGAGAAACGACGAGGACACCGCGTAGCGCCCGACGATGGCGGGCGAGTCGGGAGGCGCGGCGTCGACGGACACACGCAGCAAGCGCGGCCACGCCGGGTCGTCTGCGCGCAGACGCTCGAGCGACGAGAGCTCGCTGGATGACAGGCCGCTGACGCGAACGATTGCGGGCGTCGATCCCGCCGGGGGAATGAAAGAGAGAGAAATCGGGCCGGCGGGCTTGCCGCATGCGGCGGTGACCGCGAGTGCGACGAGCGCCGCCGGCCCGAATCGACGAACCACTACGGCAGGACGACCGCCTGGAGATTCACGACGCCGTCAACCTTCGACAGCGTCACCGAGTGCGTCGCGTCCAGCAGGTCGAGCTGGAACACGTTGGTCATCGACGCGATCTTCTCCGCCGGGATGCCGGCCGTGCCGCTCACCGGGTTGGTGAGGGCCGACGCGGATCCGAACTGGTCGGTCGAGATCTTGAGGATGCCGTGGCGCGTGTTGGCCATCAGCACGTACTCATGGCCGTCCTTCTTGTAGAGGACCATGTCGATCGGCTGGTTGCCCGCGCCGAGCTCCGCGATCGTCGTGCCGCGCACTTTCGCGCCCGGCTTGAGGTCGGCGATCGGGAAGCGGACGAGCGGCGTGCACGTGTAGCCGGCGATGAACGACGTCTGGCCGTTGGTCTGGTTGGTCACGAACGTCAGGATCGGCGCGTTGGTCTCGAAGCGCGCGTGCGACGTGTGCCAGATCTCGACGCTCGTGCCCTGATCCGCCTTGGCGAACGGGTACGGGATCGCCCAGAACTTCGACGAGAACTCCTCGTTCGAGAGGCCCGTCACGTAGAGCTTGCCGTCGACGAGCGCCATGCGCGTGATCGACTGCGACCGGTTGCTGCGTGGACCGGCTGACGCGGCGGGCGGGTTCGGGAGCGTGACGCTCGTGAACTTCGCCTGGTCGAGCGTGACGAGGTCGAGCTTGCCCGCGCCGTCGACGCGAACGAGCGCCGGCTGCGCGGCGTCGCCCGTGCCGCGCATCACGGACACGTACGTGTTGTGCGTCTTCGGGTGCACGGCCATGTCGCGGATCGCGATCTGGGCGGCGTCGGTGCCGACGAGCGCGGCGATCTTCTGATCGAGCGCCGGGACATCCTTCGTGCCGGCGGCGCCAGTGCCGGCGCCGAGGTCAATCGCGAAAATCGTGGCGGCCGACGGGTCAGCGGCGAAGAGCGTGCCGTCGGCGCCGAACGCGAGGGTGCCGATGGACGTGAGCGACGGGCCGACGGAGCGTCTCGCCGAAAGCGAGACCGACGTTGTGGCCACGGCGAGCGCGACCACGAGGGCCAACTTCAACAAGGTCTTGGGCATAGGGCGATATTTAAGCATGGTTCCGGGGTTCCGAGGTTCCGGGGTTCCGTGGTTCTGCTGGCATTGAGATAGCGTTCAGCGTGCCGCGCACCTCGGAACCCCAGAACCGCGGAACCCCGGAACCACACGTCACTTCCGAGGCACGACGTCGACGATCCCCACATCGATGTACTGGCCCCCAGTAGTCTGGTGGCAGTGGACGGCCAGCGTGTTCATGCCCGGTTTGAGCGCGGCGCGGCCTTCGGGAGTCATCGCCACATACTCGTAGTCCGTGGAGTAGCCGCTGATCTTCAGGGCGAGCACACCGTTCATGTAGACCTCGGCGTCTTCGTCGTGATGGAGAAGGAGCTCCGGATTGGTCGCGGCAAAGCCCGGCGGCAGATCGAACGTCCGCCGCAGCCAGATGTCCGGCGTCGTCCAGTTCGTGCGGACGAAGCTGCCCGGCGTGTTGCGCGTGCCGAAGCCGCCCGGTCCCGTCATCCACGACGCCGCGTCGAACACCGGTGTCATCCACGAGTCGGCTGGAGCCGTCGTCGTGTAACGCCAGTCGGCGGCCGTGTCGCGCGACGACTCGAGGATCGATTTGAGGATGGGCGGCGGCGTGAAGAGCGCGAGGTTTGCCGCGCGGACGCGCGCGATGTCCGGTTTGATCACCGCACGGTCGTATGTCATGAGGCCATTCACTTCAATCTCGACGTCGGTGGTCTGCGTGTAGACGGCGGCGGAGAGTCCGGGCGATCCAAGCAGCGGGTGCAAGCGAGACAGCAGATCGACGTACGCGTCGGTGAGCTCGGCCGGAGATGTGAAGCCGCGGTAGCTCCAGTTGGCCTGGCTCTGCCACGTGTGGCCGGCGAGCGGGAGTCCGAGGCCGCCGAACTCGCCGAGCACGGCCGCGCGCGACGGCTCAACCTTCGGCGCGCCGGGACCCGGATACCGATGGATGTCGCTGACATCGCCGACGAGCGCATCCGTCCAACCGCTCGCGTTGTCGACGAGCCGGCTCGGATCGTACGACTTGATCCACTGCACGATGCGCGGCGTGTCGTATTGGCCCCAGCCTTCGTTGAAGGGCACCCACATCACGATGCTCGGATGATTGCGTCGCTCGTCGATCATTTCTTTGAGCTCAGCCTCGAACTCGCGCATCGACTCGTCAGTGCGCGCGCCGCGGATCACGGTGCTCGGCATGTCCTGCCACACGATCAGGCCGAGGCGATCGGCCCAGTAGTACCAGCGGTCGGGCTCGACCTTCACGTGCTTGCGCGCCATGTTGAAGCCGAGCTGCTTCGTGACCTCGATGTCGGAACGCAGGGCCTCATCGGTGGGCGCGGTGTAAAGCCCGTCGGGCCACCAGCCCTGATCGAGCGGGCCCACCTGGAAGAGCGGCTTGTTGTTCAGGCACAGACGTGTGATGCCGTCCGCGTCCTTGCAGAGCGATGACTTGCGCATCGCGAAGTACGACGTGACTTCGTCTGAAATGCCGGCGCCGCCCCGATGTGCGAGGGCGACGGTCAGCGTGTAGAGCGTCGGAGAGTCCGGCGACCAGAGCTTCGCGTTTCGAACCGGGATGTCGAACGTCTCGCCGGGCCGGCCATGGATTTCCGTGAGCGCGCGCGTGCCGTCGTACGCGACCGCGAGCACTTGAGTATCTGCCGTCGCCCCGGCGGATGTGACCGTCACCCGCACGACGCCGCGATCGATGTCGGGCACGATTGAGAGCGCATCGATCGCGATCTTGTCCAGCGGCTCGATCCACACCGTCTGCCAGATGCCGGTGACCGACGTGTACCAGATGCTGCGCGGGCTCGCGACCTGCTTGCCGCGCGGCTGCGTGGCCGCGTCCGTCGGGTCCCAGACCGCCACGACCAGCTCCTGTGTGTCCGTGTCGCTGAGCGCGCCGCTCAGATCGACCGTGACCTCGTCGTAGCCGCCGCGATGCGTCGCGAGCTCTTTGCCGTTGAGGTAAACCGTCGCTTCCCAGTCGACCGAGCCGAGGTGCAGCAGCGTTCGGCGGCCGCGCCACCCGCGCGGCATCTCGAACGTTCGGCGATACCACAGGCGGTTCGCTTCACCGACCTTCTTCATCACGCCGGAAAGGGCGGACTCGACGGGGAAGGGCACGAGGATGCGACCGTCGAACGTCCCGGGCGCGGACTCGGCGCGCGGCCGGATCGCGTAGTCCCACAGCCCGTTCAGATTTCGCCAGTCCGCGCGCACGAGCTGTGGCCGAGGATATTCGGGCAGCGGATGGTCAGGCGAGACGTCAGCCGCCCACTTCGTCATGAGCGGGCCGCGGGCCGGCTGCCACTGGTCCGAGGCCGTGCCAAACGCGGCGGAGCCGAGGAGCACGAGGAGGACGATCAGCAACATCGGACGACCCCGCGCATGATAACGCGCTACGATGGCGCCGATTCCGATGTCTCGCTCTTTCTGGTCGTCGCTGGTCGCCGTCGTGCTTCTTGGCGCGGGCCCTCGTGCGCAGCCGGCCCCGCCGGCCTACGAGGTGTACGCGGTCCGCTTCGCGGACGTGCCGTACTCGCTCGCCAGTCTCGTCGCGGGCGCCGAGCGCGGCCGGTCGATCGAGATCGCGTTCACGGTGTGGGTCGTGCGCGATCCCGCGAGCGCGCGGGTCGTCCTCGTCGACGCCGGCTTCTACCGCGCCAAGTTTCTCCAGCAGTGGCACCCGAATCACTTCGTCAAGCCCAGCGACGCCGTCATGCAGGGCCTCGGCATCGCGCCCGATGCCGTCACCGACATCATCGTCTCGCACTCGCACTGGGACCACGCGGACGGCGTCGATTTGTTTCCGCGCGCGAAGATCTGGATTCAGAAGGACGAGTACGAGTACTACGTCGGCGCAAACGGCGAGGTCCTGCATCGTGGTGGCGTCGACGCGGACGACGCGAAGATGATCGCCGGGCTCACGGCCGCCGGCCGCGTCGGACTCGTTGACGGTGACGACCGCGAGATTCTGCCAGGCATCCGCGTCTACACCGGCGGCAAGCACACGTTCGCGTCGCAATTCGCCGGCGTCTCGACACGCGCCGGCACCGTCATCCTCGCGTCGGACAACGCGTATCTCTACGAGAACCTCGAGAAGCACCTCGCGATCGCGCAGACGCTCGACGCCGCGTCGAATCTCGCCGCGCAGGATCGCATGCTGAAGCTTGCGGCGACGCCGCGCCTGGTCGTTCCGGGTCACGACCCCGCCGTGTTCGAGCGCTTCCCGGTCGTGAAGCCGGGCGTCGTGCGCATCGACTAGGACGCCGCTTGTGACTACATCGTGCTATGATTGTAGTCACATGACCATCGGTGTGCGTGAGCTCAAAGCGAATCTGAGTGCGTGCTTGAGGCGCGTCCAGGCCGGCGAGCGGCTCACCGTGACCGATCGCGGCCGCGCGGTCGCCGTCTTGGCGCCGGTCGACACGCCCGCGTCGGTCGGTTGGGCCCACGCCATGGTGGCAAAGGGCCTGGCGACGTGGAGCGGCGGCAAGCCCGCCGGGATGGCGAAGAGGATCAAGTCTCGAGGGAAACCGGCGTCCCTGATGGTCATCGAAGACCGTCGATGACCCTCTATCTGGACACCAGCGACCTCGTGAAGCTGTACGTCGACGAGCCCCATGCTGACGAAATTCGGTCGCTCGTCGCGGAGACATCGGCGGTGGCGACTTCGGTCATTGCCTATCCTGAGGCGCGGTCCACGTTCGCGCGCCGGCGGCGCGAGCGACTCATGACCGTGTCTGAGGTCAAAGCCGCCGTCCGGCACCTGGACGCCGATTGGCCGCGCTTCGTGCTCATCCGGGTCGACAACGAGTTGGGCCGCATGGCGGGCCAGCTCGCCGAGTCTCACGGCGTGCGCGGGTGCGACGCAGTCCACTTGGCCTCTTTTGTTCGGCTCCTCGGTGCCACCGACGACGAGGACGTGCGGTTCTTGTCGGCGGACGCACGACTGGTGCGAGCGGCGCGATCGCTTGGCTAGCGTGAACCAGTCAGCGAGGGATTGATGAACGTGGGCTTCGACGGGCTCGCACGGTAGTTCCGGTACTTCACGTACTCGTACATCAGGATGCACGAGAACGGGCACGCCACCCACACGAACACCGCTTCGATCGGAAACGGCCAGGTCGCTTCTCTCGTCCACGCATTGACGTAGAGCCCGAGCATCGCTGACGGCTTGTAGCCCCACCAATGCCGCGGCACGGCCAGCGTCGCCTCCCAAATCAGCGACGTCAACAGCACGTACAGCGTCGTCACTCCAAAGGCGCGCCAGTTGACGTGTTCGCGCATGCGCGAGAACAACAGAATCGCCGGCACGAGCGCGAGCACGACGAGAAACGTGTAGTAGGCCGGGACGGGCCCCGTGCCCTCAGCGTTATGACGGAACACCACGAGACCAGCGACGAACATCACAATCGCGAGCCCGGCCGCGAAAAACGACACTGACACCGCTTGTCCGGCGGCGTCGCCGGGCGAGTAGCGAGGCGTGTAATCCGCCAGCCAGTACTCCGACGCCCATCCGTAGACGAGGAGAATCGCAATCGGCGCCATCGCGTAGAAAAGAAATTCTTCGTACGGCACGCGGACGCCGAACCGCGCGATCGTGAACCAGCCGATGTACTGCGCCTGCGGCGACTCATCGAACTGAAGAATGCGTTGACCGAACACGACATCGAGCAGGATGCCGAGCCCGACGATGCCCGCGGTGGTGACGAGCATCGCGGACCGACGCCGGCCGTTGGGATCCGTGTACTCGAGAAACCGCGGCAGCAGGATGATCGTGGGCACGAGCCAGAACAGCAGGCTCTGGAAATACGTCAGCCGCGACCGGCTATCGAGCAGGAACGGCACGACCCACGAGATCAGGAACAGCCACAGCCAGTCCAGGTCCCGCACGCGTTTCAGCGAAAACACGTTTGCCATCCAGATTGAACGCGGGGGAGCGGGAAGAGTATAGGCTCTACGGATGCTCGCGGACATCCTTGCCGGGTTGAAGCTGGTCGCCGAAGGCATCAAGAACGTGCGCACCATTGCCGAGGCGGTCAAGGACGGTGAGGCGTATCTTCGCGTGCACCACCCGGACGTGCAGGCGACGCTGCGCGCGCTGCTTGGCGAGCTCGAGAAGAGCCTGATGCTCGTGAAGCAGGCAGGCGCGGTGGTGACCAACTTCCGGTTTGCCGTGACCACCGACGGGCAGAGCTCGGAGCTCGCGCGCTTCAACGACTACTTCATCAAGGCGAAGGCGGACGAGCAGTACCTGCGCAAGAACATCGAGGACCTGCGCACGCACTGCAGCAAAGTGCGCGCGCATGCGAGTCAGATCGCGGGTGGCGCCGGCGTACCGGCGTTCCTCAAGCTGTTCGGCTACCTCGGATTGCGATCCTCCGACCGCGAGAAGGAGCTCGCCGAAAAGCTCGACAAGCTCGCGTACGAAGACTTCGCCGTCGCGAACAGCGCGCAGAAGATGCTCGAATGCCTGACCTCGGCGCTCAAGGACGTGCAGGACGCGCTCGGCACGGGCGGCGCGATGTATCCGCAGAACGTGCCGGCGGCCGCCGCGCTCCTCGGCAAGCTCGGCCCGGCGTTTTCCGACATGGAGGAGCTGGCGTCGGACAGCGTGCGCGATCTGCGGTCCGTCATCGAGGAGCTCGTCTGACGACGGCGCATCTCGTCGAGCCGGCAGCCAGCGCCCGCGCCAAGTGCCGGGGGTGCGGCGAGCGCATCGCCGCAGGCGAGCTGCGCTTCGGCGAGCGGCTGCCGAACCCGTTCGCGGATGGCGAAGGCGGCGAGATGACGCACTGGTTTCATCTGAAATGCGCCGCGCTCAGACGTCCCGAGCCCGTGATCGAAACGCTCGAGTCCACAGATGTCGCCGTTGCGGACAAGGACGAGCTCTTGCGCGAAGCGAAGCTCGGCGTCACCTACCGGCGGCTGCCGCGCGTGAACGCCGCCGGCCGCGCGGCGACCGGCCGCGCCAACTGCCGCCACTGCCGCGAGCCCATCGTCAAGGACGCGTGGCGGATCTCGCTCGTCTACTACGAGGACGGCCGATTCATGCCGTCGGGATTCGTGCACCTGTCGTGCGTCGCGGCGTACTTCGAGACGACGGACGTGATGGGACGGGTCAAGCACTTCTCTCCGGGGCTCACTGGCGCCGATCTCGAAGAGATCCGATCGCAGATAGGGTAGGGCACGTCCTTCAGGTACGACTGGTACGTCAGGTACCACGAACGCACTGTCGCTGGCCAGCTTTTCTCATTGGTTCAAAACCAAAGAAGTTGACCGCGAATGCAGGTTCCTCGTACCTGACGTACCAGTCGTACCTGTTGGAGATCTATTCACGGTTTCTTCACGCTTCCCTCACGACTTGCCCGCTGCGCCCTCGCTAGTCTGGCCCTGGAGGGAGTCATGGGCCGCATTGCAACGTGGTCGCTCGTCGGCGTGCTGACGGTCAGCGGGGGATGCGCCTCGTCCGGCGAAATGGTGATCGACGTGCACGCGGCGAGCGAGCAGACGCGCGCGTCCATCGGGGACTGGACCCGGCTCTACCGCGTGCCGGCCGGCACCGACGTACTCGTTGACGTCGACGACTCGGACGTCCGCTTCGGCAAGATCTCGTCGATCTCGGATGGCGGGCTCACCTTGACGGGCGCGTCGATGATTCCGCGCACGTCGATCAGCCAGGTCAGGCGCACGCAATCGCTCAGCAAGCTGCGCGCAGGGAAGGGTGGGGCGATAGGATTTGGAATCGGCCTGTTCGCGTTGGTCGTGACTGGCGGAGTCGTTTGGCAGCCGCTGGTCGCCTACCCATTGGTCGGCGCCGGGATCGGGTCCGGTTCCGCGATCGGCGTGACGAGACAGACGGTCCTCTATCAGAGGAAGTAAGGACCGTGCGATCTATTTCGGCGCCTTGAAAATCGCGTCGTCGATTGGGAGATTCTGCTTGACCTCCGTCAATTGAATCGTCGCCGTGAAGGCTGACGTCGCCTGCCGAATCATGAACGGGCGCTTGACGCCGTCGACGACGCGGAAGTCGCCGAAGGTCACTTCGACCTCGAGCGGCCCCTGCGGCATCTGGCGCATCGCGACCTGCCGCACGAGCAAGCCGGTCGCCGCGTCGAAGTACAGTTTCACCGGCGTGCCGACCTCGGGGGTGGCGTCGACGAGGTACGCATCCTTGCCGTCGACCTTCTCGGTGCTCTTGACGGCCATCTTCGGATAGAGCGCCTTCATCTTCAGCTCGCGGCCGAAGGTCGCGGCGCGCTTCGCTTCGGCGAGCTCGACGCCGTCCTTCTGCCGGAAACCATTCGCGGGATCGTCGGACCAGCCGGTCGTCCCGTCGAAGCCTTCGCGCTGCGTGCCGACGCCCGCCAGATCGACGACCGTCAGCGCCTTGTCGGGCGCTTTCTGGATCAGCTCGACGGTTCCGGAGATGTTGACGTCGGGAATCTCGATGGTGCCCTTGGCGCTGATCGACGTGACCTTCTCAATCGCGGCGCGGCCGCCCGCACCGGTCACGTACTTCTCGAGGATCTGATCGATCGTCGGCAGCGCCGCCGTCTGCGCGCGCACGTGCGCTCCGGTGGCTGCGGTCGCGATTGACACGAAAAGGAAGAGTCCGACACGAAGCAAACGTCGTGTGATCACGTGACACCCCTCTCCCGCCAGTCTACACTGCGCCACCACCCATGGACCTCCGGCTCAGCCTCGACCCGCCCGACACGCTCGTCGTCCATCTGCGCGAAGGATCGGAACAGACGACGATCTCGGTGCATCCAGCGCGCGCCGGCGTCCGCTCGCTGCTGGCCGCGGTGGACGCGGCGATCTCGACAGGCTACGGCGAGTGCTTCTGGCCCGGGTCGCCCGGCGGCCAGTACTGGTGGATGTTCAAGCGCAGCGCGGAGTCGCTCGAGACGATCGCGATGTGGACGCGCGGCGGCGCGAGTCTCTGGGAGCACACGTTTCGCGCGACCGACGAGGCGATCTGGCTCCGCGATCGCCTGCAGGCCGAAGTCGATCGGCTCGAGCTCGGCGGCGATTGACGGCCGCCTGATGCAAGTGCATGATAAGTGCATGGCCGTAAAGACCATCACCATCGACCTCGAGGCCTACGGCTTGCTCTCGCGGCAGAAATCCGAGGGGCAGTCGTTCTCGGAGGTCATCAAGGCGCACTTTGGACCGTTGCCGACCGCGGGCCGGTTCCGCGCGGTCGCGCGGACCGCGCACATGAGCGAGGACGCGCTCGACGCCGCGGAGCGGCAGGTTCGGGGGCGCCGCGGCGATCGCGCGCGAGTGCCCGGGAGATGATCCACCTCGACAGCTCCCTGCTGATCGATCTGCAGCGCGAAACCGCCCGCGACCGGCCGGGGCCCGCGTTCGACGCCCTCGAGGCGATTGACGACGATGAAGTGCTGGGGGTGTCGGTGCACGTGCTCTGCGAGCTGCGCGTTGGTGCTGAGCTGGCGCGGAAACCGGCACGCGAGCACGACGCGCTCGACCGCCTGCTCTCCGGGCTCGTGATCGCGTACCCGGACAAGCGTTTCATGCCGGCTTACGCGCGACTGCTTTCGGCGATCGAGCGCGGGGGGCGATCGATTGCCGCGATGGACCTGCTGATCGCGACTGCCGCGGTGATCGAGCAGGCGTCGCTTCTCACCCGCAACGTGAAGGACTTCTCGCGCGTGCCCGGACTTCGCGTGCTGGGTTACTGACTACTTCCTGGCGGGCGCCCGCCGCCGGAGCTCGTCGAACCAGTCGGTGACCACCGCGAAGATCGCGCCGGTGCCCGTCGGTGACGCCTGTTCGACGAGGAAGCGCTCGCCGTCCGGCGCCACGTCCCACGTCGTGCCCGGCGCGTAGCGGAACAGTTCCTTCGGCGCGCCGATCGACAACGTTGGCGACGTCTGAACGGTGACGGACATCAGGCCCGCATTGCCCGGCGCGGCCGTCCAATAGAGCAACTCGTGTCCGTTGTGTGACCAGCGCGGGTACCGTCCGCTGGCCGTCGAGACGCGCGTCTTCGCGCCCGGACCGGGGAACGGCTGCACGTAGATCTCCGCCGTGCCGGTGTCGAGCGACGCGAACGCGACCCACTTGCCGTCAGGCGAGACCGTGGCCTGGCCATCCGAGACGTTCGGCTCGCGCAGCGGATGGGGCTGGGTCGCCGATCCTGCCGCGCTACCAAACGGCAGCATCATGATCGTCGCCTTCGTCTTCGTCGGCTGCGTATACAGCAGCGTCTTGCCGTCTGGTGTGAACGACGTCGCGATTGGCCGGTTGTCCGCGGCGGCGATGACGAGCTCCGGCTGTCCGGTGCCGTCGGCGAGCACAGAATACAATCCCGCCTTGCCGTCCTTCGTACCGCTGTAGACGATGCGCTTGCCGTCCGGCGTCCAGATCGGGAAATCGTTGTCGCCGCCGAACGTCAGGCGCGTCACCGTCGTCCGCGTGAGATCCGCGACCCACAGGTCGGTGCCCTTGTCATCGTGAATGCCGTTCACGACGCGCGTTCCGTCCGGCGACAATCGCCCGGTCGCCCATTCGCGACGTACCTGGCCCTGAATCGGCTGTGGATTGCCGTGCCGATCCATCCAGACGAGCATTGTCCCCTGCGCGTTGAGCGCTTCTGAGTACACGAGCAGGCCGTTCTGCGAGAACGTGTAGTCGCCAGTGTTGCTCGGACCGACGGTCGAGACGTTTTCGATTACCGGCACTTCCGGGCCGGTCGTGGCGAGATGCGCGAGATCGAGCGGCACCGCAAAGAGCGTCGCGTCACGGACGAAGGTCAGATGGCCGGTCGGGACGTACTGACCGTTGTCGCCGCCGCGCGTGACGGTGCGGTACTGGCCGGTCTTCGGATCGAGCACGGCAAAGTGCGGGCTGTCCGGCGCGGTTGACGAGATCGTGAAGAGCAGCGATCCGTTCGGGAGGAATTGCGGCCGCGTGTGCGACCGCTCGCCTTTGGCTGCGTCGAGCTTCGTCAGCGGCCTGGCTTCGCCGCCGTTGGCGGACACGGTCATCAGGCCTCCGCCGCCGGCAAACACGATCGTGTCGTCCGGGCCCCACGCGGCGCCCTGCTGAAAACTGCCGTCGCACAGCGTAATCGACGTGCCGCCCGCGATCGGCACCTTGCGGATTTTCGTCGGCGCCGCGATCGAGCTGAAGGCAATCCACTCGCCGTCCGGCGAAAACACCGGCCAGCCGTTGTTTTCGCCGCCGGCCAACGGCTTGCCGTCGAACTGGTCCATCTGGCGCAGCGCGATGAAGAAGCCCTGCGGTCCCGACACGGTGTAGGCGAGTTTGGTGCCTTCGCGCGAGAGCGCGACGAAGCCGGAGAGATCCGGCACGGGGAATTTCGATCGCGTCACGAGGCCGCGCGGCGCCGCCGGGCGAGTGAGCGACGTCCACGCCATCGCCGCGGCAGCAAGCACCGCGACGCCCGCAATCGCCCATGGCAGCGCGCGTCGCCACGCCGGGCTCTCGGGCGCCGCGACCGTCACGATCGACGCCGCCGCCGGATCCGCGTCGGGCGCGCCGCTGATCATCTGATCGAGCACGCGGCGCGCTTCGCCGATGTCGCGCAGCCGGTTCTTCGGATCGCGCGCGAGGCAATCACGCACCAGGCCGCGGAGCCGCGCCGGCGTGTCGGCGGGCAGCGCCTGCCAGTCGACGTCGCGCGTCAGTACCGCGGCGAGCGTGTCGGAGATGTCCTCGGCTTCGTACCCGCGCCGGCCCGTCAGCATCTCGTAGAGCACGACGCCGAACGCCCAGATGTCCGCGCGGCGATCGACCGGCCGGCCCTTCGCCTGCTCGGGCGCCATGTAGGCGGCCGTGCCCATGATCACGCCCATTTGCGTGGCCCTGGCCGTGAGCGTCGGCGAGTTCATCACGTCCGACGTCCCGCTCACGTCTTCGGGCGCAAGCGCTTTCGCCAAACCGAAATCCAGCACCTTCACCGTGCCGTCGTCGCGGACCTTGATGTTCGCGGGCTTCAAATCGCGATGGATGATGCCGCGCTCGTGCGCGAACTCGAGCGCCTCGGCGATCTGGCGCGCGATCGAGAGCACTTGATCGGGCCCAAGGCCCTGGGCCACCGGCCCCGGCGCTCGTCCGCTGGCAGGACTGGAGGTCATGTCCCGCGGGCCTGACACCGGCTTTGCGGTGCTCGTCGCCTGGGGCCTTTGGCCTGACGCCTGCGCTGACGCCTGAGACCACGGGCCAGACGCCTGGCTCTTCGTGCCCGACAGGATCTGATCGAGCCCCTTGCCCTCGACCAGCTCCATCACGAGCGCGTGCGTCGGGCCGGAGTCTTCAAACCCGTAGATGGCCGCGATGTTGGGATGGTTGAGCGCCGCGAGCACCTGCGCTTCGCGCCGGAAGCGCGCGAGCCGATCGGGATCGCCCGAGACCGACGCCGCCAGCACTTTCAGCGCCACGTCGCGCCCGAGCTTGCTGTCACGGGCGCGATACACCTCGCCCATGCCGCCTTCGCCCAGCTTGGCCAGAATTTGATACGGACCGAGAGTTGTTCCGGCCTGGAGGGCCATCGCGGGATAGTACGACAGGTTCGACCGGTACGACCGGTACGTCAGGTACGCGGAACGAGCTATCGCTGGCCAACCTATTTCAAAGGGAAGAAGCTGACCAGCGCCAGTGCGTTCCTCGTACCTGACGTACCTGTCGCACCCGAAATTACTCCACCCGCAGCGCCTCTAACGGATCGATACGATTCGCCCGAAGCGTCGGGATGATCCCTGCGGCCAACGCGACGAGCAGGAGAACGCCGGCGACGATTCCGTACACCACCGGATCGCGCGGCGACTCGTCGAAGAGCAGCGGTTCGACAAACCGGCTGGCGCCAAGCGCGATCAGGCTGCCGGCGGCCACGCCAATCGCGGCCATGCCGAGGCTGCCGCGGAGAATGAGCCGCGCGACGTCGCCGCGGCGCGCGCCGAGCGCGAGGCGCACACCGATCTCGTGCGTGCGATCGGCCACCAGGTACGACATCACGCTGTAGATGCCGATCGCGGCGACGAGCAACGCGAGGATGCCGGAGAGTGAGAACACCGTCGCGCCGATGCGCCACGGCTTGACCTGCGGGTCGACGGCTTCCTGGATCGTCGTGAGGCTGATGAACCGGATGCTCGCGTCGTACTCGACGAGCGCGCTCTTGATCGCGGGGCCGAGCGCCGGGTTCGTGCCGGAGGAACGCACGAGCAACACCGTGCCGCCAAACCCGACCTCCTGCCCGATCGGAATGTAGTAGTGCATCACCGGCGGCTCGCGCAGCTGGCTCCGGTGGGTGTCGCCCGCGATGCCTACGACGCGCGCGCACGTAGTGGCGCCCTTGCCGACGAAGAAGCACTTGCCGATCGGATCTTCACCCGGCCAGACCGTCTTCGCCATCGTGTCGCTGACGATCGCCACCGCCTCGGTGCCAGCGTGATCTTCCGGCGCGAAGGCCCGCCCTCTGAGGATGGGCGTGCCCACGGTCGCGAAGTAGTCGGCGCCGACGGCGCTCACGCTCGGGCCGCCGGTCTTGAGGCGCGGGACGGTCGCAAGGCCCGGCACGGCAACTTCGACGGTGAAACGGTTGCCGAACGGCGTGCCGACCGCCAGGCTCGCGTGTTCGACGCTGGGAATCTGCCGGACGCGCGCGAGGCCGTCCGCGGCGGCCTGCGCCCGCCGCTCACGTTCGGCGGCGAGTGCCGCGGGGTCCTGGATCCGCCCCAACGGCGAGCGGCTGACTTCGACGACGACCACGCGATCGGGATCGACGCCGAGCGCGAGCGTTCGCACGTTCCAGAGACTGCGCACGAACAATCCCGCGCCGACCAGGAGCACCACGCACAGCGCCGCCTGCGCGATCGTCAGCGCGTGGCGCATCCGCGAGCGCTGGCCGCCGCCCTCTCGCACCCCTTGTTTCAGCGCGTCGGTCAGGCTGACGCGCGTCGCGCGCCACGCCGGCAACAGCCCCACGACGACGCCGACCGCGATCGCGAGCACGCCCGAGGCCGCGAAGACTCGCGCATCGACCGGCGACGTGGTCCAATCCACCCACGAGAAGATCACCGTGCGCGCGAGGCCGCCAAGGCCGTACGCCACGATCAATCCGCCCGCCGCACCCGCGCACGCGAGCAACAGCGATTCGACGAGCAGCAGGCGCACGAGGCGCGACCGTCCGGCGCCAAGCGCGGCGCGCAGGGCGACCTCGCGCGAGCGGCGCAGTCCGCGCGCGAGCAGCAGGTTCGCGACGTTGGCGCACGCAATCAGCAGGACGATCAGCGCCACGCCGGAGAGCCAGCGGACGACCGTGAGTTCCGGCGCTTCCACGCCGGCGTCGTTCGCCGAGATCGCCGCGACCGTCATCCGGCCTCTCGCGATGTAGGGCTCGGTACCGGTGTACGCCCGTTGATGGATCGCCGTCAGCTCTTCGGAAGCACGCGCGAACGTGACACCGGGTGCGAGACGGCCGACGATCTCGAGCCACTGCGCATTCCATGAGGTCTGCCAGCCCTTTTGCACCGTGGGGCCTCGCAGGTTGATCGGCAGCCACACGTCCACCGGCCCGAACTGCGGACCGGTAAAGCCGCGCGGCGCGACGCCGACGATCGCGTACGGCACGCTGCCGATCGTGACGTTGCGCCCGATCGCATCGGGGCGGCCGCCAAACCAGCGCTGCCACGCCGCGTAGCCGAGCACCGCCACGTGCGCCGCCGCGTCAGGCCGGTTCTCGTCCTCCTTGAAGAAGCGGCCGATCTGCGGCGTCACGCCGAGCAACGGAAACAGCGTCTCGGAGGCGTAGCCGCCTTGCGCGGCATGCGCGTCGGCGCCCGAGCCGACCACGACCGTGTTGACCGCGTAGCTCGCGACGCCGTCGAAGCTCTTCGCGTTCCTCTGCGCGAGGTCGTAGCTCACGTGCCCGAACGACGAGGTCGTGAACGACCGCATGCCGTCAGGCTGAGACGTCAGGTAGAAGCGGACGACGCGGCTCGAATCCTGGATGTGCGGCGGACCGCTCACGAGCAGGCGGTCGACGATGCCGAACATCGCGGCGTTGGCGCCGATGCCGAGCGTCAGCGCGGCGACGACGAACATGGTGAACCAGACGTCGCGCCGAAGGCCGCGCACGGCGAACCGCACATCCTGCTGCAGGCTGTTCATGACATTCCTCGCGGATCGGCGTTCGACGGGACGCGCTTCGAGCCGCATTTCGCGGCGAATCGCGACGACCGTCGTCGCCGCGTCCACAATCACGCCCGGCGCCTCGGCGAGATTCACGGGGCGCGCGCGATCGAGCGCGGCGGCGGTGTCGAGCAGCTCGTCGGAAAACCGCGCGCGAAACTCGCGCGGCAGCAGGGCGAGGAGCGCGCGGAAGAGGCGGGTCCTCATGTCAGACGCGGCCGCTTGCCGGGCTCCGTGAGGCGCGCGGCCCGGACGAGCCGGGACATCCGCTCGACTTCCGCGTCGAGCACCAGCCGGCCGCGCCTCGTCAGCCGGTAGAACCGCCGCCGGGGATCGCCGCCTTCGCCCGCCGGCGCCTCGCACTCCTCGATCAGCTCGTCACGCAGCAGCCGGCGCAGCATCCGGTAGAGCGCGCCGGTCTGGAGCATCGTCTCGCCGGCCGAGCGCTCCTCGACGTCGCGGATGATGCCGTAGCCGTGCAGCGGCCGTGACGCGAGCGCGAGCAGGATGAAGAGCGCGTCGTTGGGGAGCGGGAGAAACGTGTCGGCACGCCACGGGTCTGGCATGCCGACACCATACGTCAACTGTGGACAAAATGTCCACAGTTGCGGACCTACTGGATGGTGCCTTTGATCGTGGGCGGAAACGCGTTGTGGCTCAGCGTGCCATCGAAGGTCGAATTCCCGGTGGCCGGGCTGAACATGTGCGCGACGACGTGAAACGTGCCGGGACCGCTGATCTCGAGTGTGCCACCCGTAATGATGCCCCCGATCTTCGGGCCGAAGAGCGGCTGTAACTGCCACACGCCGGCGGTCAAATGCGCCGGATCCGGATTCTCCGCGTCAGGCAGAGGCGTGTGTGTGACAGAAACGACGATCGTCCCGAGCGCATGCGGGTTGAAACCCGCCTGGCCGGAGAAGATCGCGGCGAAGATGGCCGAGCCGCACACGGCCTGCTCGCAGAGCTCGATGCCGTTGGCGGATCCCTGAATGGTGGGAATGGAGCTCGCGCGGAGCGGCGCCGCGGCGGCGATGAGAAGGATTGCGATGAGCAGCCAGGAACGTCGTTGTGCCATAGGCGAACCTCCGGAGAAGGGCGCCATCCTAGCATGCCGTGGTGTCGTAGACTTGCGGGAGATGAGGTCGACGTGATGCGCCGAACAGGCATGGTGGCCATTGCCGCGCTGGTGCTCCTGGCGCCGCCGGTACTTTACGGCTGGGGGCCCGAGGGCCATCACATCGTGGCGCGCATCGCGCTGGGCCGATTGACGCCCGAGGCGAAGCAGGGCGTGCAGGCGCTGCTCGGCTCGGAGGATTTCGTTGCGGTGTCGACGTGGGCGGACGAGATTCGATCGCAGCGGCCCGAGACCTACAACTGGCATTTCGTGGACATCCCGTACGGCGAGCAGAAGTACGACGCCGCGCGCGACTGCAAGCCGACGCCGCAGGGCGATTGCGTGATCGCCGAGCTCGAGCGCGCGCGGAAGGACCTCACCGATGCCTCGCTTCCGCAGGAACGGCGGAAGGAAGCGCTGAAGTGGCTGATTCACCTCGTGGGCGATCTGCACATGCCGCTGCATTCGATCGACAACCACGATCGCGGCGGCAACGACGTCACGGTCAGCCTCGTCGGGCAGCCGCCGCCGGACCCCGGCGTCCGCGTCAACCTGCACGGCGTCTGGGACTCGCGCCTGATCGCGCTGCGCGATCCTGACGAAGTGACGTACGTCGACGCGCTCACGACGGCCTTCAAGGGCACGCAGCTTTTCGGGACGCCCGTCGACTTCACGACCTGGGCCGAGCAGGTCCACCAGATCGCGGTGGAGTACGTCTACACGTATCCCGGCTTCACGCCCGGCGCGCCGCCCACGCGGCCCGTCGAGCTGTCGAAGGACTACCAGGCCGCGGCGAGCCTCGCGATCGACCACCAGCTCGAGCTCGCCGGTGTCCGGCTTGGGGCGGTCCTCAACGCGGCTTTCCGGGTTCGTTAGACGCCGAACCCACCTATGCCCCTTCGGGGCTACGGTGGGCAAGCCCAACGAACCCGCCTTCGCCGCTCCGCGGCTACGGCGAGGCAGGCCCAACGAACCTGCGGAACCTGTCGAACCCGCCGAACCCGAACCAACTGTTTGTCTTCTTTTCTCGTCATACTACGCGTCCCTACATGTAGGGAGGCGCCTAATGTTCAGTCCGGAGCTCAAGAAGGGCAGCATCGAGATGCTGGTCCTGTCGCTGGTCGAGGCCCGGCCGCGGCACGGGTACGAAATCGGCAAGCTCATCGAGTCCCGGTCGGGCGGGCGACTGACGTTTGCGCTGCCGACGCTCTATCCGACGCTGCTGCGGCTCGAGAACCGGGGCTGGCTGAAGGGCCGCTGGGTGGAGAAGCCGGGCGAGCGCGAGCGGTGCTTCTACCGGCTCACGCCGCAGGGCCGGCGCGTGCTGGCCGAGCAGCGGGCGACGTGGAAGGTCTACATCGCCGCGGTGAACGATGTGATGGATCCGGGCGATGCGTGATTGGCAAGCGTTCGTCCGCGCACACCTGACCCTGGCGGATCTCACGCCCGAGCGCGAGGCCCGCATCGTCCGGGAGATCGCGGCGCAGCTCGAGGATTTCTATCGCGACGCGGTGGCCCGCGGCGCGACCGGCGAGGCCGCCGACGCGTACGCGCGGGCGCAAATCACCGACTGGACGAAGATGGCCGCGGACGTGCGGCGGGCCGACCGCCCGCACCTTCGGCCCGCGACGGAGCGGCTCGTGAGCGCGATCGAAGCCCGGCCGGGATCGTCTCGAGGAGGACTGATGCTCGCTCACATTCTGCGCGACGCACGCTACGCGGTTCGGCAGCTGATCAAATCGCCGGGGTTCACGATCGTGGCGGTGCTGACGCTCGCGCTGGGCGTGGGCGCGACGACGGCGATCTTCAGCGTCGTGAACGGCGTGCTGCTGAAGCCGCTGCCGTATCCGGACGGCGATCGGCTCGTGCGCGTGCACGAGATCGTGCCGCAGTACGGCTTGTTCTCGGTCGCGCCGGCGACGTTCCTCGACTGGCGCCAGCAGAACACGGTGTTCGAGCACATTGCGACCTATCAGGGAGCGAGCGCGACGTTCATCGGCCCGAGCGGGCCCGAGCGGCTGCTCGGCGCCAATGTCTCGTGGGACGCGTTCGAGCTCCTTCATGTCTCGCCGGCCATGGGGACGGCGTTCACGGCTGAACAGGACCAGCCCGGCAAGAACACCGTCATCGTGATCAGCTACGGCATGTGGCAGCAGCGCTTCGGCGGCGATGCCAACGTCGTCGGGCGGTCGATCACGCTGAACGGCGTCCCGGTGACGATCCTCGGCGTGATGCCGCAGGATTTCTACTTTCCGAATCGCACGGCCGAATTCTGGCGGCCGATCGCGATCAACCCGGCGAACGCCACCCGCGGCGGGCACTTTCTGAGCGTCATGGCGCGGCTCAAACCGGGTGTGCCGCTCGATCGGGCGGCCACGGAGATGAAAGCGATCTCCGAGCGCCTCGCGGTGCAATACCCGCAGGCGAGCGCCGGCGAGTCCGCGCGCGTCGTGCTCTTCCAGGAGCAGATCGTCGGCGCGATCCGGCCGGCGCTGATGACGCTTTTCGGCGCCGTCGGGGTCGTCGTGCTCATCGCGTGCGCGAACGTCGCGAACCTGCTGCTCGTACGCGCGTCGGTGCGCGAGAAGGAGATCGCGATCCGCACGGCGCTTGGCGCGGCGCGCGGCCGGCTGGCCGCGCAGATGCTCGCCGAAAGTCTGGTGCTGGCGATCGCCGGCGGATCGCTCGGCGTCCTGCTCGGGTACCTCGCGATCGTGCCGATTCAGACGCTGAGCGCCGGCAGCATTCCTCGGGCCGCTGACGTGGGCATCGACGGCGCCGTGCTCGCGCTTGCGGCGCTCGCGACCATCGTCACCGGCATCCTCTTTGGTCTTGCGCCCGCGTGGCAGGCCTCCCGTGCCGGCGTGGGCGCCGTGCTGAAAGAGGGCGGCCGGTCGTCGTCGACGTCCGGCGGCCGGTGGGTGCGCAGCGCGCTGCTCGTCGCCGAAGTCGCGCTCTCGATCGTGCTGCTCACCGGCGCCATTCTCCTGCTCCGCAGCTTCGACAAGCTCGTCAACGTCGATCCGGGACTCGATCCGAAAGGTGTGCTCGCGTTCCAGGTCTCGTTGCCGGCGACGTCGTACAAGACGCCGGAGACGCATCACGCCTTCTTCCAGAATCTGGTCGAGAAGCTCGAGGCGCAGCCGGGCATCCAGTCGGCAACCGTCGTGCAGACGCTGCCGCTGCGCGGCGACTACGTGCTGTCGTTTGACGTGCGAGGGCAGGCGAAGGCCAAGCCGGGCGAGGAGCCGTCAGCGAACTATCGAACGGTCGGCGCGCGCTACTTCGAGACGCTCTCGATTCCGCTGCGCCGTGGGCGTCTATTCACGGCGCAGGACTCGACCAGCGGGCAGCACGCCGCGATCGTCGACGAAGCGTTCGTGAAGAAGTACCTCTCGGACGAGGACCCGCTCGGCCAGGGCATTCACATCGGCAACGGTGTCGACGGCTACTTCGAGGTCGTCGGCGTCGTGGGCAATGTGCACTACGGCGGGCTCGACTCGACGGCCGATCCGACGATGTACGTGCCGGAGGGGCAGGACGACTTCAGCACGATGTGGGTGCTCGCGCGCACGAAGGCCGGCGATCCCGCACAGCTGGCCGGGCCGGTGAGACAGACCGTGCGGGATCTCGATCCCGGATTGCCGGCGTATTCGGTGACGACGCTCGCGACGGTCGTGAGCGACTCGGTCGCGCAGCGACGGTTCTCGATGCTGCTGCTCGTGCTGTTCGCGGGCGTCGCGCTGTTCCTCGCGGCGGTTGGTCTCTACGGCGTCGTGGCGTACACCGTGAGCCAGCGCACGCGCGAGATCGGCCTGCGCATGGCGATCGGCGCCGAGCCTGGTCAGGTCATGAGCATGATCGTCGGCGGCGGCATGAAGCTGGTGCTGATCGGCGTCGCGATCGGCGTCGCGGGCGCGCTCGCGTTCTCGCGCTTCGTGCGCACGCTGCTCTTCGACGTGGCGCCGTCCGATCCCGTGAGCTACACGCTCACCGCGCTTCTGCTCATCGTCGTCGCGGCCATCGCGTGCTACGTGCCCGCGCGGCGGGCGATGCGCGTCGATCCGCTCATCGCGATGCAGGTGGAATAGTCAACGCGATTCCGGCGTAGACTGTTCGGCGAGCATGGTCAAGCAGCCGGTCGCGGTGTCGACGACGCTCCACCTTGGACCGTCGGCCGATGTCGAGTCCGAAGGTGTGTCTCCGCAGGTACTCCGGCTGATCCAGCAGGACCAGCTGAGGCTGTTGCGTGCGCAGATGGTGTCCGCGGGAGCTTTGACGCTCGCAGCCGGCACTGCCTGGATCGTTTCCGAGCTGAAGTTTCCGGGCGCGATGTCCTTTCTGCTCGGGTACCTGACGGTCATCGGACTCTTCAAGACGGCGACTGCCGCCCGGGCCTGGTGGCTCGTGCGCGAGCGCGATCCGGTCGCTGCTGCAGCGGAAGCCAGCCGCGATCGACAGCTGACCGCTGCGCTGGAGACTCGGGTCGCTGCCCGCGAACCTTACGCGACCTACGCGATCATGGCGACGTTGGTCGCGATCGCCCTGGTCCAAGTCTTCGTCGTCGGGTCGCTGCCGCGGACTATTTCGGCGGCGGGGCTGGACAAGGCGAGAGTGGCTGCTGGCGAGTGGTGGCGGCTGCTCACGGCGGCGTTTCTGCACGGGTCCGGGTACCACCTTTCGGCGAACCTCAGTGCGCTGCTGGTCTTCGGTCGTATCGTCGAGTTGTATTCGACGCGGAGCCGTTTTCTGTTCGCGTACGTGGCTGCGGTCATCGCGGGCGGTCTCGCGAGCTACTGGCTGTTGCCCCACACCGCGTCCATCGGCGCTTCGGGTGGGATTCTAGGACTCGTCGCGTTTACGTATGCGCTGAGCCTCCGCCGGCCAGATGACGTCCCAGTTTCGTACGGCCGCGCGGCGATCGCGACGATGGTGCTGACGGGTCTGATCGGCGCCGTCGGATTTCGGTTCATCGACAACGCCGCCCACGCGGGCGGGGCGCTCGCCGGATTTCTGATTTGCTGGCTGACAGTGCCTCATGAGCTGCCGCGTGCCGAGCGCGCACCGTCGAGATACAACGACGACCGAGCGATGCCGGTACTCGGCGCGCTGGCCGCTGTTGTGCTCGTTGGCGCGGCCGTGAGCACCGCGACGCAGCTCGTTGACGCACGGCCACGCGCCGTGACGTCACTACGCATGGCACTCGAGCCGCGCGGCGACGGGCAGTTCGACGTCCTCCTCGAGAATCTGAGAGACGTACCGCTCGAGGCCTATTCGCTGAACGTCTACGCTTCAGGGATGTGGCAGTTTCAGCAATGGCGCGACGAAGTCGGATCGGAAGGTCCGCCGGCTGCCGGGCGCGGGATGATCGCGCCGCACGAACGGCGGCTCGTGCCGTTAGGCGATCCGGGAAGCTCGCTCAAACAACCCAACGTGCAGGTCGTGGCCGCGCTCTTCGCCGACGGGAGGTACGAAGGGTCCTGGGATGAATACAACACGATCACCGAGCGCCGGACAGCGGCTGCTGCCGACGCCGACTTCTGGATCGCGGTGATCGACGACGTACGTGCAGAGCCAGCCGATCAGCGTGCCGATTTCATCAAGTCGAAGATCGGCGAGCGAGCAAGGATCAACAGGTTGAATCGTCGGCCGACCGACGCGGCCGAAATCGCGTTCGTGATGCATCTGGCCGTCGATACGCCCGACCGCTTCGACGCGGACGTCGAACGCGAACGCGCGCGGCTCGTCTCGCGCCGCGACGAGCTGCGCCGCTCAGTCCGTTAGCGCGACGACGGGGCTCACGCGCGAAGCGCGGCGCGCCGGAATGCTCATCGCGACGAACGCGACGACCGCGAGCGCGATCACCACGGCCGCGATCACCATCGGATCGAGCGGCGTGACGCCGTACAGCACGGCAGAAAGCACGCGCCGCAGCGCGAGCAGGCCGGCGAATCCCAGGACGAGACCGATCGCGACGATCCTCAGGCCCTCACGGAGCACGAGACCGAACACTTCGGCGCCCGTGCTGCCGAGCGCCATCCGGATGCCGATCTCGCGCCGGCGCTGCGCGACGCCGTAGGCGAGCACGCCGTAGATGCCGATCGCCGAGAGCAGCAGCGCGACGGCGGCAAAGGCGCCGGCGATCAGCATCGGCACGCGCCGCGACATCAGCGCCTGATCGACGTAGTGCGTCATCGTCTGGACGGCGTAGAAGGGGAGGGCCGGGTCAATCGTCGCCACGCTCTTCCTGATCGAGCCCACCAGCGTGTTGCTTTCGATCGCGGACTTCACCATCAGGCTCATGCCGTGCTCGGGCGCCTGCGCGAACGGGTAGTAGCACGCCCCGACCAGTTTTCGATCGGTCGCGAGCCCGTCGAACTGCACTTCCTTGACGACGCCGACGACCGTCAGCCACCTGGTGTCCGGCGCGGGCTTCAGGACGTTTTCCGCGCTGCCCGGTTGGTACAGCCGGCGGCCGAGTGGATCCTGACCGGGCCAGAAATGATTCGCGAGGCGCTCGTCGATGACGACGACGGGCTGGCTGGTGGCCGTGTCCTGGCGCGAGATGAATCTGCCGCGCACCAGCGGCGTCCCCATCGTCTCGAAATACCCGTCGCTCACCGCGATGATGTTGGGCGAGATCAGCGACTCGTTTTCCTTCATGCGGTAGCCCTCGGCAATCAGCACCGAGTCGTTGTGGTCACCGCCGAGCGGCACCGTCGACGTCACCGCCGCGGCCTGCACGCCGGAAACCGCGCGAACTTGATCGAGGAGCCGATTGACGAACGCCGTCACTTGTTCGTCTTCCATGTATGTGACGACCCTGGGCAGCGAGATCGCGCCGGTGACGACGCCGCGGGAGGCGAAACCGGGATCGATCTTGAGCACCTCGCGGAAGCTGGCGAGCAAGAGGCCCGCGCCGATCAAGAGCACGAACGCGATCGTGACCTGCGCGATCGCGAGGACCCGGCGCACGAGGCTGGTGCCGCGGCTGACCGTGCCGCCGCGGCCTTCCTCGCGCAGCGCGCCGTTGACGTCCAGCCGCGAGAGACGAATCACCGGCATCAGGCCGATCACCAGGCCGACGGCGATCGCGATCGTCAGGATGATGGCCGCGCTCCACGAATCGAGCGCGATGTCGTGGCCGCGCGGCATGTCGTCGAGGCCGAGCGCGGGCACGAGCCGCAGCGCCCACCAGCCCACCGCGAGCCCGACGATGCCGCCGGCCATCGACAGCAACGTGGTTTCCGTGAGCAGCTGCCGCGACAGGCGCGGGACGCTGGCGCCAATCGCCTGGCGGGTCGCGATCTCGCGCGTCCGCCCGCTCGCGCGCACGAGCACCAGGTTCGCGATGTTCAGACAGCCGATGAGCAGCACGAAGAGCACGCCGCCCCAGAGGAGGAACAGCACCGGCCGAACGTCGTGCACCACCTCGCTCTGCAGATCGCCGACCGCGGTGTAGAAGCCCGCGTCGTGAAGCAGCTTCGTGAATTGCGGGAAGCGCTCCTCGTTCCGGCGGTTGATCGCGTCGATTTCTTCCTGCGCGCGAGCGATCGGGACGCCCGGCTTGCGCATCCCGAGCATCTCCCAGTTGTTGCTGTGCCGCTTGGTGTCGGCCTTGTCCTCGGGCTTGAACGCCGCCGGAAGGTACGCGTCGATGTCGTTCCACAGGAAGCGGAAGTCTGCCGGCAGGACGCCCACGATCTCGTAGGTCTTTCCGTTGAGCTGCACGGTCTGGCCGACGACGTGGCGATCGCTGCCGTACTCACGCTGCCAGAGCCCGTAGCTGAGCATCACGACCTGCTCGTGTCCGGGCTCGCCTTCCTCGTCCGTGAAGATGCGTCCGAGCGCGGGCCGGGCCGAGACGAGCCGGAAGAACGACGGCGTCCCGAAAACAACGGGCAGGCGAACGGCGCCGTCCTTCGCGCCGAGCGTGATGCCTTGACGGCGGTAGAGCGCAAGCTCCTCGAAGACATCCGTCTGTTCGCGGCGATCGTAGTAGTCCGGCACGCCGGTCGATCCATGCGTCGCGCCGGCGTTCGGATAGTTGTTGTGGAACACCACGATGCGATCGGCGTTGGGGACCGGGAGCGGCTTCAGCACCACGGATCGCACGATGCTGAAGATCGCGGTGTTGGCGCCGATGCAGATCGCGAGCGTCAGGAGCGCCGTCATCGTGAACGTGCGGTCCTTGATCAACACGCGCGCCGCAAAACGCACGTCCTGGCCGAGTGAACTCAACAGACGTCCGAACTGGCTCATACGAGGCTCCCGCGGCTGCCCCCCGGGCGCCGCGTCATGGTGCCGCCGGCGGCGCTCGTCACGCCGCGCGACGACGGCAAAGGCCATCACGTCCCAGGCCGATCGCCCGAGTCCGCGCGCCACGCCCCACCGCCCGCGGCGCCGGCGCTCGTACTCGAGATTGGAGGCAAACACCGCTTCCATGTCTCCGCCGAGCTCGGCGCGGTCGCGGCTCGACAGCACCACGAGCATCGCGCGGTACCACGCGCGCGCCAACCGGTGGGACGAGAGGTCAGACGACACGAGTGCCTTTGAGCACGCGCTTGTCGTGCGCGGTGCCGACGATGCGCGCCAGTCTGGCCGCCTCGGCCGCGCACACGCGCCGGCCGAGCGGCGTGATCCGGTAGAACCGCGGCTTGCCTCCGCCCGCGCTGAATCCCTCGGGCGCGTCGATCTCGACGACGTAGCCCTGGTCCGTCATTTTTCTGAGCGCCGTGTAGAGCATCCCGGGCCAGAGCTGCAGCTGGCCGTCGGAATGGCGCAGGACGTCCTCGGTGATCGCGACGCCGTGCTGCGGCTTGTCGGCCAGCGCCAGCAGGATGTGGAACCAATGCGGGGACAGGGACATTCTCGAGTGTATACGGAAGCGGATACACCAAGGTTCGATAGGTTCGTTGGGTTCGTTAGGTTCGCTGGGTCACGCTACCCGGCGCAGCATCCAGCGGTAGAGCAGGAACACCAGCGCCGAGAACGTGACGAGGCCCAGCACGTTCGCGGGCGCGAACGTGTCGGGGACGAGCGCGAGCGGCGCCTCGTTGTCGAACGCGACGACGAGCCCGGAGTTGAGCACGCCGAACAGGCTTTCGCCGACGATGAGGCCGGACGCCACGAGCACGCCGAGCTGTTCGGCTCGCACGGGCGACGCGCCGCGCTTCGCGCGGTCGTTGTACCAGTGCCCGACGACGGCGCCGACGACAACGGCAAACGTCGCGGACATCGGCAGGTAGATGCCGATGCCCACCGCGAGCGGCGGAATCCGCGTCCACTTGAACACGTGCAGGATCTCGTCGAGGACGATCAGTCCCACGCCGACCAGCGCGCCGACGCCGATCATCGTCCAGTTGAGGTTGCCGCCGATCACGCCTTGCGCCAGCGCGGAGATGAGCGTCGCCTGCGGCGCCGGCAGCGGCTGCGCGGCGATGACGCCGACGTTAGCGGCGCCGGCAAAGCCGTTCGCGCGCGCCAGGAGATTGAGGATCGGCGGAATCACGACGGCGCCCGCGATCACGCCGACGATGAGCGCCACCTGCTGCCGCCACGGCGACGCGCCGACGAGCTGTCCGGTCTTGAGATCCTGCAGGTTGTCGTTCGAGATCGTCGCGCATGCAAAGACGATGGCCGTGACGAAGAGCGCAAACGCGACGAGCGCCGGCTGCAGGGCCGCAGTCGGGTGCTCGACCAGCACCAGCACCGTCGAGCCCACCACGATCGCCAGAATCCCGACACCCGAGATCGGGCTGTTGGACGCGCCGATGAGGCCCGCCATGTAGCCGCAGATCGCCGCGATGATGAACCCGCCCACCAGGATGAACGGGAGCGCGATGAGCGTCAGCGTCGCCGCGCGGCTCTCGAGGGGCGTGCCGCGGAGAAAGGCGAACGCGAGCCACGCCGCGATCGCGAGACACACGACTGTCAGCGCGTAGATCCAGGGGGGCGACAGGTCGCGGTCGCGCTCATCGGCCGAGGCCGCGCTGCGCGACGCGGCGAGCGTCGTCACGAGTCCGCCGACGACAGGCTTGGCGAGCGTGATCAGCGTCCAGATGGCAGAGATGCCAATCGCGCCCGCGCCGATGAAGCGCACCTGGGTGCGCCATACGGTGGCCGCGTGCGTGGCCAGATCCACGCCGGCGCCGGGCGGCATGAACGCGGTGAGGATCGGCACCGCCAGCACCCACGCGATGACGAGGCCCGCGAGCATCGCGAGGCCGACCGACAAACCGACCAGATGCCCGGCGCCAAACAGCGCCAGCGACCAGGCGATGTCGTAGCCGCTGGCACTTCGCGGGCCGACCTGGAAAAAGCCTTGCACCTCGGCCGCCGCCACGCGCGTGGCTGTGAAAATCGCCAGACCCGCCGAAGCGACCGAGCCGAGGATCACGGCCATCAGACCTTCGCGGGCATCGCCGGCGTTGCCCGTCTCGCCGCGACGGCCCGATCCGACCTTCAGGACTTCGGCGGCCGCGACGCCCTCCGGGTAGGGCAAATCGGACGTCGTGACGAGCGCGCGCCGGAGCGGAATCGTGAACAACACGCCCAGCACGCCGCCGCTCACGCAGACGAGGAACGACGTCCAGAACGGAAATCCGGACCACCAGCCGACGATCACCAGGCCCGGCAGCACGAAGATGATGGCCGAGAGCGTGCCCGCCGCCGACGCGACCGTCTGCACGATGTTGTTTTCGAGGATCGACGAATTGCGGAAGACGCTCAGGACCGCCATCGAGATCACGGCGGCAGGAATCGACGAAGCAAACGTGAGGCCAACCTTCAGGCCCAGGTACACGTTTGCCGCGGTGAACACGGTGGTGATGGCCGCGCCAAGGACGAGGGATCGGAACGTCAGTTCGGCGACGCGATTTTCTCGTGACACGTGTGGAGTCTATGACACCGACTCGCGGTACACTAGGACTCCGACGACCATGATCACCCTCGAGAAATCCTTCTCCATCAAAGGCGAGCTTCGCGCATCCGACGACCTGACGCTCGAAGGGCGGGTGGAGGGACCGGTGTGGTGCGACGGCTCGCTCATCATCGCGCAGTCGGCCGAGGTGCGCGGCGACGTGATCGCTCGCGACATCACCGTCTTCGGCAATTGCGCGGGTCAGCTGGTCGCGACCGACTTCGTCGACATCTGCGCCGAGGCCACCGTCTCCGGCCGTGTCGTCACGACCCGCCTGATTCTGGACGACGCCGCCACTTTCACCGGCCGATCGGAGCCGCAGCACCTCGAGGCCGCGCTTCGGGTCGCCAAGTTTCAACAGCACCGCCGGGACACCGGATCGACTTTCAAGACATAATCGAGCGGCCCCCCCGCATGGCTTGCTCTCGCTGCGGCAGCAGTACTCCCCCGCGCGACGGCGTGTGCGTTGTGTGTGGCGCGCCGATGGCAGCGGAAACGGGTCGCGCGTCCGGCCAGACACCGCGCCCGCCGACCGGTCCGATCGCCGGCCCGGCTACCGGTCCGATCAGCCATCCTTCCGAAGGCGAAACGCAACTGGGTATGACGCCCGTGCCCGCGGCGTCGGGCTTCGCGGGCGAGGGTGCGGGCCGGACGTCGGGCCAGGGCTTCCTCAGTCCGGGGCACGATTTCGGATCGCGCTACCACATCATCCGCTTGCTCGGCGCCGGCGGCATGGGCGCGGTCTATCAGGCGTGGGACCGAACGCTCGAAGTGGCGGTGGCGATCAAGATCATGCGGCCGCAATCGGCAGCTGACCCGGGCGATACCGTGGCGGCCGAGCGCCGGTTCAAGCGCGAGCTGCTGCTCGCGCGCCAGGTCACGCACAAGAACGTCGTCCGCATCCACGATCTCGGCGAGATCGACGGCATCACCTACATCACGATGCCGTACGTCCAGGGATCGGATCTCGCGTCGATCATCCGGCGCGAGGGCCGGATGGCCGTGGAACGCGCGCTCGCGATCGCCAGGCAGATCGGCGCCGGGCTCGTCGCCGCGCACGACGCCGGCGTGATCCACCGCGACCTCAAGCCGGCAAACATCATGATCGACGCCGACGACCACGCGCTGATCATGGACTTCGGCATCGCGCGATCGGCGGCCGGCGGCATGACGATGACCGTCGGCGCTGGCGTCGGCACGATCGAGTACATGGCGCCCGAGCAGGCGCGCGGCGAAGCCGTCGACCAGCGCGCGGACATCTACGCGTTCGGGTTGATCGTGAACGACATGCTGCTCGGCCGGCGGCAAAGCGGCGAGAGCACGGCGGTGGCCGAGCTGATGGCGCGCATCCGCGAAGCGCCGGCGTCGGTGCGCTCGATCGATCCGACGATTCCCGCGTGGCTCGACGCGCTCGTGACGCGCTGCCTGGCGCCGAGTCCGGCCGCGCGGTACGAAAAGATGAAGGATGTGCTCGCCGAGCTCGAAGCCGGCGAGCACGGCGGCCGCACGACGGCGATTCCGGTCATGGTCGGAGCGACCGCGACGGCTGGCGCGACGACGACGGGTGCGACGTCGACAGCGCCCGTCGCGCTCCCGGCCACGGCGCCGCGGCCACGCACCGCGCGGTGGCTCATCCTG